>JAYZXX010000127.1:0-10746 GCA_036140815.1 Bdellovibrionota bacterium | reverse complement strand
AAAAATTATTGATGAAAAAATAAAGGAACGTATTAACGAAATCACTTCCAATTCCTCAAGTTATTTGAACATTACTTATTCAAAAAAACTTGCTGAGTTTTTATTTAAGCAATATTTTATCCCCGCTGCTGGACCGCGGGGATTAATTATGGGTATTACAGATTTTATCGATCAAATACAGTCCATAGCCTCGCGCCTTGTTTTTCAGGATCGAAAAGAATTGGTTCGCCCAAGAAATGTTGAAATCAAAATAGGCAAAAAGGGAAAGTTAAAATTAAAGGTTGAAAATTTAAAGTTAATCAAGGGTAAAAGAATTGTATCAGATACTCACAGCATTACTTTAGATTTTAATGAAGCAAGCGGTGTGATCAAAAAGCCTCAACAACTTACTGAGCTTTCTCAAGACGAAGCAAAAAGATGGACTTCCAAAGAGCTATCAGCTACTGAGATTCGTAATAATCGCTTTCCAAATACCAAAATCGATCCTAAGTTTTTGGAAAAAGAAATTTTAAAAGTCAATCGAGGGCAAGAACAGTTTGCAAAACACATCTCAGGTGAGATGGCTTCTTATATGTCTGCTTCAATTACAAGTCTACGAGAGCCTAAAGCTAGTATCTATTCGGGTTTCCCAGGGATCGGTAAAACTAGTGGCGTTGAAATTGTTGCCAAAATATTGGGGATTCCCATCGCTAGAGTTAATTTGCGTGCGTTTTCCTCGAGCTCGGAAGAGGCTTCGGTCTTATTTTTAGATAGTTTAGTCGAAGCCGTTGAACAGGCAAAAGCAGAGGCGGGTTCCAGCGGAAAATATATTCTACTTTTAGAAGAAGTGGATAAACTCTTCGAGATTGACTCTCATGGAACTCCAATTGATAGACCTGTCTTAACCATTTTCAACGATCTTTTAGATACGGGCAGGTCTGAGATAACGAAAAAGGCTCAATGGAGCACTGAGAAAAGAGGGGTTGACGTAAGGGGAGCTTACCTAATTGGTACCATGAACTTCAACTCTAATTTATTTGATTTCGAGGCTGATCCTAGATTAACTAGCGTACAAAAAATGATTAATAGTTGGCGTGAAATCTCTTCTTCAAAAGCAACACTGAGAAAAATTCTCAGTAAAATATTTCGCGCCGAAACCATCAGTAGAATTTTATCGAAAATTATAGTGGTGAAACCTCCAGAAGAAAAAGATTACTATCAAATTATAAGAGACCAAGTGGAGATTTATACACAAGAACGCTTCAAGAGTGTGGGTGGTGAAGAAATAGGAAAGGTCAAGCTTATCTTGACGGACTCTTACGTAGATTTTCTTTATAGAGAAAATGTTATTCCCTCAGAAGGTCCACGCTACACGGTGGACAGTGTTAAAAAGACTGTAGGACTTGATGTAGAATATGCTTTACGAGAATTGAAAGGTAGTTTAAGGAGCGACCCAATTAGTTTAACTTTAGAGTATTCTCTGGAGGATTCCACAGTTTTGTCAAAAATAGAGTCATTGGGAAATAGTCAGGGACTTAAGCAAATAGAATATAAAAGGCAAGTGGAACTAAGTTTCCCATCCGTAAAAGCCTATGGCAACATTTCTCGGAAAAGATTTGAAACCACCGTTCACGAATTTGGACATGCCTATGTAGCTACTTCGCTTGGCCTCAGGATTGAAAGAGTGGTAGCTGTATCTCCTATGAGCGGTGTTGGTGGCTTTGTAAGCTTGAAAGACATCGAAAAGGCAACCAATGTAAATGAACTAATTGCTGATATTTATTTTGGCCTTGGATCCCGCGCGATGGAGAGAGTCATTTTCGGTTCAAATGCCCAATCACCTACATCTCTTTTTGAAAGTGGTCTAGGTTCAGGACAAGATCTTTTATCTGCAACAGAAGAGATAGTTAAACTTTTTCATTCTCTAGGTCTCAATCCCTATGGGCCAGCTATAAGCAGACAAGGTGGGGCTGTTAATCGATCAGATAAGAAGGTAGATTTCGAAGAAATTTCAGAAAAAGAAACCGAGAGGCTAGGAAGAGTTTTACAGGAAGTCGAAGACTTCATGGTGAGAGATTTGTTGGCTTCACATTCTAAAGAATGGTATCTAGAAAAGATTGAGATTCTCGCCGAGCAGGGTGAGATGGAGGAAAGGGAGTTTAATGAACTTTTAGAATTGAAGGCACCTCTGCATGATTTTAAATTAGTAGATCCCACACCAAGGCTTAGCAAGGCTCTCGCTGATCGACTTCCACTTGATGAGTTAAGTGCCTTTAGTGAAGCGGAAGAGAACAAATTTGGTAAGGATAGATTGTCGGCCAAGGAAAAGCGAGAGCTTTATGTTGAGCAATTTAGGCAGGCCACAGAAAAAGTTTATTCTGGTAAGAAAATGTGTTCCAAATCTGCAAGTCCAAAGAAGTAATTGGAAATCGGCTTTTGCATTAGAAGGCCGGTTCTTCAAGTGAAATAAACGAGTAGTGAGAGCAAAATTTAATAAAAAAATGAATATACAAAATGAAGGCGAGTCTCGAGTAATAGCTCCACCTAAAAACTCAAAGCTGAAAGCAAAGATCCACCTACACTAAAGCCTCGAAAGAATTATGCCACTACAATCAACGAAAAAACCCAGATGCAAAAACACCTGGGCCTCTAAAATCAAATTTCAAAAACAAATTATTGCGGATTCGCCAACTCTGTAACAAATGCCGTTCCAAGCTGAACAAAGCGAAAAGCATGATCCATATCAGCTAGTGCCATAGTATCACGAGATGTGTGAAGCTCGTCATTCATGCCATCAAAAAGAGCCTCAAAAGGAGTCACAGCACGGTAACCATTTCTATGCCAAGAAGCATGATCCGAACAACCATAACCACACTCTGTATCACCAATTTTATCTTCAGGAGTATTTAAATATTCCATCGCTAAAGTTTTTGTAAAGTTGGTCAAACCATCATTGGTGAAATCTCTTACAAAGGTAAAGTGCTTGTTGGTTTTTTGACTGTAAGCAATCATATCTAGTTGCATGATTCCTTCAAGCTGAATGTTTTGTCTTTTAAACTCATTGGCCATTACTTTAGATCCGTGTAGACCCCATTCTTCTGCAGCATAGAAAGCAATAAAGATATTTCTTTCAAAGCGTTTTCCCGAAGCTAATATTCCGCGTAAAGTTTCCATAGCAGCGATAGTTCCAGAAGCATCATCATCAACCGCTGGCTTGTTTCCAGGATAGCTATCCATATGACCACCGATTAAAACCCCTGGAAGACTTGGTTGAGTTCCTGGAATTGTAATTAAAATGGATGGCTGCTCGTACCTTGGAGTATCGAAAGTCGTTGCTTTTACATCGGTTCTTCCAAGGTCATTGGCATATTTTAATGCTGTATCTTTTAACCAATAGGCGGCTTCATAGCCTTTAGCTCCATTGGCAAAACGATTTGGAAAGCTAGTAAAAGCACGCAAAGTTTTTTCATATTCTGTTTTACTTAAGTGATTAACCACCTCTAAAACTTTTACTTTATCGTCTAATACGAAAGCTTTTTCAGGTAAGGCAGGTACTTTCATAAAGCTATCGAATACGGAAAATACTGATAAACGCTTTGCTTTTACATCAACACTAAGATCGATCAAGCCACCACAGTTGTGCTCAATTTCATGAATGTGTGTTGTGATTTGCATGATTTGTTGGTTGTTTAAGCGAACTAAGCTATAGCCACTATCTCTTTTTAATTCCCTAACATTTACACTTTGATAAGCCGCTCTAAAGCTATCTAGGTGTTTTGTTCTAACGGCAAAATATCCGTCTTCCACTTTTGGTTTTGCCACGGATATTATTGGAAGTAACAATATCAATAAGCCCCATTTCATAAAATTCATTTTTCCCCCTTTGGTATAGTGAAATTATAGAGTTTAGTTAGGGGGAGCTGTACATATGTCGCATTCAGCCCAGACCTAGGCCTAGGTATTTGAGGCGCAAAGGGCTTTAGGTGTATTCGATAGAAGGGGCCTTTTGGTAGTCGCTTGTTTAGACTGACACTTTGTGGCAGCTCCATTGGTAAAGTTTCATCCTTAGGGCCCTTTTGAAAGCATTTCTTTTCGGTATTGATATTTGTGCTAGAATGCCTGAAAAGTACTTGTGTTTCTTAGTAGATAAAGAAGAAAGGCTTGTGCCAATAGGAAGTTTTATGAAGCTACAAGTTTCCCAAATTTTAATGATCTTATTGATGCTATTTGCTCAAGGGATAGCTTTTGCAGTAACTAGGGGGGCTTGTCGTTCCGCTACAATCCAACATATTTTAAACAATGAAAAAGGTCCTTTTAAAGATGAGACTTATAATACAATTGGCCTTAAGTACCTCCGATACTTACAAAAGGCGTTTCGCTTAGATCCTGTTCAACGCTTGATAGGAGCGAAAGACTTAGAGGCTTTGAGCATTCAAGAAATGCCTTTAATTGAAAAAGCCCTTTTTAGTGAAACGGGTAGTTCGCATACTATGAGAGTTTTAGGTGTACAGGGACGTTCTAGATATATTGAAGTTTCAAATATTAGAACGATCAAAGATGCCATTGAGTTACTTCAAGAAACGCTATTGGCTAGCCCGTATTCAGGTGAAAATTATGAATTAGTGGCTTACTCGACCAATAATGCTTTGGTTCGATTTTTTATTCGTCTTTCCAGTTATAGGTATGTTGATGATTTTGACTTTCCTCAAGTTCGTGAATTAGAATCGGAGACAAAAATGGAAAACTCCAAGGGAGAAACATTGTTCTATATGGGAACATTGGTACGAACTCACTCACAATCTTATAGTTTTCCATCACAAAAAGAGATTAAAAAACAAAGAGACAACTATCGAATTAAGCAAAGGTTTAGTATCATAGTATCGCCAAACAAAGACAACTCTAATGTTTTCGATGCAGAAACTACCTATTTAGTAGATGCAGAAATGGCGGAGCAGGGGATTGGCAGCCTTTGGGATAGAAGTGTAAGTCACCGAGAAGTCTTTTGATTTAGAATCTGCTCTGAATGGGTGAAGTTGAACTACTAAAAATGTATCATTTTTTGAAAGCCTTACTTTTGCTTAAACAGACTTAAAAACTTCCGACTGTTTGTTTGGCAGCCCGATTCTAGATATGTACTTGCCTGCAAATATGGATATGGGTTCCAACAAATCTTTAGCGAATTTTCTTTTTTTATTGGCAATTGGCCCTGTGTTACAAGTAACTGGTTAGCATTGAATTAAATGTATCAACTGGCCTGATTATAAATTGTTTAGAACGGTTTTTGTGTCGATCCGATTATACAGGTAGCCCTCATTGAATAGGACTTTGAATGTTTAAACTGATTGAAGGCTAAAAGTTTAGGGCTAGCTGCCTTGCGGAAGAAAAAGAAATAGCGAAGAAGTTTACAAATGATTTAAAGAGATAAGGCTTGTCGAATGATATTAGCGAGTAGACTTTTGCATAAATATCTATAAAAAACTAAGCCATATTTACTTTCATTCCAATCTATATGCTGAGTTTACAGGTTGAAAGAATAGTTATAACGGTCACTTGACGCATGTAGGCAATTGATTGTGGCGACTTAAGAGCCTTTTTGTAGATTTAAGCTTAAAGATCGACAGCAAATCATAAAAATGTTAAACCATTCCAATCATATAGGCGAATTTTGTAGGTGGATTAAGCTGCTTTTGGAAAGTGGTTTTTTTGCTCGCAAAAGCTGATGAATAAAAAACACCAATCAGTTCGTCTCGAAATTTTGAAGTTAATAAAAACAGAGTTGAGAAATATGGCAAGTGAACCAATTACACCGAGCAAGAATTATCCAAACCCGCCTATGGTTGATGGTGAGTTTGTTGAGAAAAAACCCAATTGGCTAAAAATGAAACTACCAAGCGGGGAGAGAGTTACTAATCTTCGCTCGATGATGAAAGAGCTGAATCTTGCAACAGTTTGCCAAGAAGCTAAATGTCCAAACCTAGGTGAATGTTGGTCAGGTGGTACGGCAACCGTGATGATCATGGGAGACACCTGCACTCGTGGTTGTCGTTTTTGTAACGTAAAAACGGCCAACCCAAGAAATCAACTGCCTCTAGATAAAGACGAACCTTACAAAGTTGGATTTGCAACAGCGCAAATGGATATTGATTATGTGGTGGTTACTTCTGTGGATCGTGATGATCTTGAAGATTATGGTGCTAGTCATTTTGCGAAAACCGTGCGAGTGATGAAAGAAAACAATCCAAAGCTTCTGGTAGAAGTTTTAACTCCGGATTTTAACGGAGACGAAACACACATTCGTACAATGGTAGAAGGTGGCCCTGATGTATTTGCGCAAAACGTAGAGACGGTGGAGCGTTTGACAAAATACGTTCGTGACCCTCGTGCTGGTTACTGGAAAACATTAAACGTACTAAAAAAAGTAAAAGAGATTAATCCCAATATGTATACCAAAACTTCTCTAATGCTTGGTCTTGGAGAAACAGACGAAGAAGTGCTTGCATGTATGCAAGATCTTCGTAGTGTTGCTTGTGATGTGATTACCTTTGGTCAATATCTACAACCAACGCAAAAACATTTGAAAGTGGTAGAATATGTTCGCCCAGAAAAATTTGATTACTGGCGCGACAAAGCTCTAGAAATGGGCTTTTTATATTGTGCAAGCGGTCCCATGGTAAGAAGCTCTTACCGTGCCGGTGAATTTTTTATGACAGGAATGATTGAACGACAAAGAAGAGGCGAAGGCGATGGTCCAAGTCCTCTTCCTGCGAACGTATAAGGAGAAAACAACATGGCAGATGTGGAAATTAAACTTCCAGAATTAGGTGAAGGTGTTACAGAAGGGGAACTGGTTTCCTGGCTAGTAAGTGTTGGTGACAAAGTAGAAGTAGACCAACCCCTTGCTGAAATGATGACAGACAAAGCGACTGTGGAAGTTCCTAGTTCGAAAGCTGGTGTAGTTAAAGAATTAAAAGCAGAAGAAGGGGACGTTGTTCCTGTAGAGCAAGTTCTTTTAATTTTAGAAGAGTCTGCTGGTAGCAGTGTTCCGAAAAAAGAAGAGCCAAAAGTAGAAGCGAAACAAGAAGCGCCAAAGGCAGCAGCACAAGCAGCTCCGGCACAAGTTTCTGCAAGTGCTGAGGTAAACCCTCCAGTCGCAGAAAGTCACGTATTGGCAACTCCATCTACTCGTAGATTGGCTCGCGAAATGAATGTAGACATTAACCAAGTAAATGGGTCTGGTCTTGCTGGTCGTGTTACTCGTGACGATGTAATGGGGCAAGGTGGTGGAGCACAAGCTACTCCTAGTAAAATTGAGGCCGTGGCTCCAAAAGCGAATATTCCGAAACCTGCTTTTAAGAGCCAGCAAGGTGAGCTTGAGAATCGCGTAGCTCTTCGTGGTATTCGTCGTAAGATTGCTGAAAACATGCAGCTATACAAACAAATCATTCCTCACTTCAGCTTGATGGATGAGGTGAATATCACTCGTCTTTACAAAATGCGTGGTGACTTAAAAGCGGAAGCTGAAAAACGTGGCGTAAAAATCACTTACCTTCCTTTCGTAATGAAATCGATCATTGCAACTTGTCGCGATGGTTTTGAAATGATGAATGCTAGTATTGATGATGCTGCTGGTGAAATCGTTTATAAAAACTATTTCAATATCGGTTTTGCAGCTGACACTCCAAACGGTTTAGTGGTTCCTGTTATTAAAAACGCAGACCAAAAATCCATTTGGGAAATCAGTGCTGAAATCACTGAGCTTGCTACCAAAGCTCGTGCAGGGAAACTTGCTCTTGAGGATATGCAAGGCGCTACTATCACGATCACAAATATCGGTAGTGTTGGTGGAACTTACGCAACTCCGATCATCAACCACCCAGAAGTGGCGATCATTGGTATGTACAAAATGACTGATAAGCCAATTTTAAAAGAAGGTAAGTGGAGAGCAATTAAGTCTATGAACTTTAGTTGTACTGCGGATCACCGTTTGATTGATGGTGCGGTTGCGGCAAGGTTCTTAACTTCCATGTTACATCGTCTAGAAAACCCAGCTCGCTTGATGCTGGATATGTACTAAGAAAGGAGTAGCAAGATGGCTAAAAATTTTGATGTAGTTGTTATTGGTGCTGGTCCTGGTGGTTATGTTGCTGCCATTCGTAGTGCACAGTTAGGTTTAAAAACGGCAGTGATTGAAAGAGAATTTTGGGGCGGAGTTTGCTTAAACGTAGGCTGTATCCCATCAAAGGCATTGATCAAGGCTTCTAGTTATTTTAAAAAGGCGCAAGACTTCTTTCCTGAAATGGGGATCGAAGTTAAAGATCCAAAGATTAACCACAAGAAATTACAAGATTATAAACGAGGTGTTTGTGATCGTATGTCAGGTGGTGTGGCTCAACTTTTAAAAGGAAATAAAGTAGAGCAAATCATGGGAGAGGCCAACTTCGTTTCTAAAAACGAAATCGAAGTTAGCTCAAAATCTGGTAAAGAAAAAATCACGGCGAAAAACTTTATCGTCGCCACCGGTTCTCGTCCGATTGAGATCCCAGGTTTTGCTTTTGATGAAAAGGGCATTATGTCCTCGACCGGAGCATTGGCCATTGATAAAGCAGTAAAAAGCGTTGCGGTAATCGGTGGTGGTTATATCGGTTTAGAAATCGGTACATTCCTTGCTAAGATCGGCACAGAAGTTACTGTGATTGAAGCAGCAGACGCTTTGTTAAAAGACGTTGTTGATAAGGACTGTGTACAAGTAGTAAGTCGTAAGTTGAAAAAACTTGGCGTTAAAGTGGTAACGAAGGCTTTTGCTAAATCACAAAAGAAAACTTCTAATGGCTATGAGCTAACTTACGAAGTAGACGGAAAGCCATCTACCATCGAAGTAGAGAAGATTTTGGTAACGGTTGGGCGTAAGCCAAATTCGGATCAATTAAATTTAAAAGGCATCGGTATCGAGCTAGATAAGCAGGGCTGCATTAAAGTTAACCCACAAATGAAAACAAACATCGAAGGCATTTATGCTATTGGTGATATTGCTGGACAACCGATGTTGGCTCATAAAGCCAGTCATGAAGGGATTTTAGCCGCAGAAGTAATCGCTGGTCAAAACCGCGTATATGATGCCAAAACGGTTCCTGCGGTGATCTTTGTTGATCCAGAGGTAGCCAGTGTTGGTCTTACGGAAGAAGAATGTAAAGCCCAAGGCATCGAAGTTAAAGTGGGTAAATTCCCATTTGGTGCCAACGGGAAGGCAGTTTCTATTGGTGAAACGGATGGTTTCGTTAAAATTGTGGCTGACAAAAAAGACCATATCGTTAAAGGCGTTCATATTTGTGGTCCAGAAGCGAGTAACTTAATTAGTGAAGCGGCTTTGGCCATCGAAATGGGTGCTCGCCTTGAAGATATCGCTCTTACCATTCATCCTCATCCAACATTAGGGGAGACAATGATGGAAGCTGCTGAAGCGACTTTGGGGCATGCGATTCATATTATTCAAAAATAATTAAATGAAGAATTATTTAGTTTTAGAAGGCCTCGCATATAATATGTGAGGCTTTTTTTAGGCCTTGTTATTGCAAAAAATTAGCTTATGAAAATGTTTTTTCCCCTGAAATCTCTTATAGCTATGCTGCTAAGCTTATTGCTTTTAGACCATGGCGCAATTTGGGCAATGCCTTGTAAAAATTCCCCCTTAACCGATGCTGAAATTGCTGCTGATTTTGTTTTGGGTTCTCAAAATTGGGAGGCCTACAGTGGTGGAAACAAAGTTGGCATATTGAGGTTTTTGAGCAAAGAAGAATACATTGCGGAAGCTGGTAGCATGGATCCAAGAAGTATTTTGCTAATTGATGAGCTTCCTCTTGATATAGATCCTCCATTTGTGGCCGGTATTATTACCAACAAAAAGCTACCTCTTTATGGAACTCATGTTCAAGAAATGTTTCATGCGATGAATTCCCCTTTGGTTTACATCCAGGATAAAGCATACATTGAAGGTCTTAAAAAGTATGAGAAGCAATTTGTTTCTTTGAATATTGAGGGAATTAAAGCATTGGATAGGGAAGGCAGCTTTCGTCTTCGATTATCTAGCCATCAAGAATACGAAGATCAGCTATTAGCATCACCTAAAGCAATCCTTCCCATTGATCATGATCGCTCAAAGTTTTTTGTTGCTGATTTAGAAAAAACAAAACAGCTTCCGATTGAATTGGTTGGACAAAAAGCCAAAAGTCTTGCCTCGGTTTGGTGGCCGAGAACAAAAGACTGGTTACCAAAGGCAAAGGTAATCAGTACAGGGGCCTGGGAGGCCGTCAAGTCTATCGAAGTAAAAATTAGCCAAGAAGATTATCCCTTTCTTATTGGCCTACAAGAAAACATTGAAAGAAAGGCTTCTATTCGAAATCTAATCCTTTCAGCAACAGAATACCTAGAAAAAAACTTTGATGTAACCGAAGCCCAAGAGATTTTATCGGAAGTAAAAAAGCTAATTCGAAAAACAGACATTAGCGAGCTGCTTGTAAGAGAAGAGATTCAGCAAGTAGATATTAACTTACTGGACTATCTGTATAGACAGGTTCAAGCTTTACAATCACTTCCCGATGCGGAAATGGCTTTTCGTAGTAGCAATGAATTGGAAGACTCCATTGGAGCAGGGGTGTTTGAATCCTCATTCGGAAAGATTCAAAGTCAAATGGATCTCGAATTCCATTTAAAAAATGTATGGTCCTCAATGTATAGTTTTCGATCTTATAATATTCGAAGGCATTTAAAGTT
>JAYZXX010000126.1:0-3998 GCA_036140815.1 Bdellovibrionota bacterium | reverse complement strand
GTCGATTAAAAGTTCGTAGCTTACCATCACGTCCAGAAATTCTTCCTTCATCAAATAAACGTCTCAAGGTTTCATAAAAAAGTAATGCCGCTTTATCGCTCTCATCAATTAGGATCACGCCCATGTACTTTCCACGTCCAGCATCATCAACAAAGTCCAGTAATTTTCCTGAGCTCATGTTTGAACCCTGTACTCCTTTTGGAATACCTACAAGTGGACTCATACCAATTTCATTAACTTCTTTATATTCACTACCGTTAATTGTAAAAAGTCGGTCTTTTCCTCCGAGAGCGTGTTTTGCAAAAGATTTAACAACTTCGGTTTTACCAACACCTGAGCGCCCCATCAATTGAATAACTCTAACTCCTCGATCAGAATCATTTCTTAGAACCGCCATCCAGGCATCTACCAAGTCATTGATCATGCGTTCTTGACCCTGTACGTCCTTTCCTATTTTCTCAACCAAATTGCTACGGTACTCCTCCATCTTAATGTCATCTCTAACATCAATAGGAAGCTTTGTTTCTTTTTGGATAAAATCCGTAATGATATCATCAGTGATTTCAAGTTTTATAGATTCATTTTCCATTAGATATTCTAAAGGCAAAACATCTAAAAGCTCTTGAGAAGCTCCCATTTTCCCCATTTCAGGGTAGACAAAAATAGCTTGGTCGATTGCATAACGAAGATTTTGGTCATTAATTGTGAAGTGGCCCCGCTTCGGACTAATATAAGGAAGATAATTATCCTTAAGAATTTCAAAAATTTCTAGTTCGGAAAATTCCTTTACTCCTATTTTCTTAATTCGTCGAAGAAAGGCTTCGTTATCTTTAAATGTCCCATCAAACTCCGTAGAGGTACTTGCTCCAATAAAAAACAGCTTGCCCTTTTTTGAATCCATAGCTGTCTTCATAGCCTCTGTATGAGCCGCCGACAAAGTATGTATTTCATCTATAAAAACAATGATTGGACGTTTAATCTCTTCTTGTATCTCATCGAGTGCTTCCAAATACTTTTCCATCACGAAGCCTTGGCCGGAAGCCTTATCCGTTTTCGCAAGAGAGGAAAGTCTACCAGTCGAAGTTTCAATGATAATTGCATCCTTTAAAAAAGCTGTATAAGAATTATCAGCGTATTTCCCTGCAATAATCATTTGTGCGAAAGCTTCAATAATAGCTGACTTCCCCGCACCGGCAGGCCCTACTAGCATGGCATTATTTCTTCTTAGCTTCGCCAATATACTAACAATCTGTTGTACTTCCGAATTACGGCCAACAATTTTAAAGAAATCCCCAGACACAAGATCTTTCATTACCTCGTCTGTGATAAACCGAGTGGATCCAGCCAATAAAAGCTCTGCGCTGCTAACATCTCCAGCTTTAATTTCTTTCGAGCCAAAGTCCCTAGGAACCTTTGCTCGAATCAATTCCTCAAATAATGGGATATTAGGATCAAATGCCACACCCGTTGTAGCTAATTTTTTTCGACGCTCCTCCTTAGACTGGACATCTTGCATAAAAGCTTTGGCAGCAACTATTAACTCATTTTCTTGAAGGTAAATATCTCGTTCGTCTTTATCAAAGAGGTAGACCTTTTGCTTCGCAGGCGTCTTTGCTTTCATGTATTTCTTGCTTTCATCTAGCAATTGCAAAAGCTTATCTTCATTTTCCCTGTAGCCCTTAGCCTGCTGACGAATCAACTCTTTTATTCTTTGCTCTAAAAGAACAAATCGGGCCACTTCTAATGATTTTTCGGGCGGAGGCATAATATTATGTGAGTGCCCTGCAAAACCAAGTCTTTCTAAAAAAAACATTACTTTTTCAATGTCTCGAGAGTCTTTGTTTTTAGCTACTTCAAAACTAGCAAGAGAGATTAAGACATCTGGGTATTCATGATATCCCGTCAGAACATTTTTAGACTCCGCACCTTGGCCTGTTTCAAAAAGAAAAAAGTATTCTTTTGCCTGTTCCCAAGCCTCAGCCTTGTCGTGACTTGTTTTCGTGGCGAGATAAATTGCCCGCAACAACAAATTTCGATCTTCGATAATTTTTGTAGATTTAATAGCAAAGGTCTGTGTCGAAAACACAAGTAATATAACTACAAATAAAGCCCCATTCATTCGCTTTTTTAGATTCCCTAAATCCAAATTGTCCCTCTCAATTTTTCTGTTATATCCTTATAACAATTGCCTTGCTGAATTTTGTTTTTTTCTATTTTTTTTGTAACATCTTCTTAAAAATATTAGCTTTTCAGCGATATGCTATTGAGCTTTTCTTGTTCTTAGATGGATAAATTACGGCGGAATAAAAAACTTATAATTTTTTCATTTTCTTCAAAGACCAGGATACAAATCGTTCTTCCCTAGTGATATTTTTTTACTTTTTCTTGAACTAAATAAGCAAATTTTATTTCCAATGGTAAGTGCATTCATCTCCAGGACAACAGCAGCTCTTTCACAGTGAAACTTTTAAAAACATCATTACTGGTTTTGAAGCATTTACTTTAACACCAAAAAAACGAAATTCTCAACAGCCTCTCGAAGCTTCGTTGACTTTGGTAAACTTCTGTACTGAACAAATTGACGAATCGCCAAACCAGTGACCCAAGCATGTACTTGATCCACTCGATTCTCAATATCTTTAGGTGTTTCTAAGTTCAAATCAGAATAATGTAGCTCAAAGAAAGAACGTATTTTTACTTTAGCATTTTTCCATGCTTGCAGGTTTGCCTGCTGCATAGTCTTGTCCGTAGCTGAAGAGTAATAACCCAAAACCAATACCTGCATAAAGGACGGGTTGGCAATACACCAATTACAAGTTTGTACACTGTATTCGATTAACTTTTCTTTTCCAGTTTCTTTTTTTTCTACAAAGGTATTTACCCAATCTTGATTCGATTGACTTGCTCTTTCCCTAACAGATTTAAAAAGCTCTTCTTTACTTGGAAAGTGTTTAATTACAGCAGCTTGTGAAAGACCAATTTCATCAGCGATCGCCTGATAAGACAGATTAACGAAACCGTTTTCCGCAGCAAGTATGGCTGTGGTTTCTAGAATTTTTAGCTTTGTTCTTTGGCCTTTGGTTAAATTCATTGTTCCTTATTAGCAAAACTATTCGCAAAAAAGTAGGTTTTTCCTAATTAGCTACCGGAAAAAACCTTCCTCCATTATTGAGATAAAAGAGTAGTGGGTCATAGCCAATTACACTTGTTAACATTCCAAGTTGAAGTATATTCTCCTGAATATCTTTCTGACTTAATTGAGACATAAACTGCTGAAATTCTTCATTACTTTTAAATCGTTTCGATGAGCTTGCCGCAACAAATTCTGGTAATATTTGAGCTAGTTGGGCTTGATAAAAAGCAATATGCTCATGCCTACCAAGCATAGCTTCGGGAGTTAAGTTTTTCCCCAATAGAATAAGATTACCGAGAGCCTCAATAGCCTCCCTATTGTTGGAAGAAAGAAAAAGCTGGCGCATATAAGCAATTTGCCGGTTCGCAAAAGTCACAATGTCATTTACCTTGCCTTTCTTTTCCTCAGCTAAAGTATGACGAACTTTTTGTAAATGCGCTTGAAAAATTTCGGTTCTTTCTTTTTGTTTTAAAAAAGCAGTTTGCGAACTGAAGCTTGGCTCATGATATCGAATATCTAGATACTTTGATAAAAATTCAGAGCCTAAGAAATGATAAAAATAGTAGGTTTTTCCATCCACTTGAATTTCAATCTCGTTACCGAAAGAGTCCTTCAAAGGCCCTTTTCCAAACAATCTAGTATGGAACTTTTTTAACTTTTTTCTTCCATACATTACAATATCCATGTCCATGCTTTTTATTTCACTCAAATCTTTAAAACTAGCAAACATTTTTGAGTTGTATTGGTAATCCAAGGAAGTTGCAGCCATTGATAAAAGGTTAGCAGCGGCATTAGAATAGGTCTTTACTATATTGAGAAGACCAATGACCCAACTTCTTGGCTGGGGTTCTATCCCGGAAAGTCT
>JAYZXX010000125.1:0-12676 GCA_036140815.1 Bdellovibrionota bacterium | reverse complement strand
TTACGAAAAGCCCGACACCAACCCAGGTTGATATACTCCAAAGTCAGAAATCTTATCTGCGATTAATTAATTTTATTAAAATAAATAAAACAAAAGGGACTCTTCAGGTAAACTTTCACCAAAACTCGTCTTGTCTAGTAAGGCCCTTACTTCGTTTATTTCTTCTAAAACTTCCAATGCCCATCTGTATTCAGGACTTACTTCGTGATTGTTATTCTTTTTAATCTTCGTTTTTTCGTCATCTGGGATATTTACACTAGCTTTAGATAATTTAGGAGCAGAGTAACCTCGGTTCCACGCCATTTCCTTCCAAGCTTGCAGAGGATCAGATTCCTTTGGTTTTTCATTGTCCTTACCTTTGTAAAGCTCATTTGCTATATTTTTTATCTCTTTGAAAAATTCAGAAGACCATTCTTCAAAACTGAACTCCCTTTCTTCTTTAAGTTTTTCTTGTCTTTTCGAACTAGATTGAGTTTCGCGAATTTCAGTTGCCGTCTCTTCAAATTTAGGATCCATTTTTATAGGGGTGATATCAAAAAATATAGCCGCATAATCATAAAGTGGTCCTTCACCATAAATAATATTTTTTCTATGCCCCATGGAAGAATCTATGCCTCGCCCATTACCATTATAACTATATCCATTAATCATCCCGGTTTTTAATGAAAAATAGTTAGAATCTAATTCAAAATATTCATCTAAAATAAACTTTGCAATAGCGGCAGCGCCAGTACATTGATAAAAAAGCTTCCCACTACCAGATTCAAGATAACGATTGAATTGATATACGGGAACGTTGGGATTAATCCATTCTCTTAAAAAATTTTCCCACAATTGTCCTTTTTCTTCAAAGGTGTATATACCGGCGTTTGCCAAAATCGATTCAAGATCTGAAAAACCAATGGTATTTTTGCCTACCAAACCGTCCAAAACAATCTTCGAGAATTCAGTTGCCCCCATTGCATCAAACTTTTTAATAACCGTCTTTAGGGTTTCGGTTTTAAATCTAAGCCCGTCTGGGTATTGATAGAAAATATCCTTAATAACAACATCTAAAGGAGTGATGTTTCTTGATTCTAAGCTAGTCAGATTGAAACTAGCTTCAACAAAGACATCTGCTTTTTCTCCACTATAAAAAACTAAATAGTACTGTCCAGTGGTAGCTTGAAAATCAACTCTATATTTTTCTTTAGCCACTTTTTTTATATCATTACCGATTTGAGCGTAAACAACCAAATTTTCTAACTCACCCCTTGTCGGTGTTGGTATACCATAAATATGGTCCATAAATATTGAGCCTAAACTCGACTTCGTCTTTATCGAAATATCAAACTGGTCATGATTCTCTATTCTATGATCGCTAATTTGGAAAGTTTCAGTACTTCCAATTTCTGAGAAGGATTCAGGCCCAACACTCATAGAAAAAAAAGTGGGTTCGTACTTTAACTTTCCCAAAACCTCTATGAGTGCAGATCCATTTTTCTCTATATCGTTTTTTTCAACTATGTAGTGATCAAACTCCATCGAAGCAATCTTAGATGATTTTTTCCTCGAAGTTTGACGTTCCTTGTCTTCTTGATAACTGTCTTCATAAGGTTCCTCAGAGCTCGTCAAGTTTTCTAAAATTTCTGGTACTTTTGGTAAAATATAGCTAGTTAAAGTTGCAATAACAGCAATCGTTATAGCTCTCTGAAGTATTCTCCTGGCGTTTGAAGTGTGGTTTAGTCTATTCTTTACAACCCTGGAATACTTTGTGTTTTCTAATAGCTTTTTATCAATTTTTTTTATTCTGGTTTCAATTAATTCGCCAGCTCGGAAGCTAATTAAAGGTCTTGCTTTTTCCATTGAATAATTTCTAGAGTCTTCCCAAAAATTGGAACTCCTGTAAAAACCTGCCCACAATACACTATTCTTATAATTTTTTTCTTCCCAGCCTTTTCCTAAAAAGGATATTTTCTTCGTTAGAGAGTTACTCAAGAAATTGCGATATTCATTCAATTTAGAGATTTTTCTATCAATTGCCAGTTCGAAATCTTCTTTACTAAGTGAGTAAGATTCCTGCGCTAGTGAGAAAAGTTCTAACAACTGAAGATGCCTTGCCGGAGCCTCAATTACAAATCGATTTCTTGCAGCATTTGATTGATGCATATCATCTACGTTCTTAGGCCTGAGGACGTGGAAATAAGTTTGTAAAACATTGGCAGGTATAGAAAAAGTCTCACCCTTAATTTCTACAATAAACTTTAGGTTATCATATGAGTTATCATAAAAATGAGGTGCGATCATATAATTAGCTTTAATAGCACCTGAGCTATTATATTGCGCCATTTTCGAAACTGAAGAGTGATCATACTTGAGGAATCGAGGGCTTTGGTTGATTGCCAAAAATTTAAAACTAGGTTTTTTAATGAACGTAAAATTGAAATACCACTTTGGAATGTCACGAATCTTGAACCCTTGGCTAAGCTTGGGGTTGTAAAGAACTAATCCTGCGTCGCCACGTTCTATCCCGAGTATTTTCACCGAATCAATATCTTTACTTTCTAAAACTATTCTATTTTTTCGCCCTAAATGTATTTCCCTTTTTTTGCCTGAAGCAGTAAAGCTTTCAATTAAAAAGCTTTTGAGGTTTTCATTCATAGCTCCGATGAGTTGTTGAGAAAATCGACTCAAACTTAAAGGTATATCCACGCCTGGCATATTACGTTTATTGGTTTCATCCATGTAAAAGAAGTAATTTTGAGCGTACTTGTCTAACACTAATTTGAATCTTAAATTCTCAGAGGCCTTTTCTTCTATTTCTTGATAGCTAACGCTTTCAGGTAAGCCAAACTCCAACCTAGTTTTCTCCCAAGCAAGGCGACGTAACTCTATTTCATTAACTTGTTCTTCAATGGGTTTGACTCTTTTTAATAGTTTTTTTAAATCCTCAAGCGCCTGAACTGGTTCAACTGCGTACTTGTAAGTATTCTCCTTAAAATGTTTTTTCAACAATTGAGAATAAGAGTTTAAAAAGTCTATACCGGGCTTGTATGGCTTTACCTTGTTTAGATTCACAAAGCTTAAGAATGCTTTATCGTCTAGTAATTGAAGTGAGTTTATGTACCTAAATTCAAAAAATAGTTGTGATATATTCTTAGGCTGTAAGCTAACACCTTTATGTTCAATTTTATAGCCATAATCTTCTAAAACACTATCAACTTCAATTGAAGAAGGGTTCATAGTTGATTGAAACTTTTGAATCAATTCATTTTGCAGTTTATCAATCGCTTCTTTTTCTTGGGAACGTTTAATTGCACCATTATCTTGAGTATTTGCCCTAGGACTCGAACCAGAAGGGTCCGCATACAGCCCTAATGTAGACAAACAAGAGAAAAGATAGATCAAAGCCAACTTTCTCATCGGCTCATCCTTCGAATCGTTTTCAGGCTATTTTTTATCCTCGGAATAGCACTTAATTTACACACAGGTACAACTGCTTTATTTGTTTCTTCTAGAGTCAAAAAACTCACTATACCTATCATATGAGCAAACCATGTAAAAAGTATGCCATCATGAAGGTTTGCAGTTAGGTAAGAAGAAGCAATCCAGCTTCCGTAAATACCGGTAGAAACCCATTTATTGAAAATGTATTTAGATAGGAATGATTGGGGAAGTTTTCTTTTTTTCATGTGTAAGGAAGCGATACTAGATTTATTGTTGTATAGACTAACCCGGAGACTTTCATTTTCATAAACATCAAGGATTCTATCGCGAGAATTAACCAACCTATCTTTAGACTCCTGACTAGCGACCTGGTCTAAATAGTATTCGTAAAATTTAAAAAATAACTTATGGTGGCTCTCAATGAAATCAGAAAACAATTCTGTCCCAATATCCTTTTGAAATTTATGAATATTAATAAGAAAGCTGTGCATTGAATAAGTGAATAACTCACTATTATTAAACCTTAAACCTTCTAAGGCTAAAAACATACTCATACTTATTCGTCGCGATAAAGCGTAATATAGTTTAAGTTGCCACCTAGAAATTTCTTTTTCTTTTCTATCATTATTCATAAAGGATACAACTAACGATAATTGATCTAGAAATTCATAAGAGTATTTGTTTTCTGTCAGCTTCAACCCGTATTCCAAGGCTTTATTTTCAAGCTCTTCAAAGCTTTCAGGTGTTTCTTTTGTATAATGTGCAGCTAAGGAACCTTTAGTTTTTTTCAGATCCTTATCAAACACAAGATCTACATTAAATTCATCTAATAGTTTTTTACCTCCCTCCCAAACATACTGGTATGGGAGATAATTACTAGTTTCCGCACCTATAGTTGATAGAGCTTCAAGATATGATTTAGTATGCAACTTGGGATTAATTTTATTGGACTCTTCTGGCCGATATAGTTGCCCATTAGCAACCGAAGCTAGGCTAATTATAAAAGACAAAAGAGTCACAAGACCTTTTATCAGTTCTTTTTTTATTGAGGACCATTCAAAATTTTGCATGCAACAGATTGTGATGCTAGAAACATGCCCACTCAGATCCAATACAAAGGCAAAAAACTCCTAAAATTTCAATGAATGCCCAAAAATGTCATACACAAAGTCATTTTATGAAACGAAAACACTTAAAAACTTCTCTGCAAGTAGACAACAGGAAGACTAGCTACTAGCCAAATCGCTACAGAAATCATTAATGATTTCTGAAAAGAGAATCGGTCGATACTAAAGTACATACTTGCTAGGTATATTAAATAAGGAATCAAAGACATCATACAGATCAAAATTGATTTTTTTAAGTCCGTAGGCCCTCGTTCATTGAAAATGATACTTTGACTAAAGATAGCGAATACTGGCACAAGGGGTAATATTCCTGCGATTAAAAAAGATTTTGTCTTTGAAAGTAAGCTAATCGCTAAAACTATAAAAACAGATATTATGACTTTATATAGATGCTCCATTCACCAATTTAGTTCAAAAAATATACCACTCCCTAAAAGCTATGATTTTAAGAAACAACAAATACACCTATTCAATTTTTCAGGATAGAGGTAAAATTTGTCATTTCAAGAAGACCTTATGTACTTGAACCTTTGAGTTTGGTCCCCCTAAGCTTACAAAAACGACTCATGCTTTATCAGAAAAAATATTAATTTTTAACAGGGAAAATAAGTTTGAAGGTTTTAAGTAGATTGTAATTTTGAATATAAATCTAAGAACAGTACCAACTCATACCCTACGACTAAAGCGTCCTTTGTAGATAAAATCATCTTCGAAACTTGCAATGGATTCGTAAGCTCTTATAGCGCGAATTCTTTTCTTACCAGTGACTTTGGCTTGGCGTTTTCTAGATCTTGCGACAAAGTCAATAAGGTGCCCCATGCGCGAAGGATCTTCCTTGGCGGAGTCTTTACTTTCTTCGGGGCGCTCTTTCACAATGGATTGCACCTTGAAGTCAGTTTTCACCTTTTTAGCCTCTTCCGCCTTATCAGGTTCTTGCACCTCGGATACGGTCGAGTTTCCTATGTCACTTATCTTCATAATTTCCTACTAAACTAATTATATCAGCAACTTGATGCAATGAGTTACTTTCTATGGCAAGCCTGCTGAAATTAGGTTATTTTGCTGCTCGGGAGAATTGAGATGTCTCAAAATGAAACGGAAAATCAAAGCGATACAAACACTCAATTGGAAGTGGTTTTTGAAACCGAAGACTATTTGGTGGTGAACAAACCTTCTGGACTATTGGTTCATAGGACTCAACTGGATTTCCATGAAACAGAATTTCTACTACAAAGAGTAAGAGACTATGTCGGCTCACATGTTTATCCCCTACACCGTTTAGACAAAGCCACCAGTGGATTAGTATTGTTTGCTAAAAAACCAGAGGTCATCAGTCTTTTTCAAAAGCTATGGGACGAAAACAAAATCGAAAAAGGCTATAAAGCTTTGGTTCGCGGTTGGTTGTTAGAACCAATGACAATTAATCACCCGCTAGAGCAAATGGCAAAAAAGAAAGACCAAAAAACTAAAGCCCATGCAGAAAAAAAAGAGGCTATAAGTTTTGTAAAACCTTTGCAACACTATGAATGGGACTTGGCTTTTTCTAAATTTGATAAACAAAGATATAGCCTTGTAGAAGTAAAAATCCAAACAGGAAGAAAGCATCAAATTCGTAGACATCTTAGTCATATCCGGCACCCTATTTTAGGCGATTCAAATTACGGGGATAATAAGCATAATCGAGAAATTAAAAAGGCTTTTAATAACCCAGGCTTACTATTACAAAGCGATCACTTGAAATTTATCTGCCCCATAAGTAAGAAAGAGATTTCTTTAATATTGGAATTAGACCCACGCTTTCAAAAAATACTTCCGGAAATTCGAAAAATTCAATGATAGTTCTTATAAGTTAATTAGCTTCCTAAAGAATAATTTTGACCTTTAAAGAGCAGTTGAAAAGGATTCGAAGTCAAAATGAATTAGTATTAAATTACCTAGCAAAACCATTAAATCTAAGGGCATTTTAAAATATTTGTGAAAGAATCTAAAAACCACTCGAGAACAATTTTCAGTTCTAATAAAAATGGCAGAAATAGTGGCAAATGAATTAAAGGCCCTAGCCACACATTGAACTTATTAAGAGCCTTAGTTTTCGAAGGGAGCGCTAAAAAATTGTATCCAAAGACTGTAATAACTCATCCGGACTTAAGGTAGACTTTTCCTTTAAACTAGGGATCACGGAGTTAATGCTAATGCTTTGATCTCCTGTCTTTAAAATGCTTCTGGAAAACTGATACTCATTTTCTAAGAGTTCTTTTAACATCAAACCATTATAGTCTGTTTCGTTTTCAAAATGATAATCACTAATCACTAGGTCTGTTGACATGAATGGCTCTGGAGATGAATAATTGATATAAAAAAGAAATGGTTTGGTAACATTGTATTTTTGCAAACGACTCAACCAATCCGTTCGTTGGTAGTTTGGATTTCTTCTTTCATTATCTTTATCGTTATTTCTACCAGGCGCATTCCCGCCCTTAGAGAAAATAATCGAATCCCAATCGATTGAACCAGTTGATGGATCTAAAAGTAAAGTACCTACATTATTTAAACTTTTTGAAGGATCAGTATCTAAATTGAAATATTGTTTTCTCTCAACTTTTTTAAAGCTAAGATTTTCACCATGGTGAATATTAGTTCCCAAGCCAGGGATTGATGACTCATCTTCCTTTTTATCAAAGATTTCTTATACTTTTAGAAATTCATCTTTTTTAGCCTTGTTGTTTTTCAAAACATCAAATTTGGACGGCTTGGGCTTAGCAAAACTCTGTCTTGAGAAAAATGATATTAACAAAAATATACTTATGATAATTTTCATATATAACTTATTTCCTAAATGTTTCTATCGAACAAGTCCTAGCCAGAAGTCCTTATACGACACCTGACACAAGCCTGGTCTCAAATAGATTAGCGTTTTGTTTATTAGGCCTTTTGAATAGCAAGACCTATTCCTAAAATCTCCATCTCTGCCAAAACCAAATACCAGTGATAGATTTCTTCCAAATTTGTCCAATGAGTTTTATAGAAACCAGCCTTTTGTAGCCCCCTTGAGCTGTGACAATCCTCGGCCTAAACAAAAATTTAGACAGCTTAGGGACGCCTATTTTTCGTCAAAAGCAGATGTTTTTCCTTAATAATTAAAGATACTTAGGCTCTATCATCCAAACGGTACACTTTATGCTTTAATTAAGTCCGAGGTGAGAAAAATGAGACTAGATAAGAAACAAGTATTTATAGCGCTGGCACTAATCCTAAGCTTTGCTTTGGGAAAAGTTCTATTATCGCCTAGCTCAAAACCAAGTGCCCAGAAAAAGCAGTATCTCGATGATGATACAAAGATGAAGCTATTCACGGAAAATGACCTATACAAAAATAAAAACTTTAGCAATGACATCGATCGATTGAGAACCGTTGATTTTAAAAATACACCGAAGAAAAAACCTAAGGTAAGTTCAAAATTGGCCCAAAATGACTCTAAGAAAAAGAAGAAGAAAAAGTTAAAAAGAGCTAAAAAGAAGAATTTAAAAAAGAAAAAGAAAAAAGGTCTCGAAGAAGAAAAAGCTGAGGAAGAAGAAGTCGCAGAAGAGGAAGTCTTAGACGAAGAAGAATTCAAAGAAGAAGACGAGCAACTGGCTGCAGATGGTTATGTCATCCAAGAACAAGGGCCTCAATCTACCAATGATTGGGTAAACCTGCTTTTGAATGACCCTAGTGACATCAATTTTGATTTGTTTTATGAAGCCTATAAAAGTGGTGAAATCAATGAAGCAAATTTTTACTCCACCCTCAGAGAACTGATCGCCAGTCGCCAAAAACTTCCCGTAAAGAAAAGTTTAGAGATAGCCTCCGAAATAACATCGGCTCAGTCCTTTATCTTAATTTCAACCGAGCTAGCTAGTAGCGATTCACCATTAAGCTCTAGAGAAAAGAAAGCTTTCTATCAAGTGCAAACGGCTTACACATCCTCCGATAAGGGTTTAAAAGCACTTCGTTCTGTAATCTATTACGTTGAAGAAGACGATGCTATGAAACAATCAGCAATTCTATTAACAGAAGCCGCTGTTCGTGACCTTAGTAGTGGAAGTAGCACGTCCAATTCTAGAACCCGTGTGGCAGATAGCAGTCTTACAAACTCTGATTCATCCTCTAGGTCTCGAGACGAAAGCTTATCTCAAGACTCCGATGATTCCAATAACTTGAGCTTCTACATCTCTCTTTACCGTGTCATTCAGTCGCAAAGCTCAAACTTTGTAAATAACGCTGACTATGTTTCAGATTGGGCGACACTGTCTTCTTATCTAAGCCAAAATTTAGATTTAAGCATCGAAAGTGAATCTGGTAGATCAAGAGTGGCTTCCTTTTAGCGTGAATAGATTTTTCCTAAAAAAGTATTTCAGCCTTGCAATAATTTAGCTGATTGGGCAACGAGCGACCCTCTTGATAAGGACACCTTTAAATGTTAATACAGTAGACAGGTCTTACATTTTTTCACCTTGTACTTTTTACTAAACAAAATCACTAAAACTTGATGTAAATTGTGAAAACTAAAAGCGAGAGGTGATCAATGAAATTTTTTATAAGCTTATTCATTATCTGTATTTGTTCGATTGCATCAGCGTCTGATAACCAAGACAGATGCCAAGACTTTGATACAATACTAGGTTTTAACAGTATTAAAAGGCATTGTATCAAGGGATCAAACCAATACATGGTCCTTGTTTCACAAGGAAAAAGTGCAGTAGATGCCTATTATGAATCTCTAGAGTTTTGCAAAAATACCTATAGCCTTACGACTTTTGATACCAACGGGTCTAAGGTTAATAAATTAACTCATGCTTTTGAAAATGGCGACTCAAGAGCCGCTGTTGCCAATTTTACCTCAGCTCGAAGAATTCTGGTAGATAAGTTAAATGCTTGCCAAATCGGAGTCCAAGAAGCTGGCATGCAATAACAGCTTAATACCGATAACCAACTTTCAGACTAAAATGAGTGATGGTATATCGATTTACTTCTAATGCGACAAACAATGGACGAAAATGATAAACGCCACCCAATCTCAAATGAAGATCGGTGGCGTTATTTTTTTCACTAGATGTACTATCCGTTAAGTCTGATGTATAAAGGCTTTTCGATGACACTCGGCCTACCCCCAGGTAAACACCTGCATCGGTAAAATTTAATCCGGCATCAACTAAAAAACCTTCCGTATCACCGGTGACTTCATTATTAAAATTACTAGAACTGACATATAAGTTAAGCGCTATCACTAGAGGGATTCTTTCTGATTCATAAAAGCCCCAGCGTAACATAGCTCCATATAGCCCCACCGAGGTATCACCACTATACACCCCAAAATTTACGAACAAATCAAAATTACGATAAAGGCCCTTACCGATATTAAAGGCTGGGTAGTACAGCTGCCTTCCATCCGCAGTCCCATCCCCATAATCCTGGAAGTCTGAAGTTGGTAAACTCTCTAAAATAATGCCGTACTCTAAACCTTCATAACCACCTAAGGGATATGGATCAGACAAGAGCTTCATAGCCGTTGAATGCCCGGCTCTTCTAGTTATGTTTTCACGATCCGATTTACTTAAGTTGGCAGAAAATATTTTTGCCGAAGATTGGGTGGATAAAAAACTTAAAAACAAGATGAATAATGAATACTTCATCTTAAACACCCAATGATTCTTTTACCTGTTGGGTGATAATCTCAACGATATTTGTGGTTGATCTACCTTCTACGAATTTTAAGCTCTTTACTTCACCACCGCGCTCTAATACAAAATCAGACCCGACGATTTGCTCTGGCTTCCAGTCTCCACCTTTAACCAATACATCTGGTTTTACAGCTTTAATTAAATCAATGGGAGTTTCGTCAGAAAACAAACACACATAATCAATGCAGGCCAAGCCCGCTAAAATGAACGCTCGATCATCTTCTTTCTGGATTGGTCTGGTAGGGCCTTTCAGGGTACTTACGCTAGAATCCGAATTTAAGCCTAAAACTAATAAGTCCCCTTGTTCTTTGGCTTCCTGCAAATAGGCAACATGTCCCGCGTGTAAAAGATCAAAGCAGCCATTGGTAAAAACCACTTTTTGACTGCCTCTAATGTTTTGAAATTCGTCTTGAAAAAAATCTGTTGAAACTACTCTACCCATTACTCGTCAAACTCATACAAAGATAAACCAGAGATGGAACCCAATAAGTCTTTTCTAAAAATAACTGACAAGAAAGGAAGTAAAACAAAGCCAAACACCAAGTTTACTAGAAAGCGCATCGCAACTTTTACCGGATACCAAGTTGATCTTTGTTGATCAGGGCTACCCAGTTGAATGTCTAAAGCCCAATCCCCTAAAGTCATTCCAAAGAAACTTCTTGAGATCACAATATACAAAAAGCAAGAGGATAAAAAGATAAGACCAAGACTCAATTGAGTCATTGGGTCTTGATAGTTTGATCTTACGATTTGAAAAACATCTAGTTTAGTTACTAATAACAAACTACTTAAAAATAAATTAACAACTCCAAAAATCACCACAAAATCTATAGCACCAGCAAATAGGTTCCCACAATGTTTCTTAGGCTCTTTTTCTTCTGCAGTGGCATTAAGGTTCGCCTTCTCAGTGCTTACACGCTCTTCGATCTTACGAATTTCATCTAGATTTTGTTTAATACCTACACTTGCTACAGGGTCTTCCAAAGGACGCTCAACAATTGGAGATGTCTTTTTTTGAACATCATCGCGAGGCAATGTTTTACTTAACTGAGCTTTTTTCTGTAGTTCAAGTCGGACTTTATCCACATCAAATTCATCGGCTAAAAGATCAAGACTTGGCTTACGATAGCTCACAACATTCTGCTGGAGACTTTTGTCACTTAAGACCTTCTGACTAGATAAGCTTAGTTCCTCTTTGGCGTCGGAGGCGTCACTAAAATCGATTTCGGGCAACTCAATATCGTTTTCCCACTCGATGCTCTTCAAAGCCGATTCATCGATTTGTAACTTATTTTTATGAAATCCTAGCCCTTTGGTAATGGGGCGGAATTCGATTTCACTCATGTTTTCTCCCTCGCACTCTAACTAACACTAAGTCCAGTCAAACAACTCCATTTCATACTTTATGACGCTGATCAGGGTGACGCAAGCCGTTTCGACCCGCAGTACTTGTGGACCTAGACTTACTGGATCTAGTTTGTTTTCAATGCATTTTTGAAGCTCCTCTTGGGAGAATCCCCCTTCAGAACCCACCAATAATGCTATTTCTGAGGCATTATGATAAGCTTCGGCCTTTAATGCCTGCTTTAAGCCCAATTTAGACTCACCCTCATATGCAAATAGACCCACCGTAGAAGCTTTTTGGTTAATTTGATCAAGCATTGCGTCAAAGTCTATGCCTTGGTTTAGCTCCAGTTTTTCAGCTCGGGCCGACTGCTGGCAAGCCCCTTCGATGATTTTCTGTAAACGTTTTTGCTTTTCTACTAGCAAAGACTTCTTTTTGGTAAAAGAAAAATCGGAAAATACGGGAGTAATACTTTTAACCCCAAGTTCCACTGCTTTTTCCACAATCCACTCAAATTTGGCCATTTTTGGCATTGATAAATACAAATGAATATAGGGCTGAGGAATTTTTGGCAGCTCACGAGTTTCCTTTATCAAAGCAACGGCAAGCTTCTTCGCTAAGTCTTTTAACTCCACAAAGTAAGCCTTACCATCACCAATGATGATTTCAAAATGAGCCCCTTCTTCCATTCGGCAAACACCACAAATGTGCTTGAAGGCGTCCCCTTCAATCACAAATTGATTTTCTTGCTTAGCCTCTTCTGGCAACCAAAATCTACGCAAGATCACGTCTCCTTACCAAATAGCCAACCCACTCCCCTTGCTGAACACGAGTATGAATTTCGATACTTTCGTCGCTTAAAAATTCACGCTTAAAATTTTCTTCTCGCTCCTCAAGAATTCCTGTTAAAAGCAAATAGCCATTTACTTTGGTCTTTTCGATCAATTCTTTTTTGAGTTTAATCAAAACTCCATCAATGATATTTGCCACAACAAAATCATATTGGTCTTTTAAGTTTTCAATTTGATAATCCGGCAAAGCAATTTCACTAAATTCGT
>JAYZXX010000124.1:0-5506 GCA_036140815.1 Bdellovibrionota bacterium | reverse complement strand
GTGTGGTGGCTAGAATCTAATGCAACAGTGTAGTAAATTGCGTTGGAGGTATTCAATGTCTAAATTCAATCGTTTAAGCCTTGAAGAGCGAGAAGAAATAAGTCGTCTAGAGGCACAAGGTGAAAGTATTCGTAGTATCGGAAAGATTTTAAATCGAAGTCCCAGTACCATTTGTCGAGAGTTTAAAAGGAATAGAAGTCAAAGTGGCAAATACCGTGCTGTCTCAGCTCAAAAGAGATCAGTTCGAGCGGCTAGCTCTAGAAAGCTAGGAAGAAGGAAGTTGATTGAAAACTCAATACTTCTTCGAGAAGTATTAGCAAAGTTAAGGTTGTACTGGTCTCCTGAGCAAATTGCAGTTTATCTAAAAAGGACCTATAACTGTAGTAGTATGCATATATCAAAAGAATCAATTTATAGTTATTTATACGTACTCCCAAGGGGCGGTCTCCGCAAGGAGCTTACTGATTGTCTAAGGCGTCAACATGTTCTTCGTCGAAAGCAACATGTGAGATACAAAGGACAAACTGCAAACTTAGAAGATATGCTGAGCATAGAAGAGAGGCCTGCTGAAGTTTCGAATCGTTGTGTCCCAGGTCATTGGGAAGGAGATATGATCATAGGTGGGGCTACTGAGCAAACTGCCCTTGGAACATTGGTTGAGCGGACAACGCGATGGGTGTTTTTAGTTCCACTTAAGAATAAGACGGCCGCAGAGGTTCGAAAGGCATTTGCAAGAGAGATCAAAAAACTCCCTAGGGAAATGAGAAAGAGCCTAACCTACGATCAGGGAAGAGAAATGGCTGAACACAAATTATTTACTAAAGATACAGGCATGCAAGTCTATTTTGCTCATCCTAAAAGTCCCTGGGAAAGAGGTACAAATGAGAACACCAATGCCTTAATCAGACAATATTTTCCGAAAGATACAAACTTTAATGAAGTATCTCGTTACTATATTAAAAAGGCACAAATGCAACTAAATCAACGCCCAAGAAAAACTCTGAATTGGAAAACTCCAGCTGAAGCAATGCAGGAACTGTTGCAATAAAAACTAGACACCACACTGCCACCCTTTCGACAGTTTTCTTTCACAAATTCTTGAAAAAAATAACCCTAATGCCAAAGTCTAAGAAAAAATGTGACAAGTATTCTTTGAATAGCAAGCTTAAGTTTTGTGCCTCAGTATTTGTTCTCTGTCTTTTGCAATTAAATTAATATTTTTAAAACTTTGTTTTTTATACGCCTGCAATACATTCTACCAAATAGCTATGCACTCATTTGTATTTCCTACAGCTACGCCTTCGGATCAAAAATGTTATGTGAAGTTTTCTATGTTTTCGAGTTTGCCTTTTATATTGTTTGAAAAGGAGACCCCCCATTATGAAAAACTTTATATTTATCTTATGCCTCTTATTGGCAGGACAATTTACTTATGCCGACGATTATTCAGAAGCAATCTCAAATGATACTCAAAACTATATAGAAAACCAGCTAGGAAGAGCTTTAAATGATGAAGAAATGGATATCGTAAAGAACCTTCCAGAAGCTATCTATAAACTAGAACAGTCTTTGGGTAGAGAACTTAGTCAAGAGCAGTATTATGAAATGCGAGACCAAGTTCTAAGGGCAGTTCAAAGGATAGCGGAAGAAAAGGCGAAGAAGGCCTATGCGGAAGAGCAGCTAGAAAGACAAAAAACTCGTCCGAAGATGAATAATGACTTTGATAGTGTTAAAACGAGAGCTTATAGAGAGCTTCCCAACGATAATTACATTGCTGTAATGATTTGTGGAATGTTGAATGTCGGCCTCGAAGCCTCTACTGAAATAAAAACTGCAGGCTTTAGTGCCGGTGGAGGAGTTTGTATTAATCTGTTAGCACTTGATGTTTATTCTGTAATCTTTGTAGCTCCTAACAAGGCGATCAACGCCCAACTAGCTGGGTCTATATCAGCTTTAATTGCAGTTTCTGATACTCCGGGCTTCGATGGTAGATATGAAGGAATTCGTGCTGGTTTTTCTTTTAAATTAGGAGCTGAAGGTGGTTATTATTCTGACCAGGAAACTATTCTAATATACGGCGGAGTCCGCGGTGGCTGGGGATTTATGGTGAATGACAGTCCAATCGAGCTTCATAGGATTGCAGAATTTTGATTTTTGCCTAGCTAAATTAGTAATCACAGCACTCTATTCAATTAAGTATAGAGTGCTAACAAAAAAGGATCCTATAATGAAACTACTTTTACTATTAACTATTAACCTTCTACTGAGTGAAACTTTACTCGCCAAAGAGTCACAATGACAGCTCATGATACGACAATAAACATATATACAAGTACCCATGAAAAGTTCTCACCAAAACCAAAGACAATAAACCTAATCACACCCATGAAAAATGAAGAGCTTGGATTCCAAGGAAAAATTTATGGGTTTATGTATAGCGAAAGATTTGGCTTTTTTGGAGGATTTTACGAATACGAAAAAGACAATCATTATCTTAACTTTAAATTTGGCAAAACATATACACCTGATTTGACGAAAGGTTCCCCTCGAAGGGAAAAAACTTTTTATGCGGAATATACCAAGCCTCTTACTAACCAAGAGTACTACAATCAGTGTGGTTGCCCTGACGGAAATTGTCGATGTAGCTTACAATTTCCTTATTCTTTGAAACTAACTGTAAGTTGCGTAGGTTCTAAAGATTAAAGGACTCTTAAAAGTCCTTTAGTTCTAAAACCAATGGGCAATGATCAGAGCCCATTACGTCTTTCAAAATATCCGCAGACTTCAAACGATCTACTAAGCCTGGGGAAACTGACATATAGTCAATTCTCCAGCCCTTGTTTCTTTCTCTGGCCCCAGCTCGATAGGACCACCATGAGTAACGATCGGTTTCTTTTGGATGAAAGTGGCGGAAACTATCCACAAAGCCTAAATCAAAAAAACGATCCATCCACTCACGCTCTTCAGGCTTAAATCCACTAGTACCATTTAATCTTACTGGATCATGAATGTCGATTTTGGTGTGAGCGATATTGTAGTCACCTACCACTATGATTTCTCGACCCTCAGATAGCTTTTGTTTTAAATGTTGGTAAAGCATGTCTAAGAAATCCATTTTGAAAAAATGTCTTTCATCACTAGCAGCGCCATTAGGGTAATAAATATTGTAGAGCAAAAATTCACCATGATCACTAACGACAAAACGCCCTTCCGTATCAAAGCGATCTTCACCAATTATCACCTCTGTGCTTTTAGGTTGCTCAAGGAAAAAGCTGGCTGTGCCTGAATAACCTTTTTTTTGCGCTTCCGACCAGATACTAGATTCAAAGCCAAACTCTATGTCGGTCAATTCCACTTGCTCTCTATGAGCTTTAGTCTCTTGCACACAGAAAATGTCTGGCTTTTCTGTTTCTAAAAAATCAAGCATGCCCTTTTTAAGGCATGCACGAATCCCATTTACATTCCAACTAATTATTTTCATGAATCTTTCTTACCAGACAATAAGATGGCTGGCAATAAAGTGAAATCAACCACGAGAGCGGTGGTTAAAACAATGGCGGTCATAATACCGAAATTAATATTTGGATTGAAAGTAGCAAATGCTAGCGTGCCAAATCCACAAACTAATATTACAGTGGTTAGAACTAAGGCTGGGCCAGTAAATGTAAAAACTTTCGCAATAGAGTCTTCACTACTAAAGCCTTCTCTTCTATGTTTTAGGTAATTGGCTAAAAAGTGAATGGTGTCATCTACTGCGATTCCTAAACAGCTAGAGATAATTACCACCGTACCCATATCTATTGGAATGTCCAATAGATGCATAATTGCCCCACCGATCACGATTGGAACTGCATTTGGAATCATTGAAAGTAGTCCAATCTTCCAAGATTTAAAAATGATAATCATCAAAATTGATACTAATAATAAAGCCATTCCCATCGACTCAAAAAAGGTCTCTACAATATAGCCATTCATTTTTTGGTATAATGGAACCTTACCAGAAACACTTGCATTTAAACCTATAGATTTAGCATAGGCTTCCCATCTATCAAATTCTTCAAGAACTGTTTTTGAATCATGGATGTTCATTAAAACTGTCATTCTGGTTTGCTGATTATCTAGAGTGATACGATTATTTAAGTCCATACCCTGAGGAAGACTCATTGTGTACAAAAACAACTGCTGGGCGATCACATTTTGATCATCCTCTAGTTTATAAAATTTTTGATCTCCAGCATTCAAAGACCGATTCATAGTCTTTATAATATCAAGTACCCCCACTACTTTTGAAACGTAGTATTGATCCAATAACCAATTTTGAAATTTTTCTGCTTTTTTTAAAAAGGCAGGATCTTTAACTCCATCAACTACTCCAGAATCCAGTTCTATTTCTGCCCCCATAGAGCCACCTATGTTTTTTTCCATTGTTTCATTGGCCACACGTAGCGGTACTTTATGAGTAAAGTATTCATATGGATCAGAATTTACTTCAGATTTTAAGGCGATAAAAAAAGAGCCGATCGTCAAAAGTATCATCAATAGTAAAACAGGAACTCTAAAACGCACTAAAAAATTTGTGTAGGCCTTAGATTTAGCACCAATATAATTGGAGTTCTTAGTCTCCGAGCCCTCATCCTCCTTAATGTTTTTTAGAGGAAAGTACCTCAATAGAGGGATTGCCAAAAATATTGTTACTATCCAAGCGAAGATCGTACCATAGCCATTCATCATACCCATATTCGCAATAGGAATAATTTTTGCTGGAGCTAAACTGAAAAAACCAATGGCGGTGGATATACTTGTTACTAGTGTGGGAACTAAGTTTTTATCCAATGAACTTTTAATTGCTTGGATATTCTCTTGACCTTGCCTTCTATAGATCACATAAGACATGAGGACATGTACAATATCAGCGATACATATTGCGATTAAGGTACTTGGCACAGCAGATAACATCACATTAAAGGTAAATCCACTCGCAGCCCCAATACCAAATGAAGCAAGAATACTAAATATAATGATCAAAAAGGCATAAAATACTCCACCAATGCCTCTAAAAGTATATATTAAAAACAGAACAACAAGCCCCAGCAAAACCGGCAGCATGGTTTTCATATCGTGTTCTGAAACTTCCTGAAAAGTAACATTAATTGCAGCAGAACCTGCGATATGAAACTTATGCTTACCGTCGCCAAACTCCTTTTCCAAATTTCTAGCGTAATCCAAAGTATCTTTGTACATTGGAATCTCTTCAAGTGCCGGCTTCATTTTTGCAAAAACCATTGCGCTCTTAGCATCGGAACTCATTAAGTAGCGTGGAATTACTTCATCTTTTAGGGCAAGTTCTTTTTTCTTGGCTAAATAGTCTTCTGTTAAATCAGCATCTTCAGGTAAAAATGGATCTACTTTCAACTCATCTTCAGTAGCCTCTGTAAAATTATGATTAGTCAGTGAATCCACACGAATCACACTTGGGGCTAGCCACATTTTTTCTGTGACCTTTTGA
>JAYZXX010000123.1:0-8189 GCA_036140815.1 Bdellovibrionota bacterium | reverse complement strand
TCATCATTAATTTCTTTTTTGTAGGACGCTTCAATTCCCTCAGAAACACTTGCGAACTTTTGATTGTCGCTAATCCCTGTTATACAGTCATAGGCTTTTTTTACTCGATCCCAACGCTTGTCTCTGTCCATTGCAAAAAAACGACCGCTGGCCGAAACCAATTTACAATTTGTAAATTCAGAAAACTCTGTTTCTAAGTCTTTTGCAAAGCCCAAACCGCTAGTCGGTGAGGTGTCTCTTCCATCTGAAAACATATGTACAAAAACTTTTTTATTCGTCTTTGCCAAGTCCTTGCATAGAGATTTTAAATGATCAATGTGCGAGTGAACACCACCATCACTGACAAGGCCCATGACATGAACAGCACCATCTTGATTGGATATTTTTTGAACCATGGGGTGGCTGGAAAAGCCTTCCTCTTTTGAAAATTTAGTAATGCGACTTAACTCTTGATAAATAATACGGCCAGCCCCTAAACTTAAGTGACCTACTTCAGAGTTACCCATAACTCCATCTGGTAACCCCACACTATCTCCATGGGTTTGCACTAAGCTCATGGGATATTCTTTGATTAAAGAATCATAGTAAGGGGTGTTTGCCTTGCTAATGGCGTTGTGGGTATTATCCTCTGAGTAACCGAAACCGTCTAATATTATTAAAAATGCTTTATTCATTGTGATAAGGTAGTCCTTTCCAAATTGAAAATCCACGATAAATCTGCTCAAGCAAAACCACATGAGCAACATGGTGGTTCATTACCCAAGGGGCTAAACAAATTTTTGCATTTGCTCTTTTTTGAAGTTCTTCTGAGGCACCAAAGGCCCCGCCAATAATAAAATTAACTTCAGAACCACCCACTTCTAGCCAAGAGATTAGCTGCTTTGAAAACTGCTGGCTATTAAAAGTTTTGCCTCGCTCATCGCATAAAACCACATAGTCATTTGGCTTTATACGTTTCAAAATTAACTCTGAATCGCTATTTACTTTCTCTACGGCATTCTTTCTTGCCATTGCTTTTGACTTTAACATTACAGATTCAAAACGGCAAAAAGCCTGTAGCTTTTTATCGTAAAGGCTACAGGCTTGATCGAACCATTTCTCTTTGGAACTTTGGACCGAGTAAAGATTAATCTTCACTACTTTCTACTCCAAGGCCATACATTAGCTCTCCCTCTTTCCAAAGGTCTTCTAGGCGATACTCTTGACGAGCAAAATCATAGAAAACGTGCACAATCAAAGCACCGTAATCTAAAACCACCCATCTGCCTTCTTTGGCACCTTCCACAGCAAGCGGAAACACACCATATTCTTCTTTGATTTTACTTTGAATAAACTCAGCTAAGGCCGATGAGTTTCGGCTAGAAGTACCAGAAGTAACAATCGTATACTCTGCCGGGTAATCCAACATAGTTAAATCAAAGGCTTTCGTATTTAAACCACCTTTGTCATTTAACTTCTTCGCGCACTCTATGGAAAATTCACGATAGTCAGGAATTTTATCACCAAGTGGCTCATACAATTTATTTTCTCGGATGTACTCTTCAACCGGGTAAGATAGGTATTTTTCAACCCTTTGCCCCGTTCTTAATTTCTTTCTAACTTCAGTCGCGCTAACATCAACGTCTTCAATTCGAACAAACTCAATATGTCTTTCGGTAGTTAACTCAATGTAGTTTCTATCGAAGGCAGCAACATAGGGACGCAATCCTTTCGGAATATCTTCGATGGAAAACGGCAATTGGTTTCCTGGACGAGAGGTAACGATTAAGTTTGCATTCTTAACGATAAACTCAAAGTCCTTCCAAGTATCGAAACTAGCAAAAGTATCCATACCTAGAATTAAGTGAATTTCCTCTGGTGTATAGCTCTCAAGATAAGTTTGTAGAGTTTCAACTGTAAAGCTTGGGCCTTTACGAAGAATTTCTTGTTCGTCCACATTTACAAACTCTTTATAGTCTTCCATACCAACTTTTGTAATTTCTAAACGTTGTTCGGGAGATGGCCCTTCGATAGGCTCTTTGTGTGGGTTTAAATAAGCAGGGATCACAAAAACTTTTTCAAGCTCCAAACGATCCGTTACATCAATCACACTTTGAATGTGACCTAAGTGAATCGGGTTAAAACTTCCGCCAAATAATCCTATTTTAGTCATTATTATCTAACTCCTCGATGGTCTTTCCTACTTCTAAAGCTAGTTCTTTTAGTTTATACCCTGTAGCCGCAGAAATCGCAAAAGGATAAACCCCTTCCTGAGCGAAACGCGCTTTCATCTCGTCTAATTCATGGTCTTTTACTGCATCAATCTTGTTAAGCACCACGATTTGTTTACGACTACTGAGCTCTACGAAGCCATCTTTATCTACGTTCATTTTATCATGCATGAATAGTTCATGTTGAATGTCTTTATAATCTTGTACTGGATCACGGCCAGAATAATAACTGATATCAATCAAGTGTATGAAACATCTAGTTCTCTCGATATGCCTTAAAAACTGAGTTCCAAGGCCTGTGCCTTCATGAGCACCTTTAATAATACCAGGAATATCAGCTACAACAAAAGTGCGATTATCACCATATTCTACAACCCCTAAACTTGGAGTAAGCGTAGTAAATGGATAGTCAGCCACTTTAGGTTTGGCAGCCGACATATGGGAAATTAAAGTAGATTTTCCTGCATTAGGATAGCCAATAATTCCTACGTCCGCCATCAACTTTAGTTCCAGTTGTACTTTGCGATGTTCACCTTTAATTCCTGGTTGAAATTGGTTTGGTGCTTGGTTTACAGAACTTTTAAAGAAGGTATTCCCTTTGCCACCGAGACCACCTTCTAGGAACATGATTTCCTTTTCACCGCTCTCCACATCTAACTCAAGCTTTCCTGTTTCTAAGTCTCGAACGATAGTGCCCTCTGGAACTTCAAGAATAACATTCTCACCATCAGCGCCCGTCTGGTTTTGCGACCTACCTTGCTCACCATTTCCAGCAAAGTACTGGCGATTACGTGTGAAATGCAAAAGAGAATTCATTCCTGGGTTTACTTTAAAAATAACAGATCCACCGTTTCCACCGTTTCCGCCATCTGGGCCACCGCGAGGAACATGCTTCTCTCGACGAAAAGAAGCACAGCCAGAGCCACCGCTTCCCGATCTAACTTGAATTTCTACTTGGTCAATAAATTTCATTCTTACACCCAGTTTAACACGCCTCAAGGATTCTAGCTCTTTGAGAGCCTGTCGTTTCTATTTTTGAAACGGCAAAAATACATTTAGCCTTTTTCTTTAGACTGTTTTTTTAGAAACAAAATCCCCTGGCAATTTTGCTCCTTAAAAATAAGCCTCTAAATAATAAAAGGGAGAGTTAGGTTACCCCAGCCCTCCCCTAAAATTTTGTTTTTGTTTTTCCTTATGCAGGGTAAACAGAAACTTTGTTTCTACGCTTGTCTAGTCTTTCAAATTTTACCTGACCTTCAACAAGTGCAAAAAGAGTATGGTCTTTTCCCATTCCAACATTGTTTCCTGGGTGAACCTTTGTTCCTCTTTGACGGATAATGATTGTTCCGGCTTTAACTTTCTCTCCACCAAAACGTTTTACACCTAATCTCTTCGACTGTGAGTCGCGACCGTTCTTAGTACTACCACCTGCTTTTTTCGATGCCATTGTTTACTCCTCTCCCTTTGCCTAGCAAGAAATTTTCTTAACTACGAGTTCAGTTAAATTTTGTCTGTGACCTTGAGCTTTACGATATCCTTTTCTTCTTTTCTTTTTGAAGACACGGATTTTCTTGTCTCTAAGTTGACGAGCAACTTCAACGGTTACAGTGGCACCGGCTACGAAAGGTTTCCCGATTTGAGTTTTGTCGCCACCAACGAAAAGAACTTCGCTAATGTCAAAACTGGCACCTTTTTCTTGATCCAATTGTTCTACTTTGATTTTGTCACCTTCGGAAACACGATACTGTTTTCCACCGGTTTTGATGATTGCATACATATGTAAGCCTCTCTATCTGCCCAAATTTCTTTGGGGTTTGGGGTCTCTAGGTGAATGCTCTTGCACTCTTACGGGATCTGCCTCAACGGGCGATCGACCTACCCTGACCAATTTCGAAGCTAGGTTTTGCCATGATCACAGGCCTATGTCAATAAAATCAGCATTTTATCTCATAGGATTTGCTAAGCTGAATTTCTTTTAGGCTTATGCTTTTCTTGAGAAAAACAATTAAAACTATTTTTAAATCTATGGGTTGGTTGCCATCCTAAATAGCTGATTTCATACAAGAAAGTAAAAACAGTTCACTCCTAAAAAGCATTTTCTTCGCTTTTGGAACTTTCGCCATTTGCTCTTGGTGAAATAACATCGTGGAAATAAGGGTTTTGGGCAAACTTTTTTCATAGTCACTTCCATAAGCTGACCTTATAAAATCCATTTCCTCGGCCCAAGCCCCTTCTTTGCTGAACACATATCTGTACAATTCGGGGCCTTCTCGGGAGGGTGTTAAAAATCCACCTTCATAATAGCGCAATATAAAAGCGACTCTCAACTCGAATGAGGAGTTTAAAATTTTGTCTATAGCCCTTAATTTCGCGGCAGAGCTAAGGTTCATTTTATGTTGAGCGTTTATTTTTGAAATACTTAATTGAATGATATCAAAGGTCTTTAATGACTCAATTAGGATATCATGATGGCTAGCCACCTGACCCTTAAAGGGTCCAAAGTGTTCATTTAAAAAGCTATTCAAATTGCGCTTTGACTCAGGAATTTCCACTTTTTCAGGAGTTCTATAAATCCTCGACAAGAACGAATTCAGCGGTGTCTGCAGAAAATATTTTATCCAGCCGATATTTATCAAGTTTTGCGCGATGTACTTCTTATAGTCTTCACTGATGTTGACCACTTGCTCATTTACACTTTGAATAGGCTGTTTTGGCGAATGAGAAATAGCTTTTTCGGCCGCCTCAAGAATTCCTACGGCTTCATTAATTTCCTGAGTTTTTTCAGTAGCTTTCTCCTTTTCCGGGCCATTTTTTTTGTCTGGGTGATATTGGTGTAGTAGCTTCCTCGCAGCTCTTTTTATTGTTTTTAATGAAGCATCTGAAGATACACCTAGTGTCTCTCTTGCCTGCTCTATTTCATCCTGAGAGTAGCTAATAGCGTAGCCATTGATGCAGAAACCTAGAAAAAGAATTAAAACCACAACATTTTTCATGACCGCATTCTAACATATTTTTTACACACTCAGTTAAGGTATAACTTCTTTAGCATCAAAAATTCATACTTGTACATTGTTTGTACAGATTGGGGTCCCTTTCTCAGTTTTGTGTAAGTACCTAAAAACAGGTAGATATATATTTAGTATTTAAACTAGCCTGACTTGTTGGGTTGTAATCAAAATATAGTTTTTTTAAGAAGTCCAAATTCCTCGTAAGGTCACGTTCCTGCTATTAAAATTTTCCAAAAACTCGCTTAGAATTGCCTCAGTTTTGGCGATAGAGGAAGAAGTGGTCTTTAGGGACTGCCCAGCTTGATCTAACGGAGCGGCAGATTCTATCGTCTCAACTACATCAACTGTATAAAAAAAGTCATTATTAAGTTGAGTCTACACCGAGGATAATTCCATATTTTATGTCTGACCATTTTTATTAGTTAAATAAGCATCAGAATAGATGTATTCATTTTTTCCCTCTTTCTTTCCTGTCTACTGATTTCGTCAAATAAACAGCGTTTTCAATTGTTGTATCAATAATCTCCAAGACATTTAAATGCCTTTTTCTAATGTACTGGTTTTAATGTAAATAATGATTTGCATATCTTTTAGGGAAAGAAATTATTGAAACACTAGGATGCTGATTCGACCGGTAAATCTTTGGACTCTTTTCTCGATAAGTTCAATTCAATATAAAAGCAAGTTCCTTTACCGTAAGTGCTATCGAAATAAAGCTTACCTTCATTTTCTTTAACAAGCTTTGTGGTAATACTTAATCCCAAGCCAGTCCCCTTGCCGACTGGCTTTGTGGTAAAGAATGCTTCAAGGATTTTTGATTTATCTTCATCCTTTATACCCAACCCATTGTCCAAGACACCGAGCCTAAGAACTCCCAAAGCCTCTGAAAGGCTGAGCCTTATCTCTTTGTTTTCTCTACCCTCAAGAGCGTCAGCTGCATTGCTCATTAGATTCATAATGCATTGATTTAGTTTAGACCTATTGCCTGTCACGAAGTATTCTTTATCACAAGAGTCTAGCTCAATGCAGATACCCTCTTTTTTATATAACCCGCGTAAGAGCCCGGCCGTTTCTTCTAACATTTTATTTACAGAAAATTCTGCGCTCTCAACTTCTAGTCGAGAATAGTTTTTTATACCCAAAACAATATCTTTAATTCTATCGGTCGCTATTTGATGATTCGTAAAAGCCTTCTTGATTCTCTCGTTGTCATAATCTCCTGCTTCGTGGAGTTTTTGAACTACTCGCATACTACTACTTGCTATAGTAAGGGGATTGTTAATTTCATGTCCTATACCAAAGGCGACCTCACCAAGGGTCGCAAGCTTCCCTAGCATTGTAGAGTCTTCCGCAGCTTTGCGAATTTTTTCTTCGTGACTTGCACCCGACTTTACCATGATCCAAGCAGGAACTCCGATCAAAACAAATGTCATTGCTGTAAAACTATAATAATAAAATAACTTCTGAGAGTGGCTTAAAGTGATCTCTAAAAAATCAAGCGGATAAACCTCTGCTAAGAAAAGTCGGTAAAAATAAACCGTTAAAAAACCTACCAAGATTTTTTTTCCTTCTGTAACTCGAAAAATTAAAAATGGCACCATAGCAAAAGAATAGTAAAAATCATGCAGGTGACTGTCATAGGATAAAATACCTGAATAGATAGCAACTGCAAGACTACAGGAATGAATGAGCCAGAACCTAGAAAGATCTAACATTCTTCGCTGCGCTAAACTAGGTACCATATAAAACACAGCTGCTACAGCTAGAGCTCCAAAGCCAATGGCCACAAAGCCAAAAAGAAAAAATGAAATCCCATAAAAAATGGCCACAGACATAAATATTAAGGAAACCTGGTTAGCTAGTAAAACTCTTCTAGCCAGCTCCTCAGAAATATTTTGCGTACCAAGTTGAGCACGTCGTCTCATCCACTTTTTCATGTTTTATTCTTCGGACGTTTTTCCTCAAATAATTGAAATGTGAGTAAGTCTTAAAAATTAGGTTCTTTGGTAAATTAAATCTCTTAATTTTTAGGAAAAAGTTCCATAATAATACAAGAATGTGAATGTGGAAATCACAAGTTCTTAGTTTTTCTTAAGTAAATTTATTCAAACTCCCTATCGAAGAGCTGGTCGTTTCTTCTTAAAATATATTTACCTTTAAATTCAACCCCCTCTGGGGTAACTAAAAAGCTATACCTTCTACTTTGACCATCATCAAAATTGTTTTCATCGAATGGATATTTATAAATTCCATCAGAAGTAAAACGAAATAAGGTGGAATCTGCTTGCTTTTTCCCAATCGCTACGAAGTACTTATCGTCGCCACCTTCCAGTGGCTCAAACAAATGCACTTCTTCTTTGAGGACCTGTAAGCCCTTCTCCCGCTCTTGCAAATCAACATAGTATGCCGCACTTCCATCTGATCTAAACATTAAAAACCAGCGGTCATAAAGCACTCGTGCACTAAAGACGTTCCCTCCATATGGATTATCCTCATCGACTAATTCTTCAATACTTTTATCTTCGTTGATTTTTAAAATACGAAAACTCTCACCCGGTCGACCTGTTAATACAATTGAAGGCGAAACCTGTTGGAAACCAAAAAGAAACGGCTTTCCTTCGTGTTTTTCAAAATTTATCTTTCCATTTTTCTTGCTAAGTAGATATTCGGCACCATACTGGTCTTTGACTACATAAATTTCATCCGTAATTTTATCAATAGAGACAATATACATTTGTTTTTTGTCTAGCAACTCAAAGCCAGTGGCTGTTTTCTGATAATGATATAGATCCCGTCTATTACCATAAACCAATAGATTGTTTTTATCTAAACCTAGACTAAAATTAATTTTTTGTGGTCCTTTGTCATGAGGAATCTCATGTTTTAGCCAACCGTTCTGAGTGTCCTCAAATAAAATATTTTGTCGCACCCCAAAGTTTTTTTCATTCTCATGAATTAATTTTTGAATTTT
>JAYZXX010000122.1:0-3137 GCA_036140815.1 Bdellovibrionota bacterium | reverse complement strand
CATGCAAAGGATTCCAGACAGGAAACTAGTAAAAAGTACAGAGGCAAAAACACTTAAAATCATATTTAATCCTTTTGTTGTACTTACTATCGGTGATTATTATACTTGAAAAAAGAGAATAGACAGAAAGCAATAGTTTCCTTATATTCATATATATATGTTAGAGAATCTAGAAACCTTAATGGAGATACAGAAGCAAGGCAGCATGGCAAGAGCTAGTACTCGTTTGAGAATTAGTCAGTCTGCCGTTTCAAAGAGAATTAGCGCTTTAGAGAGTTACTACGATACTAAGCTGATAGAGAAATCTGGAAGAAATGTAGTTCTTACTGAGGCTGCAGAGGCATTAATCGAAAGGATTTCCCCGCTTTTAACGGAGCTAAGAGAGGTTTTGTTTGAGAAAAGGAATCAAACAAAACAAAAGAAAATAGTCATTGGGGTGGCAGAATCTATTTTGTCCTCATGGGGAGCGCTACGTTTAAAAAAGGTTTTTGATTCACTAGATATTGAAGTGGAATATCATAGCCATCGCAGTCCTGTGATTGTCGACAAAATTGAGATGGGCGTTTACGACATTGGAATTTGTGGGGGAGATGCCAGTGCATCAAGGACATTTTTGGCGGATTCTTTAGATAGGGAAGAATTGGTTTTGGTTGCTAGTCAAAAAGAGGCTCTAAAGAAAGTAATCGAAGTAATTTCCATTGAAAAAAGTTCGGCCACATGGAAAGCCATTCGAAAGCAATTTCAAAAACATGAGCTTGTATTAAAAATGGAGTTGGAATCTTTTTTCTCGGCAGCTCAGCTTGCAAAGGCTGACTATGGCGTTGCCTTAGTTCCCATGGGCGTAGCAGAAACCTTAGGCTTTGACAAAGCCTGTATCAAAAGTTTGCGTCCTAAAATGTATCGTCCCATTCAAGTAATTTACAAAAAGTCGAAATTAGAAAAAGACTATTTTCAGAAAGTAATAAAATCTCTTATGAAAATTTAGCTTTCTAATAAATACTATTCTAATTTCTTGAGACTATTCATTTTATTATGATAGCGTGTAGGTAAGGAAGGCGATAGTGAATCAAAAAATTTCTACTCCATATATGATTTTTGTGTTTTTGAGTTTTGTAAGTTTTGTCTATTTGGGAAAAGAGAAAATAGATCTACTGTTGCATAGTCAGTTGGAAGAAGCGAAAATTGTTCGTTGTGAATCTAGAACCAACGAGAGAATAGGCGCTCATGTGGAAAGAAATCAGTTTTTAACATTCATGCATATCGCTGAAACGGAAGCAGGGGAGCTTGCAGAAGGCTTTCCATTTATAGTTAGTAAAGAGCAATGCGAGAAAGCTATAGGCAAGAAGGTGAGTGTATTTGTCAGTGAATATATTGATGTACCTAGTCGAATCAATACATTTTTTAACTTTTGGCTTTTGCCATACATATCACTTTATTTAATGATTGTTCTTGTAGTTGCTGGAGTAAAGGGTCGGGCTCCGATGAGTGCCAATCTCTTATTGGTTCTCGGCATCGTACTTTATTATTTAGAGTTTATGTGATTTATCAATTTTAAACCGAGAAAACTTCTCACTACTTTTTTGTTGAAAAATTTAGCTTCCTTATACTTCCTATTCTCGTTTTTTATAGTGTTAGAGAAAGCTTGACTCTTTGAATGTTTCAAAGGATTTTGGACTCGGGAATAGGGGGCGCATCTTGATCAAATACATCATCCTTATTATGTTCCAGTTCTTTGCATCTTTTCAACTTTTAGCAAATGTTTGCGATAGAAGTGAATCCATGCGTTTGGTTTTAGAGGATCATATATCAAAGGGCTGTAAGGAAATTTCTAAAAAGGATCTTGCAGAGATTACTGAGCTACATTTCTATGAGAGTATATTGTCAGAGACTTCAAGCTATTTTGCTGAGTTAAATTCGAAAGATTTTAAAGGTTTTTCGAACTTGAAGTTTTTAGATTTAAATTGGATTTTTTTAAGAAGTTTTCCTGGGGATTTTTTTGCAGAGATACCATACTTAGAAAGATTGCATTGGGGATTCGGCAATTTGGATGAATTTGACTTTAAAGCAGATAATCCGCTTCGGTACCTTACAGGTTTAAAATATTTAACTCTTACAAATTTAAAAATGGACTATTTAGGACCGGAGATATTTTCAGATTTAAAAAATTTAGAAATTCTTTCTATCAATCATACGGATGACCTACTCACTAGAATTCATCCTCAAGCATTTTCTAATTTAAAGAACTTGCGAATTCTTAGGATGTTAAGACCTATAGTGGTTTCTAAGAAATTACTGTCTCTTTTTTCTGAAAACCGTAAATTAGAGGCTTTAGGTCTTCATTTTTCTGCTCAGTCAAAGTTTTTACCTGGAGGTCTTTTTAAGAATCTGTTTAAGTTAAAATTACTATATATAGAGAGCCCAGGCACGCCCCGGCTTAGTAGGTACTTCTTTTACGGCCTTAAAAATTTGGAACTTCTTTTTGTGAAAGAGGCAGCTTTTTTTCAGCAAGTTCATACCTATCATTTTTCTAAAATGAATAAGCTAAAGTTGAACTTTTCTATAATTAGTTTTCGATTTGGTGCCAGCAGAGAAGTAGAGCAGGATGCTTTGCAAAAAAGACTTTCTGGAATCAGAGTATGTAAGGACTTGGATTCTGAAGCTTGTCAGTTTATGGATGTTGTTCCAGATGTTAATGAATAAAAAAGGCTGCATATGCAGCCTTTATAAATTAGTTTTTATAAATTTCAGAGATCACAATGGCAGCGAACATTATTAACATGATAATGGCTCCAATTTTTGCAGCCTTGTTACTACCAGTTAACTCATGACTTCCCTTGTGACTATTATTATTAGCCGACATAATACACTCCTATGTAGTTTAAAGATCAAATAAAATGTAGAAGAAAGAGGAGGGGCTTATAAAGGTGGGCTAAGGCCAGAGGCTGTACTTGCTAAGACTCTACTGCTTGCATAATGATAAATACTCATTATAAGAACACTAGCTACTGGTTTAATGAGAAAGGCTAAACTTAAAGAATAGTTTTGTTTTGTATCAAGAGTCTCTGTGGTTTCGAGGTTTTTCTCAGATAGATTTTCTTCAAGCTCCTCAATAAAAAAGCTCTGATATTTTATGAAAT
>JAYZXX010000121.1:0-8275 GCA_036140815.1 Bdellovibrionota bacterium | reverse complement strand
GGTAAAAAAGACACTAACAAAAAAGCCCGAGGTAGCTGGTTCGATCCAGTGGTAGATAAATATGGAAAATTCGTAAGCTGGTCGATGCACAAGAGATACATCGTTCTTTTAATGATGATTTTTGGTTTCATTGCAAGTGGCTTCATTGTAAAAAAATATGCAAGATTTGAACTCTTTCCGGCGGTTGGGGTAGAAAGCTTTTTTATAAAACTAGAAGCTCCTCAACAATTCTCTTTAGAAAATACAGAAGACTATTTGGTAGTTGTTGAAGAGGCCTTATCAGACTTTCCAAAGGAAGAAATCACTGACTACATCAGTATGGTAGGTATCTCTAGGCAAGACTCGAATGATCCACTTACCAAAAGAGGAAGTAATTATGCTCAGGTTCAAGTCATCTTAACCCCCGAAAGTCAAAGAGACAGAACAGCCCAAGACATTATTGAAATCCTAAAAGATAAAATTCGTTTTGATCGTAAGGACGTAAAAGCAAACTTTGTTCTTCGAAAAGGTGGTCCCCCCCAAGGAAGGCCTATTTCTATTGACCTCTTGGGCGACGATTATCAAAAACTCAATGAAATTTCAAAAGAGCTCATTGTCGAACTTAAAAAGTACGAGGCAATCCAAGACATTGAAAGTTCTTACATCAAAGGGAAAACACAGTTTAATGTGAAACCAATAATGAATCAAATGGCTGCTGCAAAACTTACTGCCGATGAAATTTCTTTAAATGTTCGCGCTGCATTTGATGGAATTGTCGCCAGTAGCGTAAGGGATCTTGATGACGAGTTAGACATTCGCGTAAGGAGAAAACCTAGTATAGAAGATGCCGATGAACAGCTAGAAGGTCTAAGCATCGGTAATGCCCTAGGAAACTTAGTTCGACTGGATCAAATCGCTACTTTTGAAAAAGAAGAAAGTGTTGCAGCTATTTTTCACAAATCCTACAAGCGCCAGGTGAATGTCTCTAGCGCCCTGGATACCGAGTTTGAAATGGACGGCAAGAAAGTTACAAGTAGTAAAATGATTAGTGTTATTCAACCCTACCTAAAAGATCTAGGTCAAAAGTATCCTGAAATTAAAATTGATATTGGCGGAGAAAATGAGGACACCAAAGAGTCAATGGAGAGCTTAATGCGTGCCTTCATGGTTGCTTTCGTGGGAATTGCTGCTTTGCTAATTATAACCTTCAGAAAACTAGTTCAACCTGTGATTATACTTTTTACTATTCCAATGGGAGTAATTGGAGTGGTTTATGCACTACTTTTACATGGCAAGCCTCTTAGTTTTATGTCTATGCTTGGAGTTGTTGCTTTAAGTGGAGTAATCGTCAACAACGCCATTGTATTGATTACTTTTATCAACCAACTTCGTGAAGAAGATGGATTGAACCGCTATGACTCCATTATAGAAGCAGCTAAAACAAGATTGCGACCTATTTTCATGACCACTTTAACGACGGTATCAGGTCTATTGCCGACAGCATATGGCTTAGGCGGTTCTGACCCATTTATCAAGCCTTTAGCTTTATCCTTAGGTTGGGGACTTGCCATTGGATCTGTTTTCATTGCAATCTTTTTTCCTGTCATAATAAGTTTACTAGATGATTTTTATTATGTTTTAGAAAACTACCTGATTAAAAGACATAGAAAAAATAAAGAAAGCCTTAGTTAGGATTAGAAATTCAAGTACCAAAAAGCCGTACTATTCTTTTAGTACGGCTTTTTTATTTCTATTTTCAAGTGATATCAAAATTAAACTTATACTCACTGACAAGATTACTCAGTTCCTAATCCTTCCTCTAAAAGTTCTTTCTTTTTTCTTTCTGATATTCGGTTAACAAAATCCTTATAGATATCCTCATCCACTTTTCGCTCACCAAAGATTTCTTCTATCTTTCTTGGTTTTGTTCCGTCTGACTTCGTCGACTTTTGCTTTAAAATAAACCGAATCAAACCAGGGGGTTTACCACTTGGTGGTATTTCAGCAGCTTCTTTAACTATGACTTTACCTTTTACGGTATTGCTGTCATTTTCAAAGGTTCCTTCAACAAATTTTTTCAACAGCTTTGCTCGACGAATAGCCACGAGCTTCGCTACTTTTGGATCATTCGCCTCTACTTGTTGAGTAAAAATTTCTGATTCAATTACGATTTCAGAATCATTCAAACCTTCGGTTACTGCAGCAATTTGTTTCATCACTTGAGAAAACTGTCCTGAAAAATTGGAAGTTCCAAGTTGAAACAAAAAGTAGTCTTTAACCTCAAATAAAACCGAATCAGAGGTAACATTGACGTTATCTGCTATTTCCCCCAAGCTCTCTGCCACATGATGCATTACCACTCCCTTATGCCCCATGGCCAATACATCTGGCGTAAAATCAGGTGGCTGCAGTAGATCCTGCAAAGTGCTCAAGGGCTCATTGACTAAATCCAAAAATAATTTTTCTAATGTGAGTCTCGCACCATAACTTGTAAATTGACTTTCCAACATGGACGGGCCACTAAAATAAGAAGCTACATCCGCTTTGGTTTCTGAATCTTGACCTAATAGCCACATCACCAAAAAGAAGGCCATCATTGCAGTAAAGAAATCCGCCGCGGCAACTTTCCAAGCTCCCCCGTGTCCTCCCCCCTGCACGATAGTTATCTTTTTAATTACAATTTGATCGTCAGCCATTCCTTAGCCTTTTTTAAGTTTATCCTTTTACTGCTGCATCCATTTCTTCAAATGATGGTCTTACGTGTGGAGGCATAGATCTTCTTGCAAAGTCTACGCATACCAATGGTGGTGCCCCTCTTTGATTTGCAACTAATGCCGCTTTAATCGCTGTTAAGTACCTTCCTTCGTCTTCTATATCCACAGCAATTTTACCAGCAATAGGACCAACAAATCCGTAGGATAGCAATACTCCTAAAAAAGTACCAACAAGAGCCGCTGCCACTGAGTTACCGATGGCTTGAGCCCCTTGATCTAGTTTACCCATTGTAATTACAACCCCAAGTACGGCAGCAACAATTCCTAATCCAGGAAAAGCCTCTGAAGTAGTGGCAATCACATGGTGAGCAGCATGCTCTTCTTCATGAATCGCTTTTAAATCTTCATTTAATAAATCTTCTAAATCATACTGACTAATATCAGCAGACAAAGTTACTTTTAAGGTATCGCAAAGATAATGAACCGCATGATGGTTCTTTAAAAAGTAAGAAGACTTTTTGAAAATCTCACTATTATTTGGATTTTCAACATGAGCCTCAACCGCTTGAGGACCATCTTTTCTAAATGTTTGGAACAATTGAAATAGCATTTGTAAAAGTTCAACATAGGTTTCTTTTTTTATTCCACTACTCGTCAATGCTTTAATTGAAAGTTTGATTCCTGTTGTAACCGTCGACATAGGTGCCATGATAAACATACCACCCACAGCAGCTCCACCAATGATCATAACCTCGGTTGGCTGAATCAGAACGTGTATTTTACCACCATGGAGTACATAACCTCCAAGCACCATTCCGATTACGAAAATCATTCCGAAAATACCCATGTTGTAAAGCCTCCGTTGCTGATCTATGACCTTCTGCATTGCTATTCGGCAGGATTTTTTATCAAGATGAGGCACCGAGTTGCAATTTGGACCTAAGTTAAGGACTTTTTCATCAACTCCTTTTTTAATCTAGCCGAATGTAATAAAAAGGAAGCGAGAACCACCAACAGGTATGAGCGGTATGTGCAGAATTTTATTTAGCCTAGTAATTACATTTATTTCTATCCTGTCTTACGGGATGGACCAGCCCCCTAAGAACATCGTCCAATTTGATGCATACTTTGATCAGCAAAAAGTCGACTCAGAACAAGTGGTTAATTTAAATCTAGATGTAAATATCATGGAAGGACATTACCTTTACGTGAACAAGACTCAGGTGATTTGGCCAAAAGACTTCCCAGCTAAAAGTGGTAAGCTTGGTATTCAGCCCATTAAAATGAAGTTTGATACTCACTCTAAAAAAGAGCGTCCTGTATTGATTGGAAATATTAAAATCAAATTAACGGCCGAACTTCCTAAACTGCAAAAAGCCGGTATTCAAAGTATACCCATTGGATTAAAATACCAAGCATGCTCTGAAAAGTACTGTCTATTGCCTAGAACAAAATTTGTAGATTTACAATTTCGCGCTGAAGGCCCTAATGTAGGAATTGGATTGGACGATGCTCCAATCGGTATTGCTGAAAAAGAAAGTCTAAGCTTTGAGAAGGCCTTAGAAAAAGGATGGTTTTTTACTTTCCTTTTTGTTTTCTTTGCAGGCGTCTTAACGAGCTTTACCCCTTGTGTATTTCCAATGATTCCTATTACCTTAGCAATCATTGGTAGCAGATCCGCTAATACCAATCGACTAAAAAGTTTTTTAAGTAGCTTGTCTTATGTGGCAGGTATTGCATTCACCTACTCTATGCTAGGACTGTTCGCTGCCAAAACAGGAGCTCTGTTTGGTTCTTTTATGAGTAATCCAATTGTGGTCGGTACTATTGCTGGTGTGTTAATAGCAATGTCATTAAGCATGTTTGGTCTATTTGAAATTAAAACTCCAGCCTTCATCAGTAACAGAGTCATGATATCTGGTCAGTCCTCAGGATACATCGGGGCTTTTGCCGCTGGCTTAATCGCAGGTGTGGTTGCCAGTCCTTGTGTGGGACCTGTGCTAGTAGGTATTCTTGCTTTTGTGGCTAAAACTCAAGATATGGCCTTAGGCTTTTGGCTACTGTTCACATTCGCATCTGGTTTAGGCCTGTTATTCTTAATCTTAGGTACCTTCTCAAGTTTAATCCAATACCTACCTCGCTCTGGTCCTTGGATGGATATGGTCAAATTTATTTTTGGCGTAAGTATGTTGGCTCTCGCCCTTTATTTTGCCTCCCCTCTTATGCCTCGCGAATGGATTTTAGGAATCATTGGCTTTGGAAGTATGTGCACTGGATTTGTTTTAGGCTTCCTACAAAAACCAGATAAAAAGCACCTAGAGTACCTTAAGAAACTAATAGGCTCTATCGGTATTGCCGTAGGTATCATTTTCATTTTTAAAAGTGGAATGAGTTACCAAGAAAAACATATTCCAAAACAGCAAATTCAACATGGTATGTGGACGGAATATAGCGATGAAAAATTACAAGCTTCGAGAAATGCTGGGCGCCCTGTTATAATTGATTTTAAAGCAGAATGGTGCGCCGCCTGTAAAGAACTAGAAGAAAAAACTTTCACCACAAAAGAATTTAAAGAACAAGGTAAATCCTTTGACTTATATTTTGTAGATGCCACAAGACTGGATGAAGTTTCTGATCTTGTTGAGCGTTACAATATTCTAGGCTTACCCACTGTTATTTTTTACGATGCTAAGGGACAAGAAAGAAATGATTTAAGAGTATCAGGATTTGAAAATATCGAAAAATTTTCTGTCAGAATGAAAAGAGCTATGAATTAATCCATTCGTTTAAAATTTGCTCGATACGACTATCTGTTACAGTACTTTGAATACTTCACTTCACTACAAAGAAAGCCTTGCTAAGGCATTAGTTATATTTAAGCATTCTAACTGCAGTCAGCTTTATTTTCAAATTATTGAAAAGTAATTAATGTAGGTACGTACAAATGTCCATTCACTGTCAAAGGAATCCGTTTATCCCGTATTGCTAGAGTCAAGTTCAGATTGCCTATCCAGGGAATATACATGCCTCAACAAACTAGTTGAAAATTTGGTTTAGACACTAAAAATACTAGTAAATAATTCACTTTCACTATTTTCTAAAGCTTTCTAATACATTTTTCTCGATCAATAGTATCGAAAATCGACAGGACATTTGTATATTTTATTATCCTATTATTAAAAAGCTCAATAAACCTCCAAACTATAGATTTTAATGATAAAAACAGATTTATCTATGGAGGCTACTGATGAATTTTATTGCTAGTGTTTTAGCTTTATTGATCACTTTATCTATTTATCCAGTGGGAGCGGAAGCAAACCTTCCCAAAACCAAAGCTTCTTTTCTTTGTAGTTTAGCAGCAGGCTTCGGCCCTAGATCTTTAGCCTATGAAAAAGATAAAAAGCAAATGAAAGCTATATTGGATCAATATAAAAAAATTAACTCCACTCCAAGAACAAATGCCTCTTCTCGTACTATCAATAAATCTAGCCTATCCAAAGAAGCTGGAAAAAATGCTGAACTTGGTCCAGTTCTTCAGGAGTTATATAATAGCATGGGTGTACTTTATAAAACTCTGACTGACTTTTCAGTTGCTGAGGCTATAAGCCACTACTCTTTGATCAAACAAGCTATAAAATTAACTAACAGTGAAATGAAGGAAGCCCGCGTGCGAAACAGCAGCAAGCTTACTGATTACACTAAGCTCAATCAAAAATTAATAAAGTACTCACAAGATGCAATATCAAATATCAAAGCACAAACAGATAGTTTTATCGACCCAGAAATGAGACTGCCTGAAGATAAGTTCAAGGTGGTTATAGACCTTATGCTTGAGAGAGAGTCAAATATCACCAATAGAATAAAGCAAGAGTTTAAGCCTGGATCAAATCCAATAGTTGTATTTAATCTAATTAATAAAATTCGAACTAATATTGGCTATTTAAAAGAAAACCTACAAGAGAAGGCTTTAGCCCATAGAATTGATCCAGAAATCGACCTATACATTTTTGAGGCTCAACGAGAAATTTTAGAGAATATGGCTAAAAGAGAACAAAGTCTTTACCGGATGAGTCTAGCCAAAGAAGACTTTTTTGATTTTTTAGAAGTTCTTTTCACAGACAAAAATCAAATATTGCATGACCGATACTTTTCAAAAGACGATGCTAATAACCTCGCTGCAAAAATAGTTTTAGGACTATTGAAAAACCCTAAAATAACCGAGATTTCCCAAGAGGATCAATTTGAAAACTATATGGCCAAAATTGACGAAGCTGTATATCAACGAATCAAAGAAATGGTTAGAAAGGAAGAAGAAAAATACTAGAATCTCAATGTCTATTTCGGAAAGCTATGTTCAATAAAGCTTTATCTAAGTTTTAGTGATTTGATAATATGTATCAATAAGCATTTTTACAATAGGTATAAGTTTAAAAATAGCTTTCTAATTTCCTTCAGTGGAAATTAAGAATCACTCTAAATTAAAAAACATGAAGCATAAGACTACACAAGGCTATCTTTTTTAATTTGATCAATTAGAGCTTTTAAAACTTCTGAAGTAGACGACTTACTTGCAGTGATTGCCCATATAGGTACCTCTTTTTCAGTAAACTCATCCAATAAAATTACAAGCTGTCCCGTTTGAATGTGCTTTAATACATAGGACTCAGGTAGCTTACAAACACCAAGTCCACCGATGGCCGCAGAGCAAATTGCTCGACCATTCGTAGACAAAAAGTTTCCACTAATCTCTATTTTTTCTACTTTATTGTTACGGCGAAAATGCCAAACGCTTTGTTGTCCTGCCAAACAGTTGTGATCCTGTAAATCCCTAGGAAGCAATGGCCTACCAAATCGCTCAATATAGTCAGGCGATGCGCATACGTACTCTAGCCTCGATGCAATCTGTTGCACATAGCCTTTTGTTGGCCTTTTTCGACTAACTCGAATGGCAAGGTCATAGGAATGCTCAAATATATCTACCAATTCGGCGCTGAAATCTAATTGTGCTTTCACTCTCGGGTAACGCTTTAATACTTTGGCCAAAGCTTCCGCAACACTCTCTTCTCCGTAAGCACCCGCTAATGTTATTTTTAAACTCTCCTCCTGTGAGAAACTTTCTACCAGAAGCAAATCATTAAAAACTTCTAAGTCTTCAACTTTAGCTTTGTAATAATCGAAATACTGCCTACCTAGTTCCGTAAAATGCACCTGCCTGGTGTTCCGCTTAAACAGATTCCGATTCATTTTTTCTTCCAATTCGCGAATGGTCTTGCTTAATAGAGATTTTGACACACCTAGTTCATCCGCTGCTTTGGAAAAAGACTGATGCTCCCCCACTTTTATAAAAGTATAGATTTCTGAGAGATTCTTTATTGTTTTCATATGAGAACAATTTGTTTAAAATATTCAATTTTGTCAACAATCTAGAGTTGATGCTATAGTCTTAACTCGACAAAACTTGCTCATTTGAGATTTTTATAGAGGAGTACACATGAAAGTAAAAGCAGCTGTGGCTTGGGGACCAAAAGAGCCATTAAAAATCGAAGAGGTTGATCTAGAAGGACCAAAAAAAGGGGAAGTTC
>JAYZXX010000120.1:0-15202 GCA_036140815.1 Bdellovibrionota bacterium | reverse complement strand
AGGTCTCGAATCGAAGCTCACTGTTTTAGATCTTGCCAGGAATCACCATGAACTTTTGGAAATGAGAAACCAAGAAACTTCAAAAAACTTTCGAAAACGTCTTTTGATTACGGCACTTGAAACTGGGATCGCGAGAAAAAAGGGCCTATATTTAGTAAATAAAAATTCTCGTGCTAAAAAAATCAAAGACTCTGAATATAAACTGAATTACCACTTAGTATCCGACAGTCGATTAAAATCCGTTAAACTACTTAACGATCAAATTCTGCAAACGGAATATAGCGAAGAAGCCCGTTTAAAGTATCTCGCAGAAAGTTTAGAAAACATTGTTCGCATTAATCTTATAATGGATGATATAGAAAAACTTGAAAACTCACTAGAGGCAGAGCTGAAAAAAAATCCACCTCTAATGAAATCTACAGGGCGTAACTCGATGCCTAGTTTTCTAGAAACCCCAAAAAGAAATAGCATTCGCAGTTTTTACCAAAGAGAAATTGCATTGAGGCAAGCCCATTTGGGAAAACTAAAAGCAGACTCTGGAGCCCTTTTAAATATTAGTAGCAATTCTGCCTGGAAGGCCTTCCTATTTTCAGATTATGACTTTGAGATCTCCGATTTTGGAGAGTTGATGTTTGATTTAATCAGCAGTGAAGAGTACGCAAAAATCAAAAAGGAAGTTAACCTAACAGAGGGTGTTTACAACAGCCTAAGTCCTTTGGAGTTTCCAAATATCGATAAACTTTCTGTAAGTTTAGCTATGGCGCTACATCTAGAGGACTTTGATAGCATTGGCCAATGGCTGTTAAATAAAACGCAAAATTATAGCCATTTTGAACAAGAACTTATGTGGGGCATTCAAAGAGAAATTGCCAAAATTAATAATGCTGCTGCCGGCTTGGCCGATAAAGGTACGGAATGGGAGTTTAACTCCAATGATTCTGGTGAATTCCAACTTCATCACTATGACAGTTTAGTGACTAAAGTATTACAATCAAACTTAATAGCAAAAACGGAGCTAAGTGAGCAAGGGGAAACAATATACCATGAAAACCCTTACTCTAAGTACCTAATGATTAAAGACTTAGGGGCTTTTTGTTATCTAAAACAAAAATTCCCTCAGCAACAGTTTGATCCGTTTACACCAGCCAATCTAGTGGCTATGGGCGCCGTTGGCGTAGGAACCATTCTATCTTCAACCGGAATTTTATCTGGGCCTGGATTGGCCTTTGCCCTTGCTGGATCTGGATATCTTGCCTATGTTGCCGGAGACGCGTGGCTCCTACAAGATACCATTGTGGATGCCGAAGAAACTTTATCTCAAGGTGGTTGGCTATCTTATGAAAAAACATTTGATAGTATGAACTCAAGGTATTCATCTGCCCTTGAGACAATCATGTATGCTGTGGGAGTTGGGCAAGTACTACCACTTGCAGTGAAGTATGGTCCAAATGCCGTCCACGAGCTTCGCTTTGCGGCCGCTAAAAAAGGTCGAAATAGCGTACGAGATGCAGCTAAAGCCAGCCAAATTGTGAACGCAAAAAGAAACCAACGTTGGTTAATTGAAAAAAACTATAAAAAATATCTGGAAGCCATTATGGCTAGATTTAGATACTTTAAAAGTGATCAATACCAAAATAAGATTAAATACTGGAGAGACCTAAAAAATTGGATAAAAAGCGGTGCGGAAATTGATTTTACTCGCGTAAAAATCCTAGATTTTGTTTTTGAAGGAATTCGCAGAGCAACAGGTAAAAAACCAAGACTTCGTTTCAACCTTAAAAAACCAAATACTCTATCCGCCATTCACCGAGCATCTCCCAACGGAAAAAAAGCGATTCAAGAAGTGGATGATTTAATTCACAGCCCCACTCCATCGCCTGCAACCACCGAGGCTATTGATGCGCGCTTAGAGTTTTTCACTGGAAACCCAGCGCCTCGAAGAAGAATTAGCGAGGTTTTCGATGAAGGAGCCTCAGCCAATGAACAATTACCAATTGTTCAAAACTTACTGGACGAATGGACACCTGAAAAATTCCTGAAAGATGGTCCTTTGAAAGTAAACTTGCCTTATGTGGATAATGGCGAAGTACTTTACAATATCAACAGATCTGTCTTCCATGATCGCTTTGCCCTAAAAAACCTAGAAGATGATCTAAATAACAAGATCAACTATATTTTTGCCAACACCCCTGCCAAAGAAATGTCACGGAACTCGGCCATCTATCGAGGCTTAGACGATTGGGCAGAAAACTATCGCCTGCTTGAATACCAAAGGGCAGAAATTTTAATGGTGCCCCATAGAACCCCTCTGCAAGAAGAGTATTTAAGAAAAATTGAAGCTGTATTAACCAACCCAAAACATCAGCCTCGCGGAGATGCTGAACTTGCCCTCCTCAGAAGAGAAGTCTTTGAGCAAATTCGGGACCTTTTCCGCTCTAAAAAGACTAAGGAAAAAATCTACGGGGAAGGCTTAGAAAATCTGCATGGAATCACTCGGGCAAAAGTCAATAGAAGTAACTTTTTAGCTAATCATTTTAAGACCATTCTATTAGGTAGTACCTTTTTTGGTAGCTCCAGTACACTATTCATCATGCGCAAAAGTGCAACTTTACGGGTAGCCAATGCGAAGTTGGAATTTTTAAAACGAGACTTTTCTAGAACTGAAAATCTCAATTTTACTGACGACGAGTTTAGTTGTGCTTTTGAAGGACGCTCTTTTAGCTTCATGGTTTGTTACTACGCCCAGGCCCAAAAAGAGTTTGCGGTAGAACTTGCCAAGGCCGAGTCCCTTGATGACCGTTTTTCTTTGATGAACGACAAAGAGTGGAAAAAGGGCTTAAGAAACTACGCCTATAAAATGATTAGTTTACGTCGACGTTTTCGAGCCGCTGAATTTTTTAATATGGCAAATTTAATTTTAGAAAGAACTTACTCGGATTCTGCCAAAACATGGTTTGCCAACATCATTGAAGAAAAAGAGCCTGAACACCCCGAAATGTCGACACGTATATTAGAGATTTTAGGCTCTGAAACCAAAGAGGATGCCATGATGCTTCTAGAGGCCTTTGTAGCCGATTATGGTGATCGTTACTTAAAGAGCTTACAGATATACTTAAACGCTCCTAAAGAACAAACTCTTAATTTCAAGGAGAGCACTCGACTTTCAAGAGCAATTGAAAATGATTTGTTAGAGTTTAACTTTTTGGTGGGGCAAACCGGTTCTCTTGGTGAGGAATACAATACCTTTATGGGTGGATTGTTTGCTGAACTTGAGTATGACATCAATAATGCCCTTCGATTCCGTTCTGCCGAAGAAATCGAAAAAGAAAATCAAGACCTAGAATCTGACCTTGAAGAACTCGATAAAAAACAAGACTCAAAACCAGAAGCTACCGACGACAATAGTGAAGAAGAGCCAAACTCTGATGAGCTGACGAAACAGGACAGCGCTAGCTAGTAAGTTTCAAAGGCTTGCGATTAGAGACAAAACTAGACTCTAGTTGTTTCAAAAAGAGACCGATAAAGTTTTATGCTTTTATGGTCTCTTTTCTTTTTAAGTTTAGTGTGTTCGATTGTTTGTCTTAGACAATTCGGAAAGCTTTTGATTAAAAAGCCTTTGTTCTATTTGAGTCTAGAGTATTCAGCAGACGCTTTACGTTTTGAACGAAAAATCAAAGGCGTTGTCTATGGAAGTTTCAGTGTAGTCTCCTTGATTTCATTTTTTGCCTGTTTAAATCAGCTACTAAGGATTTTTGAAAGAAATCTTTAGTTATAAAACATTTATCCAAAGATTTCCCTACAATATTAGTTAATTCCCTTCGAATACTCTGTTCAGTTACCTAGATTTCACCTCTAAACAACCTTTTTGTGTTGATAAGTCTTAATTAGCTCATCATACCCCTAGTTGAAAGCTTCCACAATGAGTCCTTCAGGACCTAAAGCTCAGTGCGCTTTGATGCTAAATCCTATCCAAAAAACAGCAAAGCCTCAGATCATATTACTTCAATAGACGATCTATTTTTTAAAAAGAGCTTCAGCGGCAGAAAGCATTTTGTCTTTCTCTTCGTCCTTACCGGCTATGGAATTAGCCACAAAATAATCACAGTGATTCGATCGCTCTTTTTCACGGACTACATCAGCACTACTTTCACGACATTCATTATAAGAAGCGGTGTCGTAAAACTTGCAACACTTACAACAATGTAGATCACTACCACACTTTTCACACTCTTCCCTAAGCCCTATACGCTCAGGGAAGCTATTAACAAAATGACATGAAAAACAAGCGACTTCGATAGCCATTTATAAAACCCAGGCCTTACCGTCTACTCGGTGAGTGGTTTCAATTTTACGGATAGTTCCTGTTTTACTACGCATTACAATGGAACTGGTTTCAACAAAGCCACCTGATTTAAATCGAACCCCTTGCAAAAGAGGGCCTGAAGTCACACCTGTCGCAGAGAACATAACCTCACCACTGGCTAGGTCTTCAATATTGTAAATGCGATCTGCATCTTCGATTCCCATTTTTAAAGCTCGCGCTCTCTCTTCCTCAGATCTCCACTTTAGTTGACCTTGAAAATCACCACCTAAACAACGTAAAGCAGCGGCAGAGATCACACCTTCCGGTGCTCCTCCAATTCCCATAATCATGTCGATTCCAGAGTCTCCCCAAGAAGTAGCGATAGAAGTGGAAACATCACCATCACTTATTAAAATGATGCGAGCTCCTTCTTTGCGAATTTCTTTGATTAAATCCTGATGTCTGTCTCTGTCCAAAACAGAAACAGTCAAAGCATTTACTGGCTTCCTTAAAGCTTCGGCCACTTGGTGTAAATTTTCACGAGGGCTTTTGGTAATATCGATGGCACCCCTTGCACCGGGGCCAACAGCAATCTTATTCATATAAGTATCAGGAGCATTTAAAAAGTGCCCCTGTTCCGCAATGGCAATTACAGAAATAGCCCCCACATCGCCCGTAGCACAAAGGTTCGTTCCTTCTAAAGGGTCTACAGCAATATCAATTTTAGGAGCCTCTGGACCTACATCACCTACTTTTTCACCGATGTAAAGCATAGGAGCTTCGTCACGCTCCCCTTCACCGATCACAACCGTCCCATCAAAATTCACACGATCAAAAGCTTTTCTCATAGCGTCTACGGCTGCTTGGTCAGCGGATTTTCCATCCCCGAGTCCTACCCATTTACTGCAGGAAAGGGCGGCGGCTTCAGTTACACGAACAAACTCTAAGGCAAGGTTTCTATCCATGCTAATCTCCTAAAAGCTGAGCGATTTCTTTGGGAATTCGCTTTACATTCATATTTCGGTCGACAGTAACATGAGAGCTACTACCTGTACAGAGAAGCTCATCTTGCATCGAGTGAATCTCGTACTTAAAATGTAGTTTTGCACCCGTTTTACGCAAACTCAAAGAAATTTCTATTTCCTCGCCATAGCGTGCTGGCTTTTTATACTGCAAGTCTGCCTCCGTAACGGCAAACTGCAATGAATCTTGGCTTTGGAAGTCCTTAAGAAAACCACTTGCGCTGAGCCATGCTAGCCTTGCGTCTTCAAAGTAGCGTAAATAATTCGAATGATGAACAACGCCCATTGCATCCGTTTCATAAAAAGCTACCTGACGTTTAATTTTAAATTTTTCCACTCTCCATGGCCTCCAAATTTTTCTTCAAGATGCTAAAACTATTTTCGGTGATCGTAGCAGTGAATTCTCGAATGATCCATCTTGGAATTAATTTAGAGTGAATTTTAAAGTGACTGTAAAAGTAAATATTTACACCATCATTTTTCTTCTTCACTTTGATATAGCCTTTAGAACCTAAAAAGCGCCCGGTGATAAACTCCCAATTTAAATGCTCTTTTTCCCATATCATTGACACTCGAGGCTTTCCACAGATAAACATAAAACAAGCCTTAAAATCAGCAACTCTCGTCTTTGGATCATAATCACTTTTCAGTAGGTATCGACTAAATTTTTTATAGGCATCTACATTTTTCATCAATCGCATTGTCAATGGAGCACTTGCTTTGATTGAACTATTTCCGGTGACTAAAAGAATATCTTGCTCTTTATCTTTGCCAAACAATATTTCATAATCCACCGCTTTATCGTCGGAGGCTGCCAATGCTTGAAAAATGAGATTTACAAATAAAACGAGAAATAAAAGTCTTTTCATAAAAAAAGTATCCCAGGCAGCTAGTAAAAAGATCAACGATTATTGTTAAATGACACATTTTCTTTGCCACATTGCTTGCTATGAGTAAGAATGAGAATATCTTAGAATTCGAGAATTAAGGGTTTTTACATGAAAAGACAAATACCAAATTTCATTAGTTCTTTTAGAATTCTTTTGATCCCGCCCATTCTTTTTTATGTTCTAAAAAATGAGTACTGGTCCGCATGGACTGCTGTAGTACTGTTTTTCTTAGCTGGTGTTTCGGATTATTTCGATGGCTATTACGCAAGAAAGTACAAATGGGTCACAACTCTTGGCAAATTTTTAGATCCAATTGCCGATAAACTTTTAGTTACAGCTGGGCTCATTGCCCTTTTAGTTTTGGGGAAAATTCATTTTATTCTAGTTTTACCAGTCATCTTAAGAGATATAGTAGTAGATGGATTACGCGCCGTTGCCGCCAGTGAAAATGTGGTGATCTCTGCTGGTAAGCTTGGAAAATGGAAAACCGCCATCCAACTCTTTGCTATGCCTTTTTTATTTTTTCCAAATCCCAATATGGATTTATTTCCCTATTGCGAAGAGGCAGCAATCACAGGCCTAATCATAGGCTTGGTTTTAAGTTTGGTATCTGGAGCGGAATACCTAATTTCCTACATCAAAAATAAAGCATAAATCAAAAGATAGTATCTTATTGATACAAGAAATTGGGATTCCATAGTTTTTTCTTAATTGTAATGTGTATTTCACTCAATCTACCGATAAAAACTAAGGTCCTTAGTCCTGTAAAGCGAGCATATAAAGGAGCTTCGAGATGAACGGAAAAAAGATTTTAATTGTAGATGACGAGCCCGAATTAGCTGAAATTGTAACCGACCAAGTGGATTTGATGGGATATGAGACCTCAACTTTTACGAATTCCGTTGAAGCTCAAGAGTTTTTAAAATCTAACCTAGTGGATTTAATTATTTCCGATATACGCATGCCCAACCTTGCCGGGAACGAACTTTTTGAGTGGGCAAAAGCTAACCTGAACCAGGTACCAAAAATTATATTCATCAGTGGTTTTTCTGAATACGACAAAGAAGATATGCTTGCAATGGGGGCCGTAGATCTGATCGCAAAACCATTTACCTTTGCAACTCTAGAAAACACCATTCAACATGCTTTAGGAATAGAATAAACAAATTACTAGCAATCAATTCGTTTGCATTGATTGCTTTTCAAGCCTTTCTCCTGTTTTAAATTTAGAATCTCGATTACAATTGAAATCAGAATCGAGGCTTTTATGAAGAAAAAAAATTCCTATAGAAATATTCAAGTACAAAAATCCTACCCTCTATGCCCTCACCTACAAAGGGTGGAGTTTGTTGGTGAGGACCTAAACGACTTTCCTAGCGGCGAAGAAGGTGCCTACGTAAAAGTGATCTTAGAAACTGATAAAAACAATATTGCACCAGACGCTCGCCCAAAAATGAGATCCTATACCATTGCCAATTTTGATTCAGACAATAAAGTATTAACTCTCGACTTTTTGATTAAGTACCACGAAGGGCATACCGCTACGTGGGCGAAAAATTCTAAACCTGGGGACCAAATAGTAATCGCTGGGCCGGGGCCAAGAAAAATTTATGATTTTCCTGAAACCGATTACTTCTTGATGGGCGACTTAACTTCCATCAACGCGGTAAAGGCATATTTAAAATTAGCTCCCCCTACAGCCACGGGCGAAGCTTATATTGCCGTTCCAAGTAAAGAAGATATTCATGAAATAGAAAGCCCTAGCCATATAAAAATTCATTGGATTGATGTTGACGAGAAAGAGCATTTTATATCAAAGCTAAAAAATTACACCCAACTTAGTGAAAACAGTATTGTCTTTGGTGCCGGTGAAGCAGAAGAGATTAATATGGTTCGAAGGTTCTTAACTAAAGAAAAAATGTTGCCAACTGAAAAGTTATTCCTTTCTGGCTACTGGAAAAGAGGACTGACCGACGAAGAGTATCGCTTAGAGAAAAACAAAGACCGTAAATAGCTAACCGTATTTTTATACATTCTAAACAAAACAGAGTTATTTCAAAATACATAGAACTTAGGTCCAGTTCCTTTTTAAACAAACGAACCTACCTTAGCCCAATCCATTAGTTTTTTATTAGGCCCCATTAATTGCCATAACTGTATTCCGATAAGTCTTTGAATTAAAAAAAGGAATCTAATGACTTTTAAAGGGAAAATCTTAAGCAGCTTAGCATTGGTTGGCGTTCTTTCAACGGGCATATCTATCGTGGTTTCTGCGGTTCAAATTCGCAAAAAGGGAGAACAAGATTTAGTAGAAAAATCCCGCGCCATCTTATCTCGAGTTCACGTAGGCTCCAATTATGTTGCTGAGATGAATGTTTTAAACTCTACCATCAAAGAAGCGGTAGAGAAGTTCCCTGATGGTAACTTAACCGATGAGTTTAAGTTAAAAATTTTGAAAGCAGTTCCAATTTACGCTGCTTTTAAAATTGGCCAGGAAGGTGCTGCGAAAGAAAACTATGAATTTCGCATTGCTTCACCACAGCCGAGAAACAGTAAAAACAAAGCAACTCCTGACGAAATGAAAGTGATCAATGAATTTATTGAGCATCCAGATAAAAAAGAAGTCATAAGCTTTGATGAGGATCGAAATGTAATTTTAATCTCCGTTCCAAGTAAAATTTCTGAAAGTAGAAACTGTCTAACCTGTCATGGACACCCATCTACTAGCCCATTTGGCAATGGAAAAGATGTTCTTGGCTATCAAATGGAAGACTTTAAAGAGGGCGACGTAAGAGCGACCTTCTCTGTAATCTCTAGCCTAAACCCAGTAGATGCAGAAATTCGGTCCACAGTAATGACAATTTCTTTCTATGGCTTTTTAGCGACCCTTCTAGCCATTGCCATTGCTTTCCTTAGAATCAAAAAGCCAATGGAAGACATTCAAAATGTGGCAATGGCCATAGACTCTGCTAGCTCAAACTTAGGGGAACAGGCTGACGCTTTATCTAAAGACTCAAAATCCATTGCCGATGCAGTTAATCATCAATCAAGTAGCGTCGAACAAGTTTCGGCCAGTATCACCGAAATCACCAGTATGATTAGTTCTACCGTGGCAGAGTCTGAAAATTCTGTAAAGTTAGCTAAAGACATCTCTGAGTTTTCAAACTCTAGTCAACAAGCCATGGGAGAACTGCAAGGCTCCGTAAATGAAATCGCAGAAAGCTACAAATCCATCGAACAGCTTGTTGAGTTGATCGAAAAAATTCGTGAAAAAACCGATCTGATTGATGACATTGTTTTTAAAACTACCCTACTCTCTTTCAATGCTTCCATTGAAGCGGCAAGAGCAGGAGAGCACGGAAGAGGCTTTGCCGTAGTTGCCCAAGAGGTTGGTAACTTAGCACAAATGAGTGGTAAGAGCGCTACAGAGATCAGCAATATTGTTAATGAAGTGATTGAGACCGCTAAACGAGTTGCTACTGAAAATGGTACGAAGACAGATGCGAGTTTAGTTCATTTGGAAAACACATCAGAGCATTTGAATAAAATTGGTACAATCTCAGAAGCAATTTCAGATAGTGCGAACAATGTTTTGTCTGCTACCAATGAGCAGAATCTGGGCTTACGTCAAATCACAGAAGGAATGAATCTTATCAACGAAAGTACTAGTATAAATGCAAAGACTGCGGACAATACATTGCTGAACAGTACAAAGCTAAATAATGGCAGTCAAAATTTACAAGAAGTAGCATCAAAACTAAATCAGATTCTTCAGGGTAAGCTTGACGAACTTAGTACCAAAAAAGATAACCACAGCAAAGTTCTAAACCTGGCAAGTGAGGCAAAAGCAGCTAGCAAGTTTGAGCTAAAATTTGACGATGAAGGAGATTTTGATGCTGACGATGACAGCTTCACTAGCGCTGGCTGAGTTAGTTTAGAAGTTAAGCCGTAATCACAGAAACTTCTAAGTACTTTTTCTCGAAGTGCACAGTAGGTATCAGAACCCCCTAAAGACAAGCCTGCACCGTCACAACTATTTTCACCGATTGAGATTTAAAAACACAAAAAAAAGATCATCTTTTCAGATGATCTTTGGATTGCCATTTTGGAGCAAGTGACCAGGTTCGAACTGGCGACTTCCACCTTGGCAAGGTGGCGGGGGCATTTTTACTAAGTAACTAAAATAACTGAGATTCTCTGCTTTCCTCTTTAATTTTCATTACTTAGCAATATACATAAAGTGACATTAATCTACATAAATCTACGTTTAGTTACATGGATATAGACACGACATAGACACATTGCTTTCCCAATAATTTCAAATACTATGATGGAATAATTTTCATTCAGAAAAATTTCTGCCACTAATTACTAAGGTATACTATGTAATCGGGTACTGAGAGAGATCAGTTAAACCCCTTACTAAGGAGGTTTGTTATGACAGATCTATTGAGGTATCCATATCCGACCCTTTTGGTTACTGGAATAACCATCTGAGGTGATTAATGGAAAAGAGAGAGTGGGGTTAAGTTGGGCCAACCCCTGATGAAAGCGGCGTATTGTTTCAGAAGTACAAAACTTTTTATTTGGGCAAATATTGATATATCCCTTACCTATAGTTACCTATTTTTTTGACAGGTAAATCAAAGCCAGCCAGCTTTGGTCCTGGATAAAACTTGGCTTGGATTAGGCTCTCTTTGACTTTTTTAAGAAGTACTTGATGGAAGGACCTTTTCAATTACTTCCCCGAACTCCGTTAACTTATCGCTACTAATTTCATCTTTTGAATAAAGATACATTAAATGCTGAGCTTTATTACCATGAGTTGACTTAGTTTTAACTTCCAAAAAAGACTCTAAGTCTTTTTCTAAAAATGTAACCTTTTTCGTGCACTGTTGGTTCTCGCAGTTAGAAATCAATTCATTAAGGTCCTTGTGTATATTTTTATTTTCATCACTATCAATAAGTACAGCATGCGGGATTCCTAACTCATTAAGTAATTCAATAAATCTATGCGTATTATACTTTCCAAATGTATCTAATACTTTTAATTCAATATCTTTTGGGTCGATTTTCTTATCATATATTAACTTTGACACTAAACTTCGCTCACTTGGTCCTTCAACAAGCAAGATAAAGTTCGCGAAGAACAAGCTACTTCGTTCAGAATCGAGGAACAAATAAAGATTAAATGAATTAGTAGCTAAATTAAACTCTGTTTCCTCTTCCGAGTTCTTTGAATGTTCTCGCAGTATTGATAATAGCTTCTCATTGCCTTTTGATATTTCCTCAAATCTTTTTTGGTCTATTTGAAATGATTTAATCTCCCCTGTTTTCTTTGAGAGTCTTACTATTGACGTCAATTCTTGCATATTCCTACTAACAAAATGTGAGGAATGACTTGTACAGATTATTTGTCTATTTTCTCTTTTTGCCAATTCCATTAAACGACTAGCCAAAATATCTTGCTGCGGAGGATGAAGGAAAGCTTCAGGTTCTTCAAATAAAATTAAATCCATTGCAGGAGAAAACTCCTTGGTATCTTTTTTCGTTTTTTTTACTTCGAGCTTTGCCCCAACTTGAATTAAAGAAAAGATAAAATGTCTCTGAAATCCTGAACCAAATTGACCTGCTCCTTGAGGTTCTTCTGAGCCAGATTCAAATAAATTATGACTAACAAGGTTCTTGATAATATCTGCTGTAGATGGCGGCCTTATATCTAATTTAAACTCTGCTCCCCATTCTTTTAGATGTGAATTGATTTCATGTTCAAATCCCAATAACGACCTGCCGTCATCAGTTGTATCATTCTTCAATTCACTTGATAGATTTTCAAAGTTCCCACTAAACTTAGAAAATGTCTCGCTATCTTCTACAACATCCTTTAAAAGATTATCCAGTAACTCCCTTAAGTGAGATGGCCCGGTTAATCTGGTGTGATCCTCTACTCTACTAATAGCTGGAATATAAATTAAATTACCAAATTTCCCACTCCCAACATTTTTTGCTCCATAGAAAGGTGAGCCAGATAATGTTTCCTCATCGGTGTACCCAAATATTGACCCGGCCATAGTTTTATTATTATCTCCCTTCTGCGAGGTTAAGAAATACTTCCTAACCTTTAACACATTATCTTTCCATTTATAGTCATCCATAAGCGACTCAAATTCATCATCATCGAGATCAAACTCAATATCTATCCATGACTCATTATCTTCTAGGCCACCCATTTTGGGAAAATCCCTATCTTTGGAAAACTTAAAACCTTCTTTTTCATAGAATGCTCTTAACGAATTAATTAATGTGCTCTTTCCAGCATTATTGGCCCCAACAATTAGCCCGTAGTCATTGAAATTAACTTTAAGTCTCTTGATCGCACGATAATTATGAACCTCTACATTCTTAATCTTCATTTTAACTCTCCAGATGAATCAGTACCAAATCAGAATTAAACAAAAAAAGTACTACTTCAACTTTCAAAACAAAATCTCGATTAATGGCCAATAGAAAGTGTCTATATTTATAGACACTTTCCATTAGATACCTATTTGATAAAGAACTTATCGCGCTCTTAATCAGCTTAGCTAAACCGTCTAATCTTTGATTAAATTGATCTCATCCCTAGATAGATTCGCTTATAATCAAAAAATGCAAAAAAAAAGACCATCTTTTCAGATGATCTTTGGATTGCCATTTTGGAGCAAGTGACCAGGTTCGAACTGGCGACTTCCACCTTGGCAAGGTGGCGCTCTACCAACTGAGCTACACTTGCTTGAGATGAGCCAAGGTTTTATATCTAGCTCCCGATGAAGTCAAGCATCCAAACTCTATTTTTTTGTTTTTTGCTTTTTAAATCCTCACCAAGGCAAAGTATTACTTTTCTACTCACTTACAAACAAATGAACTATTACATTTTTTTCTATAGGCTTAAAAACTAGGCTTGTTTAATAAGTTTATCCCCTCCCATTTCTTTCAAACATCAAAAAGACTTATAAATTAAGGGATTTACTAAAAAAATAAAGTTTTTCCATTAAGTTCATGGCTCATCTTCAGCTTATCGAAGATGAGGGGGGACACATTATGAAAAGGCTATTAATAGCTAAAGCAATCTTACTAAGCATACTTGTTTCTGCATGTTCAGATCAAAATTCAATTGAAGATTTAATCAATACAGAAGCTGCTGAAATGGGAGCAACTACTTCCTATATTTCAAAAGAAGACGTAAAATTAGGCAAAGAACTTTATCTTGTATCTAACAATGTTCGAGTTCGCTCCAGTGCTGATCTTAGCTCAAAAGATAATATTCTTGGAAAATTTATCAAAGGCGACAAAGTAAAAGTTGTTGGCGAGCCCGTTGGCATTATGGTGCAAGTTGAGCTTCTAGACATTCAAGCAAAATTGCAGGCCTCAGAGACTTATTTTGTGGCTTATCAATACCTTACCGAAGCGACTGTAAGTAGAGGGCCTGATTGGGCAGCTAACCCGACAGAGTTATCAGATGTTTTTATGGTGCAAAATATCGCTACCGAAAGACTTCGCGTCTATAAGAAGTCTTGTGAGTCTGGTGTTTGTAAACACAAAATGATTTTTGAATCTGATTTTGTTGCTGGTGAAGACGCCATGAACGAAAGCGGAAAAGGAAGTACTAGAAGTGTAGTTGGACACTTCAGAGTATCTTCTTGGGTAAAGTTTTATATGGATGAATACCGCCGATATCCTTCTTGGTATGACCCAAACTATCCTCCTCTGCCAAAACCAGGAGCGGGCGTAACCGATTGGCTTTCCAATGACGATATCCTGCCTGGCTTTGGAACTTACCGAGGAGCCTTTGGTTGGTATACCGCTAAAGTAGGACCTGATTCTCATCAACAATGGACACATGGTACATACGGTTGGGGTGCTGATGGAAATAAATTTATCGAAGAAACTAGAGGCTTTTGGGCAAACCTTTTTGCCGACCCTAGAAGCCACGGATGCTCAAGAGTATCTAACGAACACATTGCCCTCATTAGAGAACTATTGCCTGTTGGATCAAGCATTATAAAAATTTACGCTCGTGAAGCATACGCTGATCCTAATTTGAGTAAGTACTCTGGCTCTGAAAAAGGAGAATTTGACTATATCCTTACAAAAAATGGAGTAAGAACTGACGGTCAAAAACCAGGACGAAAAACTGTTTTAAGCCAAGGAACTCCAAGCTACCAGTTTCTAGAAGAAGGAACTCTTCGCTACAAAAAAGTTCCAAAAGCAGAGCTCTTTCTTTCTGGTAAGTCTGGTAAAGATAGCGGCTGGAATGGAAATGTATATGGATTAGAGCACGAAGATATGAAAGGTGTTTTCTTAGTTGATGAAGGTAGAATTCTTCAATACGCTCACCCAACCCATCATAAAAAAATTGGACGAGGCGGTTTTAGAAATGTTGAATTTCCTTACTCATTCATTGCCCCATCAAACACTGACTACACACTTCCAAAATGCCCACGCAGGTACTTACCTAGCGCAGGCGGAGGCTCTAGAAAACCAGGTTCTGGCAGCGCAATTAAAAACAGACAAGCGGGACGTTGCGCTCCTTACTTAGATTCTAATGGCAGATATTTTGAAAATTGATTTTTGCGGGGGCCTTGTGCCCCCCTTATTTACCTAATTTTGTGGGGGCCTCGTGCCCCCCTTTTTTTGACCTTTTTTTCTACAGAATCCCCTGCAATTGGCTGATATTTATAGAATTTCTTAATATTGCTAGTCTAATCAAAGGCCTATTGGTATCGTTTCATTATGGAAAACACAACTAAAGCAGCTAAAAAGAATAACAATCGCGACGCCCTCTGGAATATGCTTTTTAGCATCATTTTACCGGTGGTTGTTTTAAATAAACTATCGGATAAATTGGGCCCCAATGGCCCTTTAATCGCTTTAATAATCGCCTTGTCTATGCCTATTGGTTTTTCCATTTATGAATTTCGTAAAACAAAAAAACTGAATCCGATTAG
>JAYZXX010000119.1:0-3006 GCA_036140815.1 Bdellovibrionota bacterium | reverse complement strand
GTTTCATACTTTTTCATTGGGTAATATTCTTTTTGATGCGACTGGTTTTTTTGTTTTTGTTTTCTGGAGCAGCAGGAAACTTAGATTTTTCTTCAATTTTAATGGCATTTTATTTGGGGGCAAAATTTGACCTTAGAGCAATCATGTGGCTTTTGATGCCTATGTTGTTTTTGTCCTGGTTACCAATTATCAATTTAAAGAAAAACAGAAAGTTTTGGACAAGCTTTTATGCAATAGCATCCTTTTTTTGGTTGTCCTTATTTTTTATTGATTTTGGTTATTTTGCTTACCTTCATACGAGAGTTAATTCCAGCTTAATAACTTTTTTGTATAACGCAAAAACCTCTGCCAATATGATTGTTGAGAACTACCCAGTTGGCTGGGGAGCTTTGGCTACATTTATTTTTGTTTATGTTTATGCAAATTTTTTAAGTCGCTATGTATTGAGGCAAAATTATTTCTTCGTTATTAAAAGGTCTATGCCAAATGTTTTGGGAGTGATCGTGTTTGCCTTGATCTTTTTGGGTGGGCTTTATGGTAAGTTTTCTTACTATCCTTTGCGATGGAGTGAGGCCTTCTTTTCGCCAAATAATTTTACTTCCAACTTAGCTCTAAACCCACATCTTTACCTTTCTAAAACTTTAAGACACAGAAATGTTACTTACGACATTGAGAAAATCAAGCAAGACTATGATTTTTTGTCAGAGTATTATGAAGTAAACAATCCTGATAAAGAGACTTTGAATTTTATTCGACATATTCCAGCAAAAGAAAAAAGTTTCGAAAAAATGCCAAATGTTGTGGTTATAGTTATGGAATCTTTTGTCGCCTATAAAACTGGGCTCTGGAATAACCCAATCGATGCAGGTCCAAATGTAACAGCCTTAGCTAAGAAGGGTTTATATTTTTCTGAATATTATGTGCCAGTAGAAGGGACAGCGAGGAGTATGTTTGCCCTAATGACAGGGGTAGCAGACTTGTCTAAATACAAAACAGCTAGTCGTAATCCAATGATTGTAAATCAAAATGTTATTATGAATTATTTTGATAATTACAATAAAGTTTATATGCTGGGTGGATCAGCTAACTGGGGAAATATTCGCGGAGTTTTTTCTAATAATATTGATGGGATCGATATTGTTGAAGAAGGGGATTATACAGAGGATCGAGTGGATGTGTGGGGCTTGTCAGATTACCACTTGTTTAAAGAGGCAATCCGCAAACTAAATTCTCAGCCAAAAGATAAAAGCTTTTTTGCTGTACTGCAAGCTTCTAGCTATCATCGTCCTTACACGGTACCAGAAAATATCCCTGGCTTTGAAAGTATCGAAAGGACGGATGAAGAGCTTAAATTTGGTGGTTTTATTTCCAATCAAGAATACAATTCTTTTAGATTTTCGGACTACTCACTTGGTGAGTTTATGAAGTGGGCGAAAGAGCAGGAATGGTATGAGAATACTTTATTCGTGATTACGGGTGATCATGGGGTTCCAGATAATGGTGCACCATTTCGAACAAAATCACGGGTGGAACTTGAAACGGCCCCTTTCCATGTTCCTTTAATTTTCTATAGTGAAAAATTAATTCCTGAGCCACAAGAAATAAAGAAGGTGGCTAGCGAAATGGATGTAATGCCTTCTATCGCTAGTTTTGTAGGTATTGAGTATAAAAACCAAGCAATGGGAAGAGACTTGTTTAACCCAGCCTATGATTCAAAGCGCTTTGCCTTAACTTATACGTATCACCGTACTGGAGAATATGGTTTGGTAGGTGAGGGGCACTATCTAAAGATAAAACCCAATGGTAGGTTTTTGTATTTACTAGACAATGACTCTGGTGCTCTGGATGTCAAAGAGGAAAAGCCAGAGCTTTTCCAAAAAATGTCTAAGGCCGCAGACGCATTGTTCGAGTTTGGTAAGTATATGCTTTATAATAACAAAGCTCTAGTGAACAAAAAGGCGCAATTAAACTAGAATCTGGACCTAGGTGGCGTGACAGAGTGTTGCGCCTTGTCTAGAATATTTCTATGCGCTTTGTCTTAGGTCTTTTGCAAATTTTATTACTTGCTGGTGGTGTTGCAACCGTGGTTTATCATGAGCAGATCATTGAAGAATACGATAAGCAATTTGGTGAAAAAGACGATCGTCAGCTTGTGGCAGAGGTTCTTTCTAGTTCGGGAAATGTTCGTTATAAACTTCCGAAGACTTTGATTTATAAAAAGGTTCGAAAAGACTTAGGTCTCAAACTACGAGATACCATAACGACAGATGCCGGAGCGAATGCGAAACTTCGGTTTTCAGATGGCTTAGAGTTGGAGATTGGTGAGAACTCTTTTTTGGTTTTGGATCAAAATGAAGAGTCCAGTGCGAAAGGTATAAAAATATCATTTCTTCGAGGTAACTTTAAAGTTTTAAAACGTGGAAAGGCAGGTAAAACCACCCTGATAAAAAATACTTCCAAAGTTAAGCAAGACATTGTGATTGATCCATCCGCTGATAAAACGGCAAAGCCCATCGTGATTCGCTCTAAGCAAAGTGAAGGCTTTAAGAATTTACTTGCAGAAAAACAAAATGAGGCAGCACAAAAGCAGAATGTACCGGAGGAAATGAATGAAGCTCCGCAGATGAACGAGAAAACGGCAATGGTTGATCCAGTGGCTCCAAAAGCTGTTAATTCAAATTTAAAATCCAAAGAATTAGAAAGAAAAGAAAAAAAGGCAGTGATAAAGAAGAGTGTTTTTGAGCTTAGGGAAGAAAAGGAAACTCTTCCTGAGTCTTATATTGTTGAAATCATAAAAAAACAAAAGCCTTTTTTTAATCGTTGCTATGCTCAACATTTACGTCTAAACCCAGAGGCGGAGGGTAGAATTGATTTTAGTTTTACAATCAATCCAAAGGGAGAAGTGATTGATGTAAGGGTTCTTCGAGCTACCATTAATGACCCAAGGTTGCATCGCTGTAGTAGCAATGTGATTGAGCGAGCTAAATTCAAGGCATTCAATGGTGA
>JAYZXX010000118.1:0-8737 GCA_036140815.1 Bdellovibrionota bacterium | reverse complement strand
TTTCAGCCTTGGAAAACAGTTTCGAGTAACTAATTGGTTTTTGCCACACATCAACCAATTGAAAATACTCCGTTTGCTTTATAAGAATATTCCTAGAATCCATCCCTGTGTAAATCACAACAGGAATTCTATTTTTTGCAGTATCGAGGTAGTTCCCTTCCGCTTCACGAATTCTCCTCAATAATTCATCTGCCTTTTCTAATGTTGAACTCCCATCCAATCCATCCATCATCATATCTAAAATCATTAAATCTACTTCTGTTTGAAGTAGAGAGTTTATCGCTGCATAACCATCAAAAGAAACAAAAGTATTGCAGCCTAAATCGCTAAATACTTTATTTAAAGTAGAGATAGCACGCATACTATCATCAATCAAAAGTACTTTCTTAAGACCTTTCTTACTAAGCTCCTCTTGATACTTCTTTACAGCAATTTGCTCGCCAACCAAGCTCCCCTCTGGTAAGTCTTGTTGCCAAGGCAAAATTAGATCTTGCTTGTTTCCCATTCCATCCTCCCCATTTAAACCTGCCTAATTATCTCAAAACACCTTTACAGAAATAAGAAAAAATAGTTACAGCCTCGTTAAAACAAACAAGCTCAAGACTCAAAATGAAACTAAGCTAGACCATGTTTAGTTTTCTTTCAGACTTTTAATAAATCTTAAAAATAACCGATATATAAAGTGAACAGGAGATTTTCATGTCTAGGATATTAGTAGTCGATGACAGCGAACAATCATTAAACTTGCTAAGAAAGATTCTTAGTGATGAAGGGCACGAAGTGCATCTAGCCAAAGAAGCTTTCGAAGCTATGGACTACCTGGATCGCTTTTCTTTTGATTTGATGTTATTAGATGTCAATATGCCTTTCAAAGATGGTTTCAGCACGCTTAAATCATTGAAAGAAACCATACGCTTTAAAATGATGCCTATCGCAATGATAACCGGGCGTTCCGAGCCCAGGGACGTTAAAAAAGCAATATCACTAGGTGCAGACTCTTATATAGTGAAGCCGTTTGAAAAGGCAGACATCCTTCCTAAAATTAACAAACTATTAAATAAAGAAAATACGAAAATTAGTTACCAATTAGAAATAGGTAACACCTCCCCCTTTGCTGGTGGAGCTCTAAGTATGTCTTCTGATATTCGAATACAGGAAGTGACTGACAGTTCCGTTATGATTCTTACGGATATGCCGCTTCAGCAGGATAAAGACATTTTGTTAAATTGTCCAGTCTTTGAAAGATTAGGAATACCTTCTCAAAAAATGAAAATTAGTGATACCAAAAAATATAACGATAAAATGATTCTGGCTCGTTTAATCTACAAAAGTATTCAGCCAGAAAACATTCAAAAACTAAGAAACTGGATCCTTTCGCAAAAAAACACAAAACGCATGGAAAATGCCGGATAAATCAAATGAGTGGATCCTTTCATCAAGCAAAAGGTAGAATTGTACTTACCGGTGGACCAGGTGGCGGCAAAACTACTGCTGCAGAATTATTAAAAAGAGAATTTAGAGAAGAAGTGGTTTTAGTCCCGGAAGCCGCTACCCTATTGTTTACAGGGGGATTTCCACGTTCCAATGATCCATTCATATTAGAGGCAACACAAAAAGCCATTTATGAAGTTCAAAAAAGCCTTGAAGACGTACAAAATGTTCACTTCCCAGGTCGCTATCTATTGTGCGATAGAGGCACACTAGACAGTGCTATCTATTGGCCTCACGGCCCTGAAAATTTTCTTGAAACTATGGGTTCTAGTATTGAATCGGAATTAAATCGCTATTCAGCGGTAGTATTTTTTCAATCTGCAGCCGTGGGAGATTCCGCCATTGATGATGGAAACCCTGTAAGAAATGAAAGTCTTTCCGAGGCAAAAACACTAGATCAGGAACTTTTTAAAATATGGTCAAAGCACCCAAACTTTCATCATATTCCCCATGAAAAAAGCTTTTTCGAAAAAATCAAAAAAGCCTTTCATCAAATCGAAAAAATTTGTAAAGAATCTTAGAAAACTCTAGATGGCTTAACTAAGAGAGCATCCGCTAAGTTAACTTTAATCGCTTTTACCTTGTCTATTTTTAAAGCTTTCATAAACCCTGTCACGAGAGCTAAATTACTAATTTCGGTACTTGCGTATTTACTATCAATCTCTTTATCACTAAGGCTTGCACGCTTTTGCAGAGCAGTATCAATGTCTTCAGAGCTGTATTCATCGCTACCCACCTGATTTCTAATTGAGTAATAATGAACTCCACCAACACCGATTACAGTTTTTCCTGCAATCTTATTTTTCATCGATGCACTTACATCTTTAAGGGCAAAGTCCTTAGCTTTTTTTACTGCCTCTAAACTAGTTACTGGTCCTAAAGGATTCGGGGAATTGACACTTTTTACCGACTTCTTCTGAAGTTTTTCAATGATCATCTCTTTAAAGCCTACGGATGCCATTTCACCAAGGTAACTCGGAAACTGAGTCTCCTCTTTTGTGATCATCTGCATACTTCCGCCACCAATGTCCCATACAACAGTCTCATCTTCTTTTAAAGAAAGACGGTCAATCGCTCCCCAGTAGGCAAGTTGAGCTTCTTGTTCGTTGCTAATAACTTTTATAGGGATCCCTGTCTTTACCGAAATCTCATCAATAAATACACGTCCGTTACCTGCTTTGCGAAAAACTGATGTGGCCACTCCAACGATCTCACTTGCACCCAAAGAAATTGCTTTCTGTCTCATCGCTTTTAGTTCACGAATAGCCTTATCATATATTTTTTTACCTAATACATTACGACTAGATTTAGCCAGAGACTCTTTAAATTCAATGTTTACACTGTCAGAAAATAAAATCTCAGCAATCTCATTTTTACAAATATCAACACTAGCTACCTTTAATTTGGTAGATCCTGATCCAACATCGAGTGCAGCTCGTTTTACAAAACATTCTGCACTAGATTTTTCTGACAAATTCGAACAGGATAAAAATACGACACTTAAAAGTCCTAATAATAACAGCTTCATCTCGACTCTACTCTCCTACTTTTCGGCTGATCTTCTACATGATTTCGACTTGTTGTTGTTTAATCTCGATTCCTGCCTAGAAATTGCCATATCTTTTTGTGGTGGCTCGGCAGCACTAGTAGATAAACCTATGCCAAGGCTAGCAATAGCCAATGCTTTGCTAGTCTTTTTAGAAATCATTTTCAATGTATTGGCTGAAGCCATGAAAGCAGACTTACTCATTTTAAAAGTAGTCTTTCCTGTCCAAGCCATTCCTTGTAAAAGCTCTCTAAAAGATTGAGCTCCCTCTTTACCAGACTGAACCAGGCCAAAGGCTGTAAAATCAGAAAGCGACTTAGCTGTTTTAAGAACTGGCTTTACTACAGGAAAGTTAACGACAGAATCATAAGTCATACGAGCAGAAATATCGAAATAAGGTATTTTTGCTAGTAAATCATATCCACCTTTTAAAACCGTCCTTAAATATGGAATACGACGAATTATTGCATTGCTAGATTCTTCAAACTTAGACCTTTCCCAAGCCTCTCTGTATTGAAGAGCATATTTTTCAAAGTCTTTTAAAGATCTTCCTCTATGATCACTAATAATCTCAGCCTTAGAGTTTCTCTTAAATTGATCTCTATAGGTTAAATAATACTCTTTGATGCTAGCATTTCTCATTTTAGTGTTTGGCTTTTTAGCCTCACTTTGAATTTGATTATAAAGACTTCCCTTCAATTTTTTAAACTGCCTATCAACGTATGCCATAGTTATCTTATGATAAATCGGTACGACACCAGGGTAAGCAATCCAACCAAAAGGAATATTATAAGCAGCAACGACAAAACTAATATTCAATAAATGCATTAGTTTAAAAACAGTTCCATAAAGTTGGTAAACTTGAGTGTCCACGCCCGTTTGCTGAATCTTTGTATCAATACTTTTTCCACCAAACCATGGTATTTCAAAGTTTCCATAACTTAAACCAGCCGCTTTTCTAAAACGAGGAATTTCCATGGACCAAACTTTAAAGGGACCCTTCATAACCATATTTGCAAAAATAGTTACCCAAAGCCACATCATTTCACCCATCTGCTCACCACCTGCAAACGGAAATAAAAACTCTGGACCGTAGTACAAGCTACCAAACAAAGCTCCATAAGACAGAGCAATACCCCAGCTCTTAACATTTCTAGCCAAAGGAGAACCGATATAGGCCCAGTTTTGGTATAATTTTGTTAGCGTACCTATAATGATACCAAAATAAAGTGATGAGTAAGCTAGAGCTTCGATTTTCTCTGGATTTGGCTCCATTCCAGGAATCATAGTTTCGGCATATCCAAGTGCGTGAGTAATACCGAATTGTAGAAATCCCGAAAATATTCCTAGTAAATAGTCTCCAGTCAAAAGTACTTTCAATTTCCTTAGCCCAGGTTCTTGCCAGTACTCATCATTCATTTGAGGTTTTTCCCACACTGAATACCAGTAGTTTTTCCAATACTCTCTATCTAGCTTAGAGCGAGGTCTTTTAAAACTTTCACTTTCTACGTGGGAAGAGTTACGTACAAAAATAAAGGTTATATCTCTTCCAAATGCATTTGCCAGAAAACTACTACTCTCTTGAACTACAGGAGCCTTGATATAGGTTTTCCACCAAGGACGTTTTTTAAGCTCTCTTGCATCCTCAGTTAATACATCTTTAAGAATATCGTCTACTTCAGGGTTTGTGTGTTTATCATCTTTGTTCGCACCAGATAGGATCAATTGGCTAGCCTTGAACTTTCTAATTTCAAAGGCTATTTTTTTTCTTCTTAAAATTTCACGATTAGAAAATCTTTCGCCAAATTCATTTTCTGTTACCTCTAACTGGTCCAATGGAATTTGGTCTAGATCAAAAATAAAATAGGCCTTTTGAGTTTTATCAGAAACAATTCTAGCAAAAGGAACAGCAAACTCACCAGTCCCTAGTGCTGTGTACTCAAATCGACCTAGGTTTTTCACTTCGCCTGAAACACTAAGCTTTTCATTTCTAGAAGCAATATTTTGACGAAGTTGGTCTCGACCAATTTTGTCCGCCCACTTCTCCTCTTCCTGCTTCATCACACTAAGGATTTTCATTAAATCTTTAGCATCTTGAGCAGGTTCTTTAAAATAGGACTCAGCAATTTGCTTATGCTCTTCTGTGAACAGATCATCAAACTTTTCTAAGTTGTCTATATCCATTCCATCAGGAAGACTTAAAATTGCTGGCTTGGAACTTCCCGCCGACTGAGCAAATGCGGTACTCGCTGGAATCATCCCCAGCATCATACTAAAAATAATTAAGAAACTTGTAAAATCTCGAAAAAAGTTAAACGCAAACCTTTTCGTTTTCAAAGCAATCCCCCGATCATTTCTACTAGTAAACCTAGATAAAATTTTGCTTTTATTAATTCCCTTTATCAACACACCCATTACAGCTCCAGCTCTCACACACACCCAAAAAAAGAACCAAATTTTTCCACAAAAAAAGGCACCACTAATGGGTGCCTAACAATTATTTTTTCTTAATAAGTTGCATAACGTCGAAGTCAGACTCCTGAAACATTTTGCGAACTGGCTTATAATCTTCGTCGTTCGCTTTCACCATGCCAGTAATGCTATACAACTTCATAAGTACATCTTTGCCCGATGGAGTTTTAACGTATTCAATCACTCCCTCTTGCAAGGCTGTCTTAACTTTCTCGTAAAGCTCCTTGTCTTTATAGATGTTGTCACGAATTACCCATGGTGCATTTGGAATGTCGCGAGAAAAGCCAATGATCTTAACTTTCTCACCCACGTCTGGGAATTGGGTCATAATGCGCTTACGGGCATCCATGATTTTACCATCTTCTGGTGGAGAGTAATAAGTAGCACCTGCATCTACTTGACCTTGGTAAACCATCGTTGCCACAGTGTCGTGACGACCAGCAAAGATCTCTTCGCCAAGCTTAATGCCTTTTTCTTTAAACATAATAGAAGGAAGAATGTACCCAGAAGTACTGGCTGGATCTGTATAAGCAAACTTCTTACCCTTTAAGTCTTCAATGCTATCGATTCCAGAACCAACTCTAGCAAGAATTTGCGCCTTATAAGAAGTTTCGTCATGCCCACGAACTACTTTTAACAAAGCTTCACTAGGGTATTTCTTTTTATCTTTTAACAAAATGTAACTGAAAGTATTTAATGCAGCAAAGTCTGCTCTACCAGTACCGAAAGCTTCCACTACTGCAATATAAGAAGTTGGCACACTAGACTTAATGTAGAATCCTTCGTCTTTGCCGTATAACCTTTGGCTTACGAATTTCTCTAGAAACCTAGAAACATCTTTAGCGTTTAAAGCAATTTCTCGAGTGTCATCCGATGGGATGAAAAACATTTTTAATGGATTTGACTTAGCACCGATTTTTTCTTCTTTGCGGGTACAAGAAGCTAAACTTCCCAACGCCAAACTACCAGCAAGAGCTATGGTAGCAATTTTTTTAATACTCATAACACACACCCTTATTTTGATACCCAGAACACTTTTATGCACCGAGACAAAACTATAGTCAATTGATCGACAAGCTCTTTATAAGGAATACTCGCCCTAAAAGTAAAGAGCAGATAAAAACTTCTTATCTTTCTGGTAATCATTTCAAAAAGCATTAGAATTGATAGGCAAAAACAAATGATTTTAATGGGTTAAATAAGCCAGTTTCGTTTAGATTTTTCAAATGAATAAGCTCCCAGGAGCAAAATTCTTTTCTGTAACTTTTTGGCAATATGAAGGTCTTAAATACTAGTGGATAATCAAATCCACCTGGGGGGGGTAAAATGGTTTTTTTTAAAAGGTTTAGTCTAATACTTATGAGCGCGACTTTATTCGCTTCCAATCTGATGGCAGAGGTTTTTTTCAAGAAAGAAGAACTCCACTTTGCTATAGGTATTAACTACAGCTCCCTTTCTCAAAAACGTGGAATCATCACTAATAAAGGCTATCTTGCAGCTCCCCTTTATTCCATCAATCTATTTAACCCAGACCTTGTCCTAGCCGGCTCTTCACTCTATTTTAAGCAACAAATCCGCGAGACTCAGGCGCTACGCGTCCGTTTACAGAGCAACGCCACTGGAGACCAACCGCTGTATTACAGCACCGAGAAAGAAGAAGAACGTGTTCGGAGAGAGAAAACCTCAGAGCTTTCTTTTTACTATGAGCTTTCCAGCAAAGAAAACTCTCATTTGCGAATACAGTTTACAAAAGATCTAAAGGCCCACAAAGGCACCTATATCGAGCTTTTTACCCACCTAGCACTTGTAGATATGTATGTATCAAAAGACTCTAAACGCCTAGCTCAGCTTGGTGTATTTGCCAGTATTGGTGGCGGCGATGAAAAGCACAACCAGTACCTTTACGGCGGGAGCTTTAATTCATTTCAAAAAACCAATTACCAAATAGGAATAGCTGTACTAAGCCCCGATGTCATTGACCAATTCTGGCCTAGCTTAAAAATTACTAAATTTGGCCTTCTTGGTGATGCAAAAAATGGGACTTATGTTAATGAAGCCGAGGGTGTAAATATAGAACTTATCCTTGCCAAGAAACTTTTCTGAGTGAAACAGTCTTCTTCACTTTTTTATAGTTCACACTGTATTGAATTAAACCCTGAATACAATTTACAAACAGAGTTCTGTAATGAAAGTCAAAAATCAGAACTCTACTCGAAACAAGCGATTTTGATACACTTTCGTTCAAATACGCGAACTTATAAAAGCCCTTAAATTGGCCCCTTTAATTGCGGAAGAAACCAACTAAATCAATATACTCCCTTTAATATCCCTTTTAGTCCGGATTTAAATCCATACTGAATATGTTTTCTCGAAGTTTTTTAGAACTTTAGAGGATATCCATCCGCAATTAAAGGGGCCAGCTTAAAAAGCTCTTAAATTGGCCCCTTTAATTGCGGAAGAAACCAACTAAGTTAATACATTCCCTCCAATATCTCCTTTAGTCCGGATTTAAATCCATACTGAATATGTTTTCTCGAAGTTTTTTGGAACTTTAGAGGATATTCATCCGCAATTAAAGGGGCCAGCTTAAAAAGCACTGAAAAATACATTCATCAATAAAATAGATAAATTAAGGGCGAATAACTATCATTAGTCTGAAAAAAAAGGCCTCTGTGAAGAGGCCTTTTTTTCGATTGATATCGTAAGAAAAATTATTTGATGCTTTCTCGAATTTTGGAAGAAAGAAAATCCATCATCCATACTACAGCAGCGATGATGATAATCAATAAACCTACTTCGTTCCAGCGAGCAAGTCCTTGAAACTGCATAAGTAGGGTACCAATACCACCCCCACCAACAAGACCAATTACTGTAGCCATACGAACGTTGATATCCCAACGATAAATGGTGAAAGAAAGAAATGGCAAGATTACCTGCGGAACCACACCATACCAAATTACCTGAATAGGATGTGCTCCAGTGGCTGTCATAGCCTCTAATGGGCCTTCAGATATGTTCTCGATTTGCTCAGAATAAAGTTTTGCTAAACTAGATACAGAGTGAATCATCAAAGCTAACATCCCCGCAAATGGACCAATACCCACCCATACTGAGAAAATAATCGCCCAAACCAATGGTTCAATGGATCGCGAAACGTTTAAGAAAAAACGAATTACATAGTAAACCGTGAGACCAAAACCTGATCCATTCATTAAGTTTCTTGCTGCG
>JAYZXX010000117.1:0-5044 GCA_036140815.1 Bdellovibrionota bacterium | reverse complement strand
GGTGAAAGTTTACCTGAAGAGTCCCTTTTCTTTAATTTATTGAAATACAATTACTTCATCGCAGATAAGATTTCTCACTTGGGAGTATATCATCCTGGATTGGTGTCGAGCTTTTCGAAAGGGAACACTGCGCTAATTGATATTTCTGAAATTTCTGACATGCGAGTCTTAGAGCAAGATGTTTTAGAAATAGAAAAAACTTGGCAGAATCTTAAAGAGTCTGAGTTAATTGAAGACCTATGGGTGAATCAATTAGAAATACTTCAGACGCTTCAGAAGCAAATATCAAAGATAAAAGAATTACAAAATATTTTATTTAAAAAGTTTAATGTAAAAGGAGTCCAGTGTGCAAAATCAGCCTAAGTTGCAAGGTCTTGTTATAATTTTGTTATTGATGTTTTCAAGCCCAGCAGTATCAGGACTGCTATCCGGCTGCCCTAGCTCAGCAGGTGAAGTTCAAAATGAGAAATGGTTAAAGTTGCTGGAGCATCTTGATGCCAAAGTAAAAGGTAGTGAGGAAGCAAAGCGAGCGGTCCTTATAGGTTTACTTACCAATTCTGCAGTTTTACTCGAGGGCCCCCCTGGTGTAGCAAAAACGACTTTAATAAAATCCTTGGCGGCTGCGACTACTTTAAACTATGAAAAGATTCAAAATACACCCGATCTAAACCCAGCTGAGATTAAAGGTGAAGTGGTAACCAATATTTCTTCAGGAGAGCGAGTGCTTGAAGAAGGGCAATTACTAAGAGGAGAAATTGTATTTGCTGATGAGTTAAATCGAGCAATGCCAAAAGTTCAGGCGTCGTATTTAGAGGCTATGAGTGAGAAGGTTGTTACTGTAAACAAAGTCGCTAAGCCAGTTCAGAAGATTTTCTTTTTTGTTGCAGCTCAGAATCCAGCCTCTTCCAGAGAAGGAAACTTTGAACTCTCTTCAGCCCAAAAGGATCGCTTCATTTTGAGTGTTGGCTTAAGCAAGCCATCCCGCGAGCATAAACGTGCATATCTATTAAATCCAAATGTGAAAACACCTGACTTGCAAGATAATTTTAAACTTGATAGGGAAGACATACTTACACTACAAGCTAAAGTCGAAGAAGTTCAAATTACTCCAGAAATTGTTGATAAGGTTTTGGATCTTGTAGAAGAAGTAGAAGGTTTCTCACCATCAAGTAATTTTAAAAATTCTCAAATGATTGAGGTTTATAATCGAGCGGAGGAGAGTTTGATTATGGCCGCAAGAGCAAATGCATTTATCGAAGGAAGAAAGCAGGTTGATATTGATGACATTAAAAACCTAGCGGTTCCAGTATTGAGGCATCGAGTAGTTTTACAGCCATCTTTCAAGACACAAAACAAAACCATAGAGGAAGTGATACGAGAAATAGCTAATGATATATGACTTATTTTTTTGTAACATTAGCAAAAAAAATCCCCTGAGCTTGTGGGAAACTCAGGGGGGGCTTAAAAATTAGAGCATTGTCATATTGCGGGGACACACTCTAATAAAATTCGGTTAAAAGACTTCCATCATGTTGTTTGGGTGCCCTACCCCTAGTTGTGGTAGGAAGTCTTTAAAAGTTCTTTGGAATATTAAGCGAGTAGTCTTAGTGCTGAGTTGTTCACGCCATTGGCCTGAGCTAACACTCCAACTGCTGCCTGTTGTAAAATTTGTGCCGAAGCTAATTCAGCGGTTTCGAAAGCTACATCTGTATCTCTTAAGCGAGAGTTTGCAGCGTTCAAGTTTTCATACTGAGTATTTAAGTTAGTAACGGTAATATTCATTCTCGATTGTACCGCACCAAAATCGGCTCTTAGCTCTCCAATTTTAATCAATGAATCATCGACCTGTTGTAGAGAGTCACGAGCTGCATCTTTATCTGTTACAGAAATTCCTTCATAACCGATCGCGCTACCTGTTGCATCAGCAGTTACTTGATAACCAATAATATTGTCTTCACCGGCAAATGGTCCTACGTGAAACTCTAGTTCCTCACCACTACCATCTAATAAAGATTTGTTACCAAATTTTGTTGTTTTCGCGATACGATCCGCCTCTTGGATTAACTGTTGAGCCTCTTGGTCTAAGAAACTTCTTTCCACGTCTGAAACGTTATCCGAAGCTGCCTGTACACCCAACTCACGTAAGCGGATTAATACATTATTGATTTCGTTCAGTCCACCCTCTGATACTTGGATCAAAGAAACGGCGTTACTAGCATTTCGTTTTGCTACGTTCACACCGGCAATCTGTCCACGTAAGTTTTCAGAGATAGCCAGACCTGCAGCATCATCTGCGGCGTCAACGATACGACTACCTGATGATAAAGCTGCCAAAGAGTGTTCCATTCTTTTTTGCTGTTTAGCGAGTTTGTTTTGCGCAGTGATTGACGCAACATTTGTGTTAATTCTTAAGCCCATTATAAGCCTCCATCTATGTGCTTTGGCTCTCTTAACCGGAGAGTCGAAGGCCGGCGACAGCAGTAATCAAAAAGTTTGGGACTACTGATTTCTGCTTCACAAGTTTTCAAGCGGGGACTAATCCATATGAAAGCTTGTTCGCCTTTCTTCGTGCTCGACCCTGGGGTTTCCCACAGAGAACCAAAAGCGGTTAATAAATTGTTTTTGGAGTAGATGCTTTTAGAAGGTGACTAATCTTCTGCGAACATCATCAATGGAAGTCGTGACTGTAAAAGACCTGCATTGAGAGCTCCAACGTGTTCAAGGTACTCATCGACGAAGGTCCAGGAAACTTTAGGGCTTAAGTCTAGGTTTTTTTAACGGCATGCGTCTAGTGTTTGAAATCACTGATAGATGAATTGAAAAAAAAATGAAAAAAAAATTAAAGTAGGGCTAGTAGTCTCAATGCGCCACGCGCAATTTGCCTTGCAGTTTATACTTGAGAACTGAAAACATAGTTTTAAAATCGTGAGCGAAGGGAGTCTTTGTGTTGGTATTGCAGAATTTTGGACGATTTTTTTTCATTTCACTTTTTCTATTGGAGGGAACTAGAGCTTTTGCGGTGGTGAAAAAGCCATACGAAGTGCGGTTTTCTGAGAACAAACTATCGGCTGAATTTGATTTGTTCGATCAAAATATTTTGCAGCAGTTTGAAGCCTTCCTGAAAAAGGAGAAGGTTCAAGTCGATAAATCCAATACAAGTTGGTCTAGAACCAACCGACTTTGGCAAGAGTCTAGAATAGATGTAGACTTCGCAAAAGTTGAAAATGAGCAATCAGAAGCTCTTTCTGGCTTAAAGTTACAAATGTCCAAGCTCCAATTTGTATTGTTTTATAATAGTAAAAAGCACCCTAAAGCAGAAAGTTCCAAGTATTTTTTGAATAATTCTGATATGAAAACGGCAACGATTTTAGGTGTAAGGTATCTAAAGGACTTTGATATTAAAGACAGTGCCGTCTCGTTTGTTGAAAATCCCATACAGATTTTTAAGATGCTAAAGTACTCTAGAATAGATTATTTCTTGGCTCCAGTGAATGCAGCTAAGCTTTTTAAAGCTAAGCCAGAATATAAGTTCTTAGAGCTAGGAGAGAAGGGAAGTATCCCTACCTACATTTATTTTCATAAGGATTTTATAAGTAAATATAAGGACTTCGCTGAGCTATTGGCAAAAAACATCAGACTTTGGGCTTGCGGCGACTCCAATCTCTCTAAGCCTGACTATTGCGAAGCTGCTGAATAGCTTTTAATAGTGCTTTATTCGACGAAAAAAGCCAATGCCCAGTTTTTTTTCTGAATTCCGCTTATAGCTCAAAGCATTGCAATCAATCTCTCTGCGTGTCTTGGTATATTATTGGCCTGGGCTAAAATGGCTACTCCCGTACTTTGTAATATGTCAGCCTGTACCAGATCAGCGGTTTCTTTCGCTACGTCGGCATCGGCAATTAAGCTCCTAGCTCCTGCAACATTTTCTATCTGATTGTCTAGGTGATTTGAGGTATGTAAAAGTCGAGATTGCATGGCTCCAAAGCTTGAACGCATTTCAGCCATTTTAACTAAGCCTTCGTCAATAGACTCTAAACTATCTAAAGCACTGTCTTTATCATCGACAGCTAGACCTGAAACTCCTAGGGAATCCGTTGATGCGTCAGCTTCTAAGGTGTAACGAATGATGTTTTCTTCCCCGGCATTTGCTCCTACATGGAACTCAAATTCCTCACCAGAACCAGCCAAAAGCTTTTTGGAGCCATAGGTCGTGGAGCCAGCGATTCGATCTACTTCTTCTAAGAGCTGAGAAAACTCGACCTGCAAAAACTCCCGCTCTCGTTCTGAGACAGTGTCAGAAGCTGCCTGTACCCCTAACTCGCGCAATCGAATTAGAATATTATTTTGTTCGTTAAGCCCCCCCTCAGCAACCTGAACCAACGAAATCGCTGAATTGGCGTTTCGTTTTACTTGTTCCAGGCCTTTTAATTGCCCACGCAAGTTCTCTGAAATGGCAAATCCCGCAGCATCGTCAGAAGCTTGTGTAATCCGGTTTCCAGAGGAAAGGGATTTAATGGCCTTTAATTTTTGGTTATTAGCTTTTGATAAATTGTGTTGTGCCGCGAGGGACGCGACATTGGTTCCAATCCTCAAACTCATGAGCTCTCTCCTTTTCTAATGCCCCCACAGGCAAAAAGGAGTGTGTCCCCGACAATGCTCAAAGGTTTCTGTAATTAAAAGTGGGTCAGCACCTTTCAGAAACCAGGTCTTTTACAGTTAAATACCTTTCGACGTATTGCGTTAAAACTTTAGGATTTGAAGATGTTTTTTATAAATATCTGAAATTGTTAGAGTTTTGTGGATATGCTTTTCTTTGTCTATAGTAATAACTATTCCTAACTCTATTTTAGATTCATTCATCCATATATATAGAGATATAGGGAAATAGATACTTAATAAAAATGCTAAGAAAGAGGCTTTCTGAGAAATGTATTTTTCAGAGTTTTGAATCCCATGGATGGGATTCAACAAGCCCCAAGGATGGCAGGGAGCAGCGAAGGCTGCGACCGGAGTAGCGCCTCTGAAAAAATACATTTCTCATAAG
>JAYZXX010000116.1:0-10553 GCA_036140815.1 Bdellovibrionota bacterium | reverse complement strand
ATGGACTACGATTTAGGGTATTTTGATAAAAATAGCTGCAGAGTCGAACCCATAGAAAACCCCTTCGGTGCAAAAGTGTTAACTATGTCTCCGGAATAAAGTGTAAAGTATGTGATCGGAACGGACCTAGATGTCCCATTACAGGGATGGATTGTAGGCAGGGGTCTCATAGTACTGAGCGGAGTGTACATTTTTTCAGTTTAAAGAACTATTTTGATTATTTTATCTCTGATCGAGCATTGGAATATATTAAAAACCTCAATGATTCCGAAAAACTCTTTTTAGGAAATGCTATTTTTGCCGCCTATAAGAATCATACTCTGTATTTTGTTAAAAATGAAGATTGTCCAGGGCTCTTGCAAGATAAGATGAAAAGGGAGCTGGTTACTAATTTTGAAGGGATTTTGCAACAACACCATCTTAAAAATGAAAAGATCCTAACCGCACTTGCAGAGAAGTCGAGAATCTTGGGCCCGTTTCAAGGAGTAAGGTTAGAAAGGGCCGATTTATTTAAAAATTATATTTTAAATGAGGATGAACTATTTGAATGGTTAAAATGTCTTTTACAAGATGGTTATATCTTTAATGGTATGCTGACCAGTATGGTTCAACAGAATATGCCTGCAAACAACTTATTCAATCTCGATATAAAGCTTACTCCAAAAGGTTGGGAAAAAGTTGAAAAAACTAAAAGTGGGTATGGCAGTAAAAAGGTTTTTATTGCGATGTCTTTTGGAATCGAGGATAGGTCAGAGATACAGGGCGCAATTGAGCGCGCATGTAAATCATGTGCCCTTGATGCAACTACTGTAGATAAGGAAGAGTTTGAGGGTGGAATTACGGATAAAATTATTTCGATGATAAATGAATCAAGACTCGTTATTGCTGATTTTACTCAAAATAAGCATGGAGTTTATTATGAGGCTGGATATGCTGCGGGAATAGGCAAAAGCTTGATATTAACTATCAGGGATGACCAAGAAGAGATTGAAAACTTACACTTTGATACTAGGCATCTCAATCATATTACGTGGACTTCGTATTCGGATCTCGAGGAAAAGTTAGTAAACAGGATAAAGGCAACACTTTTGTGAAATTTAACCATGCTAGAGTAGTTGGTAACCAACCCACTTGATAGGCTTTTATTATCCGGCCAGTTTTCAATTAATGCCTTCGACTAGTTAATTTGATTTCGTAAATTGAGAAGAAGCTTCCTAAGTGGATTGTTTTGCTTTACCATAAACAAAACCGTAATAATAGTACTCGTTTAAGCTTGTAGCTTGCATTTGAGTTTAGCAATTAGTTTACCTGAGTTTTTGTAAGATTTGCTGCAAAGGGGGTGTTGTGGGTGAAAAATTTGGTTTTAAAAAAACTGCCATAAAGGCCCTTGAACATTTAGTACCATTGAAAAATCAGTTGGAAAATTTGAGCTAGTGAGGAGTTATGTACAGTGAAGCCGTATCTACCTTTATAAACACTGTCGAATCCTGTGAAATAGAAACGCAACGCAAGGAACATTTTATATTGTTTCTTGCGCAAGCTTTCCCATCACATGCAACTTACCTTAGGGAGTTAGCCTCAGGAGCTGAGAAGTTTGTTAAAATTGAAAAACCTGTGGAAGGAGAAAGCCAAAGAGGGTTCATAGACTCCTTCTATGGAAACTTGGTTATAGAGTTTGAACATGGATTACCAGAGATGCTTGAAGTTGCAAAAGTACAGCTACAAGGGTATATCGCAAAATTATGGTCTAAGCCTGGGGAGAATACACCTTACTTGTGCATTGCTACAGATGGAGTCCGTTGGAAGTGTTATGCGCCTTCTCTCACTGACGAAATATCTAATTATCCCTTAAGGGCCGATGATATAAAACTATTTGAGACCGAAGAGGTTGACTTTTCAGAAATACCTGGCGATCAAGTTATAGAATGGTTGGATAGGATGTTTTTTAGAGAAAATCAACTCCCACCAAACCCACGAGCAATTTGTGCTGAGTTTGGTTCTGAAAGCCATACTTTTTTAACAGCAAAGCCAATTTTATTACGTTTTTTTCAGAGAGCCAGAGAGATCCCTGCTGTACGGGTGGCATTTGAAAGTTGGCAAAAGTATTTAAAGTATTCATATGGGACGATAGATGGTAGTGAGGAACTATTTGTTCGACATACATATTTAAGTGTTGTGACTAAACTCTTGATAGGGATGATACTAAGTGCGGAAAAGGGGGTCCCTGTTTCGTCGGGTGATTTAAGATCGATAGTAGAAGGAAATTTCTTTCAAAAATTCAATTTGAAAAACTATGCCGAGAAAGATTTTTTTTATTGGATAACCAGTCATGAATTTAGAGAATATTTAGAGCAATTGTGGTTTGCTATTTTTAACTCATTAAAAACTTTTGACTTTGAATTGATTCAATCCGATTTTCTCAAAGACATATACCAGGACCTGGTAGATCCAGATGATAGACATGATCTAGGGGAGTACTATACACCAGATTGGTTGTGCGAAAGGATAGCAGAAGAGTCCTTAGAGGGAAAGGACTCACTACCACGAATGGCAGATATTACATGTGGGTCTGGCAGCTTCCTGAGAGCATATATTGAGGGAGCAAAAAAGTTTTGTCGCTCTAAAGGTACTAGTGAGGTTGATTGCTTAAACGCAATACTGGACTCTGTTTATGGCTTTGAAATCCATCCTCTTGCAGTTTTTGTGGCAAAGACAAATTATTTGCTTTCCCTTGGCGAGATTCGCTCAAAAGCCACTGGACCAATAATTATCCCCGTTTATCTTTGTGATTCACTTTTAACGTATGATTTAAAAGACTCGGAATTGTTTTCATTTGGAGGTATGTCAATTAAAACAGGGTCTGGGAATAGTGACTTGAGAATCCCAAGAGATTTAGACGCCCAGAGTTTTGATATAATTATTGATTATATATCGGATCTTGCTTCAGTGAAGTCGCTCAAAAGCAAACTTGATTCCGTTAAAAGTAAGACCTCAGGGTTCCTCGAAAAACTTGAGATACCCAATGATATTATGGAAGAGACCACAGTCAGCGTATTAGACTTAGCTGTTGAGTTACATGATAGTCTTGATGATATAGATTTGGACATTTGGCGATATACCGTTAAAAATACTTATAGACCTTTAGTTGCAAAAAATGGTTTTGACTTGGTGCTTGGGAACCCGCCATGGCTAGCATTTAGATATGTCGGGAGTAAAACCTATAAAAAGGAGCTCGAGTATCTCGGATTAGAAAAATATAATGTTGCTCCTGGGAGTGGTACACTTAGAACTCAAATGGAGCTTGGGACTATTTTCCTCGCTCATGCTTGTGATCACTTTTTGGCGAATGATGGAAAACTATATTTTGTTTTGCCAAGATCGGTATTTTCAGCTGACCATCATGACAAATTAAGACGAAGAGTATATTCGAGTAACTTTGAAATTGTCAATGTATGGAATTTGGAAGAGGTAATGCCACTATTTAGAGTTCCTTCCTGTGTTTTGATTTGTGCAAATGGAGCCGAAAAAGTTGAGGGGACAGGGTTTCAAGGAAGAACTTTTTCTGGCCGCTTACCATACCAGAATGTTCACCTTAAAGATGCCAAGGAACATATTGTAGAAAAAGAGACCTATTTTCACCTGGCAAGGATGGGTGGGCGAACAGCATTATCTGAGGTGCCCATTAGCATCAGCACATCGGCTGAATATTACAAGTCAAAGTTTAAGCAAGGGGCAGACTTAATGCCGAGGAGTTTCTACTTCGTAAAACAAGAAAACCCGGAAAATCGAATAACATACGCTGAAACTACTGAAAGTGTAATTAAGTTAGCAAAGAAGCCCTACCGCGATATTAAGATGACGGGGCAAATTAATACAGATTTTGTTTTTAATACAGCAATAGCTGAAAATGTGGTGCCTTTCGCTGTAGTAGATCTGCCGAGTCTAACTTTACCAGTGAAAGAGGTTGATGGAGATTGGAAAGTTGTATTGCCCGATCAAATGGTTATGGATGGTTTCCCTGAATCTTCTAATTGGTTTTCGGAAGTGGATTCCCAGTATTCGAGTATTAAGAATGAAGCTGAAGGCAAAGTATTTGAAATGCTAAATTACCACAATAAACTCCTAGCACAAAACCCTAGGGAGAAGTATTGGGTTTTGTATTGTACAAGTGGGACAAACGTTTGTTCAGCTGTATATGTTAATAAAGGTCTTTTCTGGGCGGACCAAACAACTTATTGGTGTTGTACCGATAATGAAGACGAGGCTTACTACCTAAGCGGAGTTTTGAATGCTACTAGTGTTGATAAAATAATTAAGCCATTCCAGAGCAAAGGACTAATTGGGGAGAGGCATGTACACAAGAAGGTTCTTGATGTTGGTATCCCGCAATATAATGGTCAGGGTAAGTCTAAAGAAATTGCTGATTTAGCAAGAGCTATGTCTGAAGAGGTAACTAAAGGTTATTCCGAATTTAGATCTATTAAAAGTCTTGGGCGAAGGAGGAGTTCAATTCGAGAGCAGTTCAAAGAAAGATTTTCAACCCTTGATAGGAAGGTTCAGGAACTCTTTTTAGACACTAGCCTCTGATTCAGGGGCCTTTCTTTTAGGAGTCTTTGATTCCGAAGCAGGAACTAATCTTATATCTCTAGCAATATAACCGTGTTTTTCATTTGTTTCTATATTACAAGTAATAAAATCATTTTTACTCAGATTAAGGAACTTTGGTGTAGGAGCCATATTTTGCCAAGACAAAAAAATCCGCTTTTCAGCAGACATCTCTGCTTCACCGATCCCTTTTATGTCATCAAACCATATCACTTTAAATTGCGTCAAAAAGACCCCCAGCTCGTGACCTTTTTAATAGCATTAAATTGGGCAATTTTGCCAGTAATCAGTAGCTAAAATAGTTATTTTGTGGCAATGCGTAAATCCGTTTACCGGACACTAGTCTATCCTATGCTTTTGGAGTTGAGTTTTCATTTCCATGAAGTGAGCAAAGGTTAAGCAAAAATATTGAGCCTGTTGAGTATTTCTTGAATTAGGTAACCCAAAATACCGAAGGAAGAACCTAGAGTAAAGCCCAGTAAATAGATCCTAATTAATAGCCGATTAGATACTTATGAAAATAGGTACTTTAGAACAAGTAGATTTAAGAGATGTATGGGCAAAAGAGGCAAGTGATTTCACCACATGGTTAGGTGACAACATAAAAAGGCGACACGCGACTTTTCCCTAGCAGCCGCGTAATTCAAACTGGCATAGCTTCTGCACCATAAGCGGCCATGCCTAGAAAGAAATTAATTTATACATCTGAATTCCCTTACCACATCGTCGCTCGTAGCAACAATCGTGAGTGGTTTAAGGGGCAGCTTGGAGAAGTTTGGGAGATTTTCATAGAGGAATTCCTTCAGTTAAATCAAGCCTATAGCTTTACTGTCCATGCATTCGTTTTGATGTCGAATCACTATCACTTAGTATCAAGTTGTTCTCCTGAATTTGACCTTGGCTATATTATGCGACTTCTTCAAACCAGAACCAGTAATCGAATAAACGGACTGTCCGGCCGAATCAACCATGTTTATGGAGGGGGCTATAAGGGTTCACTAATCGGCGACGAGTTCTATTATGCCAATGTCATAAAATATGTTTTTAGAAATCCAGTAAAGGCAGGCTTGTGCAATAAAGTGGAGGAATGGCCGTATTCGAATGTAAATGAAGTTTTTGGTAAAGAAGAATCAGGTATTATAACGTCTAGCCATATTTTTGAAAAATACCTATATATGAACGATGAGGAGAAGAGTAGTTGGTTAAATGAAGAATTTAGAATGGATGACGACGAAAGAATACGAAAAGGCCTAACTCGCACCGTTTTTAAACTAGCGCAAATCAAATGTGAAAGAAGGGTACCATGGTGACATGACGCAGGTGATTTGAAAAAGTCGCGTGTCGCCCTCACTAAAAAAGTTGGGGGAAACCTTTAGGGGGAACCGACTGTTTTTGTTGATTTTTTAGCGATCGAAGCGGACGATAAATGGAGCCTAGAGCTTTTTAAAAAATGTTTAGGAGTAAAGGTTAATTATAGATTTAAGCTTCAAGCCTTGTCGTTTCAAAATATATATCTTATTTGACACTTTTAATTATTTGATGAGTATTATTTTCTCACATTTGATTGTGGATTCCCTACTGAGCAATTAAAAAAACCTTGGGCCAGTAATAGCGACTCAGCCCAAGTTTAAGACGTAGTTTTTCCTATTAGGATAAGATAAATCGGTCTAATCAGCAGCTAAAATTGAAAAAATTGGCTTTAAGCAGTTTTAAACTCATATCCTGCGACTTCAATGGTTTTTTTTATTGCATCTTGATCGAGTGTGGATTTCACATACAGTTCGGACTTTTCTATATTACCATCCACTTCAGCAGAGCTGTCCTTTTCTTGTAATGCTTCTTTGATAGCTTTTACGCAGCTCATGCAATGCAAGTCTTTCATCTCAAATGTATACACTTTTTTCTCCTTTGTTAGTTCTAGAATATAAATATGAGGTCTCCCCCGGGGGAAGGGTCAAGAAAAAATTTGACCCTCCCCTTGGGGGAGGGTCTATGCTATATTCAAAGGAGTGGAAAATATGGAAACAATTGATGTAAATATCCACGGCATGACATGTGCTTCATGTGTTGGAAGAATAGAAAAAAAATTAAAATCAAATAAGTCAGTATCCAGCGTAAGCGTAAACTTAGCCACTGAGATGGGTAAGATTGAATTTGATGATACACAAGTCAAAACAAAAGATATAATTGGGCTAATTGAAGAAGCTGGTTATAAAGCTAGTGCTCAAACTGAGTCACGTGACAACAAAATCAATGACCTAAAAAAAGAAAAGAGAATTTTAATTATTTCCTCTATTCTCACCCTTCCGTTGGTTATACCAATGCTTCTGATGCCCTTTGGTATCAACTATAATTTAAATCCTTGGATTCAGATGGCTCTGGCTACCCCCGTTCAATTCATAATTGGGTTTCGTTTTTACAAGGCGGCTTGGTCAGCTGTTAAAAACAAAAGTGGAAACATGGAGCTTCTGGTGGCTATTGGTACAAGTGCTGCTTATTTTCTAAGTCTATACATTGTTTACCAGCACATAGATCACCTGAATCATCACATGCATCTGTATTTTGAAAGTTCAGCGGTGATCATTACCTTGATTCTTTTAGGAAAATACATGGAGTCTCGCGCAAAAATGCAAACGACTGAAGCCATCAGAGCGCTTCAAGATCTTAAGCCAGAGACTGCGTTAGTGAAAATCAATGGATCTCAAGAAATAAAATCAATAGATGAAATCCAAGTTGGGCAAATTGTAATAGTTAAGGCCGGTGAAAGAGTTCCTCTTGATGGAATCATTTCTAGTGGAGAAACAGAGATTGATGAATCTATGATTACTGGCGAGAGTATTCCAGTTTCCAAAAAAGTTGGTGATAAAGTTGTTGGTGGATCTATTAACGCTGATGGACTGATTGAGGTAGAAGTTAAGTCAGTCGGCGCTGAGACAGTGCTTTCAAAAATAATTAGACTTGTTGAAGATGCTCAAGCAGAGAAAGCTCCCATACAAAGAATGGTGGATAAAGTGAGTTATTACTTTGTACCTATAGTTGTTTTAATAGCTTTAGCTACAGTGGCAGTGACTTTCCTCTTAACTAATGATCTTGAAGCTTCAATACTCAACGCTGTTGCAGTTTTGGTCATTGCTTGTCCTTGTGCTCTCGGTTTAGCAACCCCAACTTCCATTATGGTTGGCACTGGGCAGGCTGCAAAAAACGGTATACTTATCAAAAATGCAGAAGCATTAGAGCTTGCCCACTCCATTGATGCAGTTGCGTTTGATAAAACAGGAACCTTGACTGAAGGTAAACCTGTGTTGAGCAAAATTGAGTATTACAAGAGTAATCAAGCTCTAGTAGATAAGGTTTTACTAAGCATACAGTCCAATAGCGAACACCCATTGGGTGCAGCACTTGTTAAACACATGAAAGATAAGAATACTACACTGGTAAATACTGAAAATACTAAGACAATTAGAGGTAAAGGTATCCAAGCAGAAGTTGAAGGCAATACCTATCTCATTGCAAGTAAAAAAGCACTCACTTCTGAACCGCAAGAAGAAAGCGTTGAAACCTTCATCACAGAAAGAGAAGATATAGGTGAAACTGTTTCAGTGCTCATTGACGTAAATCAAAATAAAGTACTTTCGGCATTCAGCTTCATAGATAAAGTTAAGCCTACTGCACAACAAACTGTCGATGAACTAAAAAAACTTGGTGTCAAACCAGTTTTGATCTCGGGAGACAACAAAGGAAGCGTCGAAAAAGTAGCTGGAGAACTTGGAATCACTGAGTTTTACTATGAAGTGCTTCCAGAAGAAAAATCAGACATTATTAAGAAGCTTAAAACGAAGCACAAAATTGTTTCAATGGTCGGAGATGGTGTTAACGATGCTCCAGCTTTGGCTCTTAGTGACGTCGGTTTTGCTATGGCAACGGGCACTGATGTGGCAATGCATAGTGCTGAGGTCACTCTAATGCGCGGAAACCCTCTGCTCATTCCAGATGCGATTTCTGTTTCAAATGCTACTTACAAAAAAATAAAGCAAAATCTTTTTTGGGCTTTTTTCTACAATGTCGTAGGCATACCTTTAGCTGCGGCAGGTCTTCTCAATCCTATGATTGCTGGTGGAGCTATGGCCCTAAGTTCTGTGAGTGTATTAGCAAACTCACTACTTCTAAAAAGGTGGACTGCTAAGTCAGGAGTTAATTAATGAATATAGGGGAAGCATCTAAACTCAGTGGTATATCGGTTAAAATGATTCGCAAATATGAAGACTCAGGAATTATTCCCAAGGCACGTAGGAATGAATCTGGCTACCGTAGCTATTCTGAAAAAGATGTTCACACGCTTAAATTTGTTAAAACAAGTAGATCTTTAGGTTTTTCAATGAAGGACATTAAAGAGCTTTTAAGTCTCTGGAAAAATACGAGTAGAACTAGTGCGAATGTGAAAAGGATTGCCGAAAAACACGTTGAAAGCCTTGAGCAAAAAGTGGATGAAATTAACATGATGCTAAAAACTCTGAAACACCTAACTAAGAACTGCCACGGTGATAACAGGCCTAACTGTCCTATACTAAGCAATTTGAGTGGTGAACAGGATAAAGGCTTATGATTTTTGTATTGAAGGTAGTGTTTGCGTCGGTAGTTATTAGCTCACTTTCATGGCTCTCTGGAAAAAAGCCAGAGTTTGCAGGCTTTTTAACAGCACTTCCACTCACTTCTCTCCTTGCTCTGGCCTTCTCGCAACTTGAGTGGCAAGACAGCTCAAGGTCAGTGGATTATGCTAAAAGTATCTTTGTGGCTATTCCGCTAAGCTCACTGTTTTTTGTACCTTTTTTATTTGCTCATAGATTTGGCCTTTCTTTTTGGCAAACCTATGCATCTGGAGTGGTATTTCTTTCAATTGGATTTTTTCTCCATAAATATTCAATGATTCTATTATCTTATAGTGATGGAGTCTGACATGGAAAAATTCAACTTAACGTCACAAATGTCCGATTTAATAAGAGTATGCACGTCATCAGGCCTTTTGACCAAAAACCCAAACAAGTGGTACCCTAAACACATGTCAAAGCCTTTTGCTTCGTTTTTTATTATCATTTCACTTGTGTCTGTTCAGGCTTTTGGTCTTGTATGTGAAACAAAGTGTAGTCTAAATGAAGCAGGTGTAGAATCAAATATGTCTCAAGATGTTTCGCACTCCGATTGCCATTCAAACAGTGAAGAAGAATCAAATGATTCAGACTCTGAGGAGTGCAACAAGGTTTGTGCCGTAGATGAGATTTTTACCGACATTAAAACGTTAAATGTAGAAGCCCATTCAAAACAAGCTGTGGTTTTCACAGACTTGAATAAATACTTATCTCTGAGTAGCGACCTTAAGGAAACACCAATTAGATCCATTTCTGATCCACCATTTTTCGGGCAATGATTCTAGCGAACTTTTGAAAATTTATTTAACTATTTGAAATGATTCTTAAATGGTTTCAATGAGTTAGCTAGAGTTACTTCCCTCGTTTATTTCTCAACCTTTCACCAAATTTCTGTCGTTTGCTAACTTTGGCTAAGTATTTGGCTAAGTCAGTAGCACAGGCATTTTTCATAGATTTCGTAGCACCTTCCTCAGATTAACCATGTGATTTTTAACAGGAATTTTTGTCGCATCTCACTGGCACAAATTGCTATTTGGCAACCAGCAATGTGCTGGCACTGATGAGGCAAATGGTTTTACACAAGGAGGAAAAAGTGCAAAACGAAAACAAGATTGAGGGCTTAACTTTAAAGAAATTGAGAGAGTTAAAATCCCTCAACAGAAAAGAAGCTGGCACTCTCGGGTCAACCCCCTAAATCCGGAATTTTTCGTTACACAGAAACGTCTAGTATCTGAGTCTCGCCACGGCTAAATTTTTCAGTAAACTCTACCGGGCTCATCATGTTCAGTGACCCATGGATTCTTT
>JAYZXX010000115.1:0-19369 GCA_036140815.1 Bdellovibrionota bacterium | reverse complement strand
CGAGAAAAAAATATGGACTAAGAGCTGATGAGCGAAAGAAAAATAGGGATCTTTTATTAAATACAATTAAACCAGTTTTAAATAAAGACTACCTCCAAGTTGAGACCGATGAGCAGCCTCATTATCCAAAATCTATAAAGAAGGTATTTCCCCAGGCAGAGCACATTAGTTACAAAGGTAGGAGGGCTTGTGTGGTTGGCCAAGGAGAGCTTAAGGCCGGAGGCTTTGATCCATTGTTTAGCTTAAATCATACCTGTGCTATGTTGAGGTATTCTATATCTAGATTAGTGCGAAAAACTTGGACGACCACAAAGCTTCAAGAAAAACTACAAGACCACATTGATATTTACATAAATTACCACAATCAAAAGCTTTTAAGTCTCTAATGCTGGGCTCCGGATTATTTGTTATCTAAAGCTTTGTTTAAACTTGGTTCCCATCCGCAATTAAAGGGGCCAGTTTGAGAATGTTAAGCTTTGTTAACAATAAGCATGGGAAAACAGCCAAATACCAGATAAAATGGGAATCATAAAAGCTATAGCTAAGGTCCAAAAAATATTTGCTTTTATTCTTAACATCTAAGGGAGTGAAATGTACTTTATTTAAAAACCTAGGGGGGGGATTGTGAGTAAAAACATTTCGATCAATACAAAAATTAGTATCTACTTTTTTGTTTTTGTTTCCTCTCTGACGACCGTTCTTGGGACGATTGTTTATCTTGATTTTACAGCTTTCACAATGTCGAATGTTGAGCTTAGGATTCAAAATGAAACTCGTCTCTATTCAAAAAATATAGAAAACGCCTTTAAGAGTGTAGAGTCTTTCTCAAGGGTTACTGCTGCGACACCGCCTTTTCAAGGAATAATTAGGAGTAGTGAGAACTTTGGGAAGGACCCAGTAGATGGTTCTAAGCTTGATTTATGGAAAAATAGATTAGCAACCATTTTTGAGTCAGTTATCATGGAGAATGATCATTTTACTCAGTTGCGTTTTATACAATTGGCCGATAATGGAAAAGAAATTGTTCGAGTAGATAGATCTGGATTTAATGTTTTTAGGGTTAGTGAAACGAACTTACAAGAAAAAGCTTCAGAAAGTTATTTTAAGAACTCTCTGGCTCTAAAACGAGGAGAGATTTACTTTTCTGACGTAACTTTCAATAGAGAAAACGGTAAAGTAACAGAAGAAAAACTTCCTACCCTTCGTGCTGTATATCCGATCTACAAAGAGAATACTAAAAAGCTCTTTGGTTTTTTTGTGATCAATATCGCATTTGAAAAACTTTTAATTGCTAATATGCCGTTAAACTCAGGCAATGTTAAGGTCGAGGTGGGTACAAATACTGGCACAAGTATTCAACGTGATTATGATTCAAAATTTACTAGCTTAGATTTCAAAATGGATGCCCAATCAGATGGAAGCTCAAGTATTGTCTCGAAACTAGAGGCAAATATGGGATTATTGGAAAGTGAAAACACGGTTTCTTACTATAAAAAGATATTTTATAATAGATTAGATTTAAATGATTTTGTTTATGTAAAACTTGAGTTCCCCAAACAAAGCCTTTTTCTTAAATATGACCATTTTATACAAAGAAATATTGTTCTGGGCTTAGCTGTGGTGCTTTCTTTCAGTTTTTTGTTTTTAATTTTAAGTCAAAAATTATTAAAACCTCTAAAGACAATGACTAGAAAAATTTTAGATGCTAAAAACCACTCCCATAAGCTTTATTTAGATACGAGTCTCCCAGGGGAGTTAGGGCATTTAGCAAGTTCATTTAAAGGCTTGGCAGATGAGTTACATGAAAACTTCACTAAAAGTGAGACCATCCTTAATAATATTGCTGACGGAGTTATTAGTATCAGTTCTAAAGGTATTATTTTAAGCTGTAATCAGTCTGTTGAAAAAATGTTTGGCTATGAGATATCTTATTTAATAGGTAAAAACATATCTATGCTGATGCCACAAGAGTACGCCGAAAATCACGACTTTTTTTTAGAGAGATATTTTGAAACTATGCAAACTAATGTCATAGGTCAGAAGAGAGAGTTATTTGCAAAAAAGATGGATAGTGAATTGTTTCCAATTGAATTGTCTGTCGAGGAGGTAGTTGTCTCTAAAAAAGTAATTTTTATTGGTGTGATACGTGATATTAGTAAGCGAAAAAGAAACGAAGAAAAGTTGATGAGAGCCTTTAGTCATTTGCAAAACAATAAGCAGGAATTAGAGGTTTTTAATGAAGTTGTGTTACATGATTTTGAAGAACCTCTTCTTGAAGTGAAAGAGAGTATCTACAATATTGATGACAATCAGGTTCTTCTGCCTTCTAAAAATAACCTAAAGGACGTAAAAAATAAAATTGCTCTTCTTTACGATAGGCTTCGTTCGTTTCGCGACTATTTGACATTGGATAAAATTGAAGAAGATAGTTTTGAAACTAGTTTAGAAAGTGTCGTCAATGATTTACTCCTAAATGATAAAAATAGAGATTGTCTATTTGTTCATTATATTGACAGATCTGATGAGTTTATGTTGTCATCGAGAGCTATTGAAAAAGTATTGCAATGCATTTTTAAAGACTCTATAAAAAATAGTCAGATAGAGAAAAAAAATATTTGGGTTAAAGTCGATGCCAAGAAGCATATTACTCGATTTGAAATTATGGACAACTCTATTGGAGTGAATTCTTCAGAGCAGTCAAAAAAGCTTTTTAAAGAGAATGATCTCTGGTCTATAAAAGATGGTCTAAAGAATGAGAGTATAGAATTAAGCATTGCCAGAAAGTTAATAAATAAGCACGGTGGTCGACTAGTTGTCTCCTGGGAGAAATCCAGTGTTAGGAGTTATGTTTTTACCTGGCCAAATTTGTCTTCTGTAGAGCATCGAAATAGCCATAGGTTTTCTCTTTAGTTTAAGACTTATTCTTTTCCAAATAGATTTCTAGTTGGGCCCCTTGTACTAGGGAGTTTTTGCTTTGAATGTTTTTGGGAATCATCTTTCCATTGTGGTTTTCTACAATTTTATTCATTACTAAACTTCCGATTCCTACGGATATTCTTCCATTGTTTGAATTAGCTTGAATACTTCTTGAGGCTTTCTTTTTCCCAAAACCTTCTAGTTGATCTGTGGGGAATCCAGGGCCGTCATCGGTTAATCGAATAAGGATAGAGCTTTCTAGTTCCTCAAGTTCTATTTTTACTTCACTCTTGGCGAAGGAGTAAAAATTATCTAGGGCATTTATAAAAAGTCGTTTCAGGAGATAGGGGTTGGCAAATATTGTAAGTTCTTCTGGCGCCTCAAAATTTAAACTTACATTTTTACCCAAGCTTTTGTAGCGCGTCGAGCAATTGTCAACTTGTTCAGTTAGTAGATCTACTACATTCATAGATTGTTTCTCGGCTGTGTAGGAACTATCTTGCATTTGAGAAATAAACAGTAAATCCTCGACCAATTTAGCGAAGTAGTTTACTTCACTTAAAGAAAGTTGGAGAAACTCTTCCCTCACTTCCACGTCTAAGTGTTGCCACTTTCCTAACAGGGTTTCTAATAATCCCTTCAGTGATGCTATAGGAGTTCTGAGATCATGAGCGAGCTCCTGTAAGAGTTTATTTTTTGCACTTTCTGATTCTTTGAGGCTTTGAACTAATTTTTCAATTTCATCTGCCATGAAATTAAATCTTCGCATAGCGTCGCCAAAAGCATCTTTTCTGCTTATTTTAAAGCGAGCTTTTAGATTTCCAGATTGCATTTCTGAAATTACTTTATCCGCTTGAATAATTCCTCGTTTCATTGAGAAATATACTAGCGAAAGACTAAATATAACTCCAAAAAGTAGTGAAACAAATAGTGATATACTCGATATCCAAGGTATCCATTTTCGGTAGCTACCTTCGCGAAATGGCATTCCAGGTCCAGGGCCTTGATCCATAGAGTTTTCTAGATAAAGAAAGAAGTTGTTGTTTAGGCGAATGATGTAGTCACTCTTTTCAAAGCCACCGGGAGGACCTGGTCTTGGCCGAAAATTGCCATCAGGTGGCCCCGGAGGGCGTGGGCCTTGGGGATCGAAGGAACCTCTTGCTTGTGGTCTATCTCCTGAGTTTGGTGGAGGAGACATATCAAAGTTTGGTGGTGGCATCGGCATTGAATAATTGCTTTTTGCAATGGTATAGGCTTCATAAGGTTCTTTAGGGAGTTTCATTTGGATCTTATTCCAATTTATATTTTTTTGTGGCCTTCCATATAGCAGATTTCCATTTGCATCAAAGAGAGATAATTTAAAGAATCCTCGACCCATATCAGAATGAATTTCATTAAAAAGCTTAATTTTAGCAATTAGATTCTCACCTTCTAGATTATCCACTAGTTTGGCCAGGAACACAGGTGCAAAGCGTTTTTCTTCGGCTTGTTCTTGATCCATATTATGTAACAAACGAAAAACCATTTGATTGATATAATAGCCTAATAAAACGAAGGCCAAGAGAGAGAGGGTGCTCCAAAGGATATATTTTCTAAGTAAGCGCCAGTGGATCATCGTTTCTCCAAGCGGTAGCCTACTCCATACACCGAAGAAATTTTAATGCTATCCACTTGCTCCTTTTTTAATTTTTTTCTCAAGTGGCTTATGTGAGAATCAATGGTGCGATCAAAAATTTCTGCGTCTTTATCGATGGCTTGAACTAAGGTCTCTCTGCTAACGATATTATCAGCATTTTCAATTAAGAAATTAAGAATATCAAACTCTCGTCGATTTAGGTTTATGTGCCTTTCGTTGTATTGAATACTTCTCTTATTTGTTAAGATACAAAGACCTGCGTAATTTATTTTTTCATCGTGTTTCTGCGGGATTCGAGTTACTGACTTAATTCTTGCGATCAATTCCTTGGTACCAAAGGGTTTACGAAGGTAGTCCTTCGCACCCATTTCTAGGCCTTTTACCACAGAGTCTTCATCAGTTTGAGCAGATAGGATGATCACTGGAACCCGAGACTTTTTCGCCATCATATGCTCCAAAAATTTAAAACCACTTTCAGTGCCCAGGCCAAGGTCTAACAGGACTAGGTCAATTTGATGTTCAGACTCTTTTTCAAAGGCTTGACTAAGACTAGTTGCCCAGAAGCTCTCGAAGCCCTCTAATTCTAAATTTACCTGTAGGGTCCTAGCAATTCCAGGATCGTCTTCAACGATTAATGCTTTCATAATTTTTTCCTGATAAATCATTATAAACCTCACTATGGGGGAAGGGTCAATAACCGTAATAGGAATAGCCCATTCCTGTACCTGCACCAAAACTTGCACCTAGACCGAAGCTCATTCCACCGCTTGCATAGTTATTTGTCGGGTAGTTGTAGTAGCTTGGGTAAGAACTATAGTTTCCGTAGTTCATCATGGAATAGTTTGGCATACCGGTATAGCCCATGCCTGAGCCTCCAGAGTAAGTCATACCCATTCCCATATTAGCACCCATACTCATTCCCATTCCCATACCCATACTTGAATTCATATTCATGGCACTCATACCCATTTGGCTTCCCATTCCTCCTCCCATTAAATCAGTCATAGCGTAGGCGTAAGGGTTTTGGGGGTTATAATAAAAATTTTGACTTGCCTGTGGAAATGAGCTTTGTCCTAGGTTGGTATTTCCATACTGAGATCGGTAGCCGATATAAATATTGTCCAAAATTGAATTTCCATTTTCTCTATTGGCATTGGACCTTCTGCGACTTGGGCGATCCTCATCTTCAAATTCTTCATCGTCTTCATCTCTATTTCGACGAGAGTTTCTTTTTCTATCTCTTGATTCTCTATTGTCTTTTTTAGCCAATCGTTCATTTTTTTCTTCAAGATCTTCAATCTTTTCTAAGAGTTCTTCAATTTGTTTTGCATTTTTAAGCACCATACTCTCTTCTTCACAGTCACAATCTTCCAGGCTGTCAGCTTCCGTTTGTTCTTTTTTATCATCCCTTGAGATTTCACCCGGTTTATGTTTAGGCGCATCGATTCCACATAGGTCAAAAAGTTTTTCCATTTCCTCAGGCTTCGGCCTTTCGCCATCAGAATATTCATCCAAACAAGCTTTTTGTTTTGAGCTAAGGTTCATCGGTCCCGGAGGAACTTCTGCCATAATAGGGAAATTGACTGCGAAAATACTTGATATGAAAAGCATTAGGGAAAATTTGGGGATCATTCTGATTTTCATTTGAAACTCCTCCGAGACCGAAACCTATTATTGAGCAGCAGTTGCTGGTGTGTTGTATACAGCAACTTGGCCACTTAATTTTATTTTACTTACTAAAAAAGTTCTTATTTTGTCTTTTAAATCTTCATTATCAAGGGAATAAAAACTATCTTTTAAAACTCTTTTGATGTGTTCTTGCTCTCCAGGATTTGAGCTATTATTGTATTTTGAAATCAAGGCTTCAATTTCCTCTGATGTACTAGCGTTTATAGCTTTGTGTTGTGGGGGAGCTGGTCTTTCTATATTGCAACTATCCATTGCTGCATCCACTTCTTCTCTGCTTGGCCTAGCTTCTGGGCTACCGATTTTGGATTCTAAACAGGCTTGATCCTCTTCTGACAGTTGCATTTGAGGCGGTCTATGTTCTGGTTTTTCCGCTCCACAGCTAGAAAGTAAACTTCCGCGGTCTTCGTGGCTAAGCTCATCTAAGGCCGAAAGGCTTCCGATACTTTCTACTACACAGTTTTCAACATCCGTAGATAATGGCGGTGGCCCTTGAGGTCGTGAGTAGCTAGGGATTGCAAATACTAAAACACTAAGTAGGCTTAAGTTTATTTTTAAATTTTTCATTATAGTCTCCTTTCTTGAGAACTTTGGTCATGTACTATATTGGGGGCTAAGTATTGAGCAATTGTGGAAGCAATTAAAAAAAACGAATTTCAAAAAACTTTTTTTAAATCATTGTTTTCTTTCATGAAATTAGAGTCTCAAATTGAGAACGGACCAGTCTAACTGGTCCGTAATAGTGCGATGTGCAAGAATTTGCTAAATCTTATTGGCAATAAACAGGACTACCAGAAGAATTATATAAGTATTGGCCGCTACAATTACTACCACTACAAGTTACAGCAACGAATGTATAGTAGTAATAGGTGTAGTAAGTTCCGTAGCAGGAGCTGGTTGTAGAGCTACTGGTACTACTACAGTTACTACTACTTACAATATATCCAGTACTAGAGCTATAGCAGTACCCATTTTGCCAATAGTAGGTTGTACTTGTAGAGGAGCATAAACTTGAACTCACTATATAGCCAGTGGATGAGTCATAGCAATAGCCATTGGATGTATAGTAGTTTGTACTGGTGGAGCAATAACTAGTTGTAACTTGCTCATTAGTATCTGTGGAATAGCAGTATCCGTTGGATGTATAGTAGCTACAGTAAGAGTAACTAACAACAGCTCCAGTGCTGCCATTAAAGCAACTTCCACTAGAATAGTAAAAAGAGGCTGCAGTGGCTCCAGTGCTGTCTCCGCTTCCACAAGCAATGTTAAGTAAAGGTAATAAGGCGATTAATACTAAGTTTATAAGTTTTTTTAACAAATTCATTTTTGTCTCCTTGCAGCCTCTTAAATAGCAATGCTGGAACCAAAAATTGTGGAAAAGAGGGAAGTGAAGAAGATGTTTAAGTTTTTTTTAAAGTGTGGAAAAAACGTGGAAAAAGTGTGGAAAAGGCAAAAGTGTATATATCCTGAAAGCATGACCTTTTTGGGCGCTTTCAGGATTTATTTATGGGTAATAAAAAAAGAAATTTAGATTACTTTAAAGATGTCTTTCAAGAAAAAGATGATGATTTCAAATAGAATCAACCAAATAATAACCAACTCCAATTTACTTGAGTGGCGATGGTTTAGTTCATTCGACAAAATCGACAGTATTTCATCAATGCTTGTGGTTTTGTGATTAAGGATTTCTAATCGAGGCGCTAGTTCTAAATAGTGATTCATTTTATGGTAGTACTCGTCGTACTCTGGGTATTCCCAGAAAAATTCGGGAGTGTCTAAGATCGAGTGCTCCCAGCTGATTTTACTTTTCAGCAAATACAAATGCCCCTGCATTTTAGAAATCTCAACCTTTCCTTCTTTGATTTTTCCGTGGGTGGCCAAATCTTGAGGTACATGGCTAATTCTTTTGATACTTTCTAAAATTAAATCTTCTAAATGATTTAAACGCATAGATTGAGCAATAGAATGAGAAAGTGAAAGTTTAATTAAATCGTCATTATCAAGATTTTTTAAATAGATTGTATCTTGAAAAATTAACTTGTTGGATTCACTGGTGATATCTACTTCAAAAAGATCCGTAATAAATCTTTCTTGCGTGTAAGCATTGGTCATATAGTCTTTTAACAACAAAAGAGCATCACTGATTCCACCGTCTCCCCAGGCTACTATGGCTCCAAAGGGAAATACGAAAAAAATATTGTTGCCAGCTCTAAGCAGGCTTGCATCTCGGAATTGGCGTTCGCTAGGTAGACTTTTGGTATCAATAGAGTCGGCGATTAGGAAGGCTTTACATTTCATTTTTATTTTTTGCTTACTTTTATAGTAATTTAACCTCATTTATTAATATATCTCTGAAAGCTCATTTGCGCTAATTAATTTTTTAGCAAATCTTTAAATTTATAGATAAAATTTTGGTAAAAACTTTAGTCAATACTTATTTTGCTAGCTGCTTTTGAAAAAAAGTTGTTTGCAAGCTCTTTGGCTTTCGGTAAATAGAACTTAGATAGTTCAAAGGGGGAATTATGAAGTCATTAATAAGTGTATTTTTAATAAGTCTAATTAGTCTTTCTGCGTGGTCTCAGCAGGCACGTGTTATACCGCAGAAGCCAGTAAAGTGTTCAAATCACTCGGGTTTGATAGATAGCATTTATCTTACTAGGGCAGAAGTTGTTGCTGAAAACGTTGAGGTAAGCTTTTACCTTGAGAGAGCAAATTGTAGAGGTGGAAAGAAAGAAGTTTTACCTATGTTGCGTAATCTTTCTCTATCCTTTTTTCCATCAAGTGGTTTTGCTGGGTTCAGCTTCAAGTCACCATCTTATGAATACGTAGCGGTAAACGAAAACCTAAGTGCTGTTAAGGTTTATGTACCTCTAAAGTGGTTAGTGAAAAAAGAGGGTGAGTTGTCCTACATTTTCGTGATTCGACATTACAACAGAAATCTAAATATAAAACCAACCAGAAATGCTTGGAGTTTAGATCTAAGACTGCAAAATGACGAAGTTTTAATCCAACTTAAGTAAAGTTTAATTCATTAAAAGGGGCTCCTATAGCCCCTTAGTCTTCTACCGCTTTTTCTAGAGCACCTTGGTTTACCCAAGATTCAAGAACATTAAAGTCTTCATCGCTCATTGGCTCTGAATTTTTCGGCATATTTCCTTGGCGAATTGAATCTAGTATTAAAGAATAACTATTGCCTATTTGGACAAAGTTCATAAGACGTTCATAAGAGTCTAATAAAATATATCCTCCCATACTGGCATTACTACTAATGCCTTCACTGTGGCAATCTAGACACAGATTTTTCTGCAGAATAGGCTGGATGTGTTCTTCGTAATTATAGGTAATTTCAGCTTCCCCGTTTTCGCCATTATTGGCTTTGATTATTGAAATACCATTTTCAATCCAATCTTTAATCACGGCCGTTTCTGAATCTGCCAATGGACTGTTTGGCGGCATAGGGGAGACCCCGTCTGTTTGTCGACTGCTAGATATCATACTTTTATAAAGGAGTGATCCTTCTGGTAAGCCCGCTATTATCAGGCCTTTATCCATTAACTCTAAAGTGTCGCCTTCAACATTCACATCAAATTTTGCTGTGAAGTCATTATGGCAACTGATACATCTTGAAGATATAATAGCTAAAGCTTTTTGTTCTAGTTCAGTATTAATTTCTATTCTTTCACCTTCAGCCAGAGTATCGGTAACAGAATTTGTTGATGAGCCAGATGCTTCACCTAGTTCATGGATCGCTTCTACGCTACAGTTTTGGTATGCGAACAAAGTTAGTACTACAAAAGAAGCTATGCTAAATTGAAATGAGATTTTTTTTAAATTCATACTTAAGTATCGGATAGAAACATTAACTCATTAGTAAAAAGCGTATCAAAATTGAAAAAAATGAAAAACTTCTTATAAGGATGTCAGCTTATTTTACAGCCGCTATTTTTTAGACACTTTTCCGCTAAGCTGTTGGATATACCATATTTTTCTATTTTTTTGCCTATAATCATTAAAGCTCAAAAGCAATGATTTCGATAAGAGACAAAAGGGAAGGTTTGTATTGAAAACAATTAACTTTATCATTTTAGGACTATTCGTTTCACTGTCAGCAATGACCGCTGAATATGACGAGGAGCTTTTTGTAAGAAAATGTTTTGCGCAGCTAACAAATAGCAGAATATCTGTTGATAGCGAGTATTTGGCTAGAGCTAAACAGGGTGAATCTGCATCAGATATATGTATGGATATTTTAAATCGTGCAAGTTTCACTGATAATGGTGCAATTGCTATTGAGGAGCGAAACTCAGTAGGCCAAAAAGTACTTCAAAATATGCACAGCCTTCATACCAGTTTTTTTTCGACATCAGATTATGAGCTTTTTTCAGTGAATAACACCAGAGCAACAAAAAGTTATATGGACTCAACTCAACCTGCCTTTTACATCACTAAAGCTCTTTTTAGCGATGAATCCTATGCCAATGCTATTACAAGCAAGCAAACTCTTAAAGCTCAGCGTAAGGATCAGGATCCTGCCTATCTAATTTGGCGTGAATATGGTTACAAGGACGAAAGGTGTTTAGTAGATCAAACTAAAGATGACTGTGGATGGTATTTACCTAAGGTAATGAACCCTAATATGCCAGTAAATAAAAGGGTTTCTGGAACAAGTAAATGCTCGACTGATGACAGCGCTCAAGAATGTGATCGCTTTCGTTCTGATTATTTTGTAGAACCCTATGCGCCAAGAGGGCCTTTGTATGGCTTTATGGATCACCCAGGTGTAAACGTTCCTTACTATAATCGTCAGTCTCAGCATGGACCAGAAGCCTCTCGTTATATTAGTGAGCATAAAGACTTAAATAAAAATCTAGGTGCCGGAATGATTGGCGACCAAGTTTTTATTTTTGCTACTCATCTAATGAATGACGAAGGAGTTAAGGCCAATGGTGCAGGGATTGTTTCACGGACCTGGGCGAAGACGGTTTATGAAGATGTTTTGTGTCGACAAATGCCTGCATTGCGAAATGAAGATGTAGAGTTTCAACTCACCAATACCGAGGGCTCTTCGGCATTTCGTTGGGCTAACACTTGTTTGCGATGCCATGTTGGAATGGATCAAACAGCGGGCTACATTAGAAATTTACAATTTTTACTTTCAATGCCTCAAAACAATGGTAACTCTTCGATTATAGGGAGTAGGCTAAGGCCTTGGGAGATTAGTTCTGTAAAAAGTTGGTCAGAAACTACTGATTCAACTTGGTATAAGCAGGAGCCAATAGGTCGCTTATATTACAGAGACTACAATGGTAAATTGGTACATAAAACTGGTTCAGGCATCGAATCCTTAGCAGAACAAATCGCAGAAACGGATGACTACTACATCTGCGCCGCTAAAAACTATTATAAGCATTTTATGAATGTTGATGTGGCTTTACCAGACCCAGGAAAAGCTGGTTATGTGGAAGATGAAAGTGGTCATCGAGCAGAACTTATCCGCTTAGGGCTTGAATTTAAGAAACATAAAAGTCTAAAGAAGTTAGTAGAAAGTATTTTTAAAAGTAAATTTTATTATACAGGGACAGGTGAAGAGTGAAAAAGGATCGCAGAGATTTTTTAAAGTTAATGTCCGCTTATTCTTCAATGGGAATCAGTGCAACGGCATTTAGTTCGATTTTTGATATGCTTTTTCTAGGAAGTATCAATCAGGCAGCGGCTGCAACCAGTTCTAATTCTAAGCTATTGATAATTCAAGCCTATGCTGCACCTGAGAGATGGGTTTTTGATAAATTTTTAGATCCGTACAATAGCAATAATCATATTGGACTAAAAACAGAAGGAAATACGGATAAAGTTAATCATCAGGTGGTCAACTATCTTACCGAGGCAAATGGTCGCCTACAAAACACCGAATATAAATTTGCAACGGTAAATGGATTAAAGTGTCCATACCTTTGGTCGCAAAACGTTGGTAATTCTTCGGGGGCTACTAGACCCATGGGAGACCTTTTAAATAACTATTTAAGTATACGTGGAGTAAACAATGGCAATGGTGTTCACCCCATAAGTGCTGCGCAAACGGTTGAGGCTGCCATTGGAGGTACTACAATTACTGGTGCTGTAGCAGATGCCTCCAATGCCCCTATATCTCATTTTGCGGTAAACCCAGTTTATGTACCTTTTCGCTCAGAAAAAGGTAAGGGTCGTCTAAGGCTTGCTGCTAGTTCTACTGGAGGAACTGATTTAATAGCGAAATTGACTGAGCCATTTAATAATACCAACCCTTTTATAGCAAAGGATCAGTTAAATAAGACGCTTTTGGATAAGATGTCTAGCTTCAACTCAATTGTGGATAGCTCTATGGCGGCCAAGAAGTCCATTGGTGATAGTTCATTACAGAGCTTAGCTGGTGCTAAGGATCTAATGTTTGATAAGCTTGATAAAATGACTGGTGACTATGTAACTTTAAGGGATAAATACAGAAAAATCATTCAAACGACGATGAATATTGAAATGATTGGAATTAACAATAAAGCGGTTGGCCTAGCAAATGTCTCGGATCGTGACGACACATATAGATTTAATGGGAAGAAAGTTCTTGAGAATGATTTGAGAAATTTGGTCCCTTATTTTAGATACAATTCTGGTAATACAGAAACTTTAGATAACTTAGCAGATATTTTTACTGCTGCAGAATACGCTTTAAATAATGGAATGAGTAACTCTGTTCATATTCGAGTACTGCCATGGCTGCGATTGAATGTTAGCCATAGTGCTGGTGTTTCGGTTTTGAATCATAGTTTCGATGCTCATACATTTGGTGCTATGACGCAGATAATGCTGATGAATTCTTTTTATGCATGTTTTGCTGGTTGTATGATTGAGTTAATTGATCAATTAAAAGCAACCGGTGTTTTTAATGATACTGTTATACAGTTCTCAGGAGAATTTGAAAGAAGGCCGAGACAGAACGGGATCGGATCTGATCATGCTGGGGAAGCGCAAACCATTAGTTTATGGTCGGGCAAGATTGATGGCGCACAAGTTATCGGAAATGTCCAGAATAGCAATAGTTCAACCTATTATGGTAGCTATGGCTACGCCGCTCCTGATGAGGAAGGGCACGTAAATAATGTTGGAAATGTAGCAAGCACTATTGCGGATATTCTTGGGGTGCCATCGACTAGTCCCAATAATCATTCGTTAATATCAATGTCAAATGGTAAAGTTGTTGTCCCTGAAAAGCGTTTGGCAAAAAACAAAGAGGCATCATAATGAAATTAATCATTCTAATGGGACTAGGTCTTGTTTCTACTTTAGTTGTTTTTCAGAACTGTTCTGGTACGGGCTTTGATTCTGTGGCAGTTGATAGTATGGATCTAAGTTCTTATCATGCAGACAATGGCTATGATTGTGAGGGCACTCAATGTCATGACCTTGTAGAAAAAGTGGAAACAAATAAATATCTAAGTCAAATTGGAAATGTTGACTACGTTCGCTCTGTCTTAGAACAAATGTTCTTGGTTGATGGAAATGACAAAACCAATGAAAAAATCGAGAAAATTATCAAAGATAAATTGCTAATGAAAAGGGTTTTCTTCGGTGGCAGATGTACTCACTATGATGATAATGAGCTTTGCTATGCAGGAACATCCCATCAAGGATCAAAATTTGAAATACGTGAGAGTGGTGGCTTTGCAGGTTTAGAGCATGGCGGAATCGTATCAGCCTCAAGAGAAGGTGTGCGAATGCAGGTTTGCGATAAACTAATTGCTGATGAAGAAATATTGATGAATATGTTAGAAAATGCAGACCTAGATATTAATTCTGAGATTAACATAGAAAACTTATCTAGACTCTTTAACTTATATTATCCAGAGTTAGACCCCAGTGAAGGGGCTCAAAACTTGTTTTCTGCTTATAAAGACTTTTTTATTGATTCTAAATTAGAGCGTTGGCAGAAACTTTCTCTCATTGTTTGTTATAGCTCCGGCTGGCAGTATTACTAATCTATAATTTAATAATGACCTCATAATGAGGTCATTTTTTTCTTTAATTTGAATTTCTCAGAAAATAGGCTCTTGATTAGAATGATAAAAAAACTTTGCGAAAAAGATTTTTATTTTGTTTAATCATGGCGAATAAAAAATCAAATCAAAATTTCAAAACAATTTAATAAAAGATTCATTTGTAGTTTTTTACAAATGAGAAATTTAAATACAGTTTCACATTTAAGGGGGAAATAAAAGTGACTGATTTATCAATTGATAGTGGTGATACTGCATGGATGTTAATTTCAACGGCTTTGGTTTTGTTTATGACGCCAGGCTTAGCTTTTTTCTATGGTGGGATGGTACAAGCCAAAAACAGTGTTTCAACCATTTTCCAAAACTTGGTCTCTATGGCAGTGGTTGCTTTGCTTTGGACCATTTGTGGCTATAGTCTGGTCTTTAGCGGTGATTTGGGTGGCTTCATAGGAAATTTAGATTGGGCATTTTTAAATGGCATAGGCATAGGTCCAAACGCTGATTATTCTCCTAGTTTCCCACATATTTTGTTTGTGATGTTTCAGGCCACATTTGCTGTAATAACACCAGCCTTGATTACCGGAGCTTTTGCAGAGAGGATTCGTTTTAAAGCTTGGATAACAATGATGGCTCTTTGGTCTATATTAGTTTACTGCCCCGTGGCTCATTGGGTATGGGGACCAAATGGTTGGATTGCAAATTTGGGAGGCTTAGACTTTGCTGGAGGTTTAGTTGTGCATATGACTAGTGGCTTTTCTGCCTTAACAGCTGCTTTGATGCTTGGGAAGAGAAAGGACTTTGGAAAAACCTCCCATACCTATAACGTTCCTTTGATTTTACTAGGAACGGCAATGGTTTGGTTGGTTCGGCTTTAATGCCGGATCTGCATTAGGTGCTAATGGTGTTGCCGCTCAGGCTTTGGCGACAACATTTATAGCAGCCTCTAGTTCAATGCTCATATGGATGTTGGCAGATTGGATCTTGGACAAAAAACCATCAGCAGTTGGGGCTGCTATTGGTGCGGTTGTTGGGCTTGTGGTAATCACCCCAGCAGCGGGATTCGTAAGTATAGGTTCAGCCATCGTCATGGGTTTTATAGGTGGGGCTGCTTGTAATGGTATAGCCAGGCTAGTTAAAGAAAAACTTGGCTTAGATGACACTTTAGATGTGTTCGCCTGTCATGGCTGTGGAGGATTAATTGGCGCAATTTTAACAGGAGTATTTGCATCCAAGGCAGTGAATCCCGATGGTGTAAATGGTTTGCTGTTTGGTGAGTCTGAAATGTTTTTGGGAAACTTAGTGGGGGGCTTGATTGTCATTGCCTATAGCATGATTGTTACGGCCTTGATAATTAAGATGGTATCTTTTGTTACCGCTATACGTGTAAGTGAAGATGAAGAGGATTTTGGTTTGGATCAGTCTCAGCACGGTGAAAAGGTTCTAAGTATTTAAATTAATTTTTATTTAGCCGGTAGCATTGGGTTAAAAAATCTACTGGCTAAATAAAGTGTTACAAATGTCGAGAAGCCTTTCGTGTTTGAATTCTGTTATTATGGAAAGCAATTCTCTTTCCATAAAAATAAGACTTGTATTCTTGATTCATTTTTTTACTAAAGTTCTAATCAAAGTCTATTGCTAATAAATACTTTCATTGATTCATGAAGTTTTTTAACATCTCTTTTGTTTTAAGGTGTATATTTAAATCTTAAATTTTAAACCTGGATAAACGAATGAATAAAAGCTTATTTTCACTCGCGATTGGTGGCTTCGCAATTGGACTCACCGAATTTGTAATAATGGGAATGTTGCCTGACGTGGCAAGTGATTTATCGATTAGTATTACTCAGGCTGGGAGTCTGATTTCAATGTACGCATTGGGAGTGGTAATAGGCGCCCCCATCCTAGCGGGTGGCACCAGTCGCTTTCGACCTAACTTAGTGATTATTGTAATGATGACTGCTTTTGCTTTTGCAAATTTTTTGTCCGTCATTAGTCCTAATTTTGAGTTTTTACTAGTTTCTAGATTTTTTTCAGGCTTACCTCATGGAGCGTTTTTCGGAGTTGGTGCCGTAGTTGCAAGTCGACTTGCACCTAAGGGAAAACAAGCCAGTGCCGTGGCTGCTATGTTTTCTGGTTTAACTATCGCAAATGTCATTGGTGTTCCTTTAGGAACTTATATTGGACATCATTTTAGTTGGCGTATTACCTTTGCATTAGTTGCTTTGATAGGGATGACTTGCGCAATATCAGCAAAATTCTGGATTCCACAACTTGAAGGAATTAAATCAGCTAGCTTTAAGAAAGATTTAAAAATTATTAAAAAGCCGGAGCTGCTTTTGATCGTTGCTATCACTTCGATCGGCACAGGAGGATTATTTGCTCTTTTAAGTTACATAGCACCATTCTCAATCAATGTAAGTAAGCTACCAGAGTCCTGGATGCCGTATTTAATGGTTATAGCTGGTTTAGGTATGACGGCAGGAAATATGCTTGGCGGTAAAGTTGCCGACCGAGTTGCTCCAAGATTTGCAATTCTTATATTTCTAGGGAGTCTAGTTCTTATTTTAAGTGGCATCTATATCTTTGGTGAAAATATTTATGTACTAGGGGGATTGGTGTTTGCGGCAACCGCAGCGGCATTGGCTTTGGCTTCTCCATTACAAATGTTGTTGATAAAAAATAGTAAAGAAGCTGAGATGCTTGGTTCCTCTTTAGGACAATCAAGTTTTAATATTGGCAATGCATTGGGAGCTTTTTTAGGAGGGATGCCAATCGCTATGGGATATGGATTTCAGTCATCTCTTTTGGTGGGAATTTCCTTGGCTGGGGCAGGAGTACTTTTAAGTTTATTGTATATATATACTCATCATAATTCGTCAAAGCTTCAAAGAACGGATTCCTTAGCGGAATGCAATACTTAAGCTTTTTAAACCAGCTTCTTTAATTACGGAAATATGTAAATTAAGTGATTGTGATTTAATCCATTGTGTAAAAATAGATTTTACAAGAATCTAAGCTTAGAAAAAGTAAAAAACTGAATAAATGCACTAGTTTGGTTGGTTTGGGCAGTAATTAAAGAAGGCAGTTTTAACTAATTATTATCTAACCCACTTAATTTTGGTTAAACTCAAATTAAGGCTTTGCGTACAGCCTTACATAATTTTCATAAGAATTTAAACCCCAAAAAGTAGAAAACCGGAGAATATTCATAGTATACTGGCTTTCACTAGCTTTTTATTCCATCAGTTTCAATTTTTTCAAACTACGATCTAAAACAATATTTATTCTACCGATAAAATATATGTGATCTTGGCTAAGATCTCGCTCAGAGTTTTTAAGGCCATTAAGCTTCTCTTCTGTTTGCTGTATATATTCTTCAAAATCTGCAAGAGCTTCCATTTTAAATATTTCATTTAAGTTTTCAAGAATTCCAGCCAGGCGAATGTTTAAAGCTTCATCTGATAAACTGACCATGCTTTGATTTAAAGAAATATTTGAATTCAGTTCTTCGACAAGGTCGGCGATTTCTGTTCCAAAATTTCTTTTTAAATCTAAATATTGCGATAGTTCCTCATACTTAGGAACGCCAACTAAATATACCACACTACGATGATTTACCGAGGCTGATCGCTTGGCGAGTAGAGCAGAAACCTTAGTGGCCTGAAAAATAAAACCAGCTTCCGTGATGTCATTTTTCAAGTTCCTAAAATTCTTTTGGCCAAATACTTTTGCTTGATAAAGTTTTTCTCCATCATGCATAGCTTTATAAATTCTGCTGATTAAAGATTTATGACTATTTAAGAGATCTTCTCTCCTCGATACTTTTGAAAGGATGTAGTTGGTCTCAGCTCTATAGTTTATTATGAAGTTAATTTTTGCAGCTTCAAAATCTGAAACATTATCAAGACGATCTGATAGCTTTATCAAGAGGGCTTCCAAGGACATCTTCTGCATTTTACTGGCAAGATATTCTGCTTTTGATCCCATTTTTTCAATTTTCGAAGAATCTGAACTTAGCTCATTTACTATATTAGCAACCCGTTTACCAAATTTTTTCTTGATCCATCGCTTAGTTACCTTTGTGTCTTCAATGAGGTCATGTAAATAGGCAGCTATTATTAAATCGCTGTCCTCGGTATACTGTTTTACGATTTTAGCAACTCGTATTGGGTGGGTAAAATAGGGGAGTCCATCAAACTTTCTAAATTGTCCTTCATGATGTTTTTTTGCGAAATGGATTGCTTCTAATATTTGTGAATGATTATTTTCAGAAGAAATCTCGCAAGTCATGCCCATAGAAGAACTAGCAATGGACAAGCTTAAAGAGAAGGAGGCAAGATTTTTTATATTCATGATTTGAGCTAACATAATCTGTCTGCAGAGGCTATTAAAATGAAAATTATATAGCAAGTCTTCCACTAACAAGTCTCTTTATTTCACTTTGTTTGATTTTCTTTATAGCCACTGAAACTTTTACTGTACTGCTTAAATACTATACCCCTTGCTTTGTTAATTGGTAGTCTCCGGCCGGTTGGCACATTTTTTGGGGAGTGTTTATGTTAAATTCGAAAGTTTTTATAAGTCTATTGTTGTTACTCAGTCTAAAGTCTTTTGCCTTAAAAGAAGGGGATCTTAAGCAAGGAATCTGTCGAGCGGGTATTTTTAAGAACCCTAACACCTTTATTGTCGAACAAGATGTAAAAGCTCTTGGAAAAGATGCTTGTAAGGAACTGAAGTCAAAAGCAGAGGCAATTTGTAGAGCTGGTATTTATTCTAATTTTAATTTTTCCTTTTCTAAGGAAGTGGATCGCATTTTTGTAATCTCAGTTTGCTCTCAAATACAGACGGAAGCAGAGGCCATTTGTTTAGCTGGTTACTATTCCAATCATTTCGCCAAAATTAAAGGGATTCAAAAATGGGTTATTGCTGCAGAGGAATCATGCTCAGACCTAAGGTAGGTTCTTAAGAGAGTGCTCGAAGTGGCTTAGATCCTTAGAGTAGCTCATTTCTTATGCTTATAAATTAATTTAAGGGCTTCGAAGTCCTTTTTTTCTTTTAAACTTGAAATGAAATTACGTTTACAAATATAATGTGAAGTCATTTGATA
>JAYZXX010000114.1:0-6401 GCA_036140815.1 Bdellovibrionota bacterium | reverse complement strand
ATAACAAGAAAGCAAAAGGCAGAGAAAAAGCTGTCGCAATAAAGGCCATATAGATAGTTTCGATTACAGCTAGAATACCTTGATCTAAAACTTCAAAATTAGGATTTAGTAAAGCAGTAAAGATTCTAGTAGCGCCTTGAATCCCCGCTTGGCTGAAAAATTCGTAGAAACTTAACTCAGTAACCAAAACTCCAACATAGAAAGTCACAGCCAAAATCACTAGTCCTAAAATCGCGTATGGCTTTTGGCCAAGTCCACGAGCTTTAGAAGTGTCATATTCTTTCAGAAACATTTTCCCGATAGATAGTTTTGAAACACGGTTTAAGATTAAACCCAAGATCAAACCAATTAGTAAAACCACGCCAAAGCTTGCCCAGTCAATTCCGTTTTCCATCGTATGACGAGTGAAAATAAACGAATCAATACAAAGAACAAGGTAAGAGGCTAATAAAAAGTCGATTAATAATGTTTTAAATGCAGTAGATTTTTTCTTCATCGCTATCACCTAGTTGATTGTTACTTCTACAGCTTGCTCGCCATAAATACGTTTAAACCAATCTTCATCGATCTCTGAAGGACTCCCCTCAAACATTTTTTCTCCGCCTTTTAAAGCTACCACGCGAGTTCCGTACTCACGAACAAGAGATAAAAAGTGAAGGTTACAAATCACTGTAATGCCATACTGTTTTTGAATTTTTCTTAGGTATTCCATTACAGAATGAGAGGTAGCAGGGTCTAGGGAAGCCACTGGCTCATCGGCAAGTAAAACTTCTGGATCTTGCATTAATGCTCTAGCAATAGAAACACGTTGTTGTTGACCACCAGAAAGGTTATCAGCGCGATGCATTTCTTTGCCTTTAAGACCAACCACTTCAATCAACTCTAAAGCCTTTGCACGATCTTCATCAGAATACATATTAAAAACAGACTTGAAGATGCTAGTACGAGATAGAGTACCTGTAAGAACATTTTCTAATACGGATTTTCTAGGAACTAAGTTAAAGTGTTGGAAAATCATTCCGATCTTAGAACGATATTGTCTTAACTCACGCCCCTTCAGACTAACCACTGATTTCCCCTTAAACTGTAGGTCACCACCAGTAGGTTCATGAATTCGGTTTAAACAGCGAAGCATTGTAGATTTCCCTGAACCAGACAAACCAATGATCACTAAGAATTCACCTTTGTTAACATCGAAACTAACCCCTTTTAGGGCGCGGACTCCATTGGGATAAGTTTTTTCTAACTTATCTAATTTAAATAGATTTTCCATATTTTCCTCAGTAGGACTTAACTCAGTTTTATAATGTGGTTGAATATATCTTCTTTTTTCAACACGTCCAGTATTCTTTGGCTTTTCGCATCAAGGCTGTCTAAAAAATTTGCATAGCTTGGCCCGTCATACTTCCAAATGGCTGGATCTAACCAGATTTGTTGAGGATTTTGTAGTTTTTTATAGTCTGGATTCAGGCCTAGATCGGCGCTAAATACTTTGAAACAGGATAAAACTGACTGAATGATCTTTCTTCGGCGCCCTTCTTTATCGGCCTCATCCAATGGAGCCAAATCCAATCCACCTTTTTCCACACGTTTTTGAATATTTTCTAAATGCTGCTCAAGATCTTTCGGAAGAAAATAAAATGCATCCACATCATAATTGCAGGCCCGTGCTTGCATCATATAGTAAACCCGTTGCAAACTCACATTTGTAATATCTAGTAAAACGGATTTTCTTTGTCTGATCGCCTCAGAGAACAACAACCCAATCTTTTCATATACTCTGTCTCGTAATTCGGGGGCAAAAACGTGACTGGCATCTTTAGGATTAGCTACTTGTTCTTTCCCTCTTAAAAGGAGTTTTTCTCCCTTCGATTTAGCTTCTCTAAGTATCTCTTGTCTTAGATCATCACTGCTTATTTTTAAAAACTGATCCTTATATTGATCTAAATAGTAAGACTTTCCCGAACCGGGAATACCTATCGTTAGCAATAAGAATTTTTTGCCTGACTCTTGCTTCGTTTGAAAGTATTGACTGATTTTTTCTTCATTAGATATCACGGATAATCTTGTCATCCATAGCCGGATGATAGGCAAGCAATTTTCGATTCACTTGGTAATTTTCAGGATGATAATAAATAGGAGGATTTTCATTTTCAAAATAAAACTTCCCCCCAGCTTCCGTTAAAATAATTTCAGGGGCACATATATCCCATAGGCCAATTAAATTTCTAAAATTGGCATAAACATGAGCTTTTGCTGTGGCAATTTGAATCACCTTTAATCCGAAAGAACCCATTTCTGTGATCTTAGAAATATTAATTTTCTCTAAATAATCTAGCTCCGCTTGATCTTTATTACTGAAAGAAGCCAATCCAATACTTTCCGGTATAAGTTCGTCGGCCTTTAAAATTAACAGTTCTTCTTTCTCATTTTTCAAATTATACACGATAGAGCCAGCTGACTTCTCGGCGTAGTAAAGTTTATCTTCTGAGAAATGGAAGACAAACCCCAGAATCACTTCATTTCTATGGCTTAAGCCAATTTGCACGGCCCATTGCCCATTTTGCTTTATAAACTCTTTCGTTCCATCTATGGGATCTACATACCATGTATATTCAGATTCTTTTAGATCTTGCTCCTCTTCCCCAACTATATTGTGCTCAGGAAAGTTTTTTCTGAGAAAATGATTAATTACCAAATTTAGTTCTTCATCATAACGAGTCACAGGAGAACCGTCTTCTTTATCGTGAGCATGCATTTTACTTAAATCCCAAGAACGAATTCTTGTTTGTAGTAGCTTTGCAAAATCTAGAAATAGCTTTTTATGTTTCACGAATCCCCCAGAAGAATGATTACTAGGTATAGCAAAACAATACTTGAATAGCAAAGTGAAACCGATCCCAAAAAACTTTGAATTTATTAGAACTTTTCGATTTCACTATTCTTCGATGATAAACCTTTGATCAGCTTGGTATTTAAGACCTGTATCTAAAAGCTCTAAATACTCTAATTTAGAGTTTTTTAACTGCCACAGCCTAAGGTCGCCATTTTTATGCAAACTAATCAATCGAGAGTCACTCACTGGACTAAGTTTCAATATGCGATCTTTGCCATACAAACTCTGTTTTTCAGAATACTTAGTGTTTAGGTAATAGTTTAACTCGTTAGTTCTTGAATTAACATATAAAAACTGGATCTGATTCGAACTATAAATGGCAAAGTTGCGAGGGGATAAAAATTGAAAATCCAATGGATTCATCGAATTTTTATCCATAGTATTCCCTAGTGAAACCGGCTTAGACTTAATACTTTGCCAAAAAAATACATTTCCATCTCTATGTGAGCTTATAAATTGTGTCCCATCAAAGCTTCGTAGCCTTAGAAGCCCGGGTGGTAATTTTAGAGCCTTAGAACTATCCAGAACCCATCCATCAATCTCTTTCACTGCCCTAGAAACAAGGCCGTCCGAGCTGCTAAAAAGAATTATGTCTTCTTTCAACCAATAAGCTTTTAAATCTGAGCTATTTTTAAAACGATTGTCTGGCACAGTAATGCGAAATTCATCTCCCAATGCAGTTTTGTGAGTAGGAAGTTTTACAGAAATCCTGTTTTTTTCTTGATTATAACTAGCCGAAATTAACTGAGAATTGGGGGACCGAAGAACCTTATAAGCTTTGCTAGCTTTCTTTGGAGATTCTGAATGAGCTAAAAAACGAGGAATCTCTACATCCTTTGCTACTACACCTCTTTTTTGCAAACTTCTATAAAACAACAACTGCAACAGGTTCTGTGCGGCAAGATCCACTCTATCTACTGAATAATAATCAGACAATAAATCTCGCAAATAATTTTGAAAACTTTTAGCGTTTTGACTTCCACTAAGTATGCTCGAATACATTTTCTCTAACTCATGAAAGCGATCAGAACCTATACGTGAAGCCTCTTCATGAGTACTAATGTAGCAATTGCCTACCGAGCCATAGCTCTTCCCGATAGAGCTCAAGTAAAAACACAATAGAAAAAGAATTATGTATTTCAATGAGCTTCATCCACATTTCGAAAACGAGCTAAATCATTATAGGCTTCTTCAAAAGTAATTTTTGAGTCTAGTATCAAGGCGGCAGTACCACTAGAAAGAATGTACCATAGAGCTTCAAAATTAAATTCAACAAACTCTAGTAAACGATATTCTATGGCGTCTTTATAATCCATCATAAAGCTATAGCTTTCCTCTCTTAATAACTTTTCTGTATTCCACCTTGCTAGCGTGTTTTCAAATCCATTCTTTTCAAGCTTATCTAAATAACGCATTTCTAGGTAACTGGGTAGCTTTGCAATGTAAGAACTAATATATGGTAATTGCTCTAATTCCTCTAAATAAAATTCTTCTTTACTGTCTTTACCCTTTAGTAAGGCTTTGATCCTTAAATGAGGATTGCCATGGTTCGCTTCGATTTTTTTAATCAATTGGTCTAACATCAACAATTGGAACTTAAGATTTCCTTTAAATTTCTCAGCTAGTAAATCAAATACATATTTAGTTAAATTGCTGTCTTGATAAGCTTTCCCTAATTTAATCCAAGTTGCTAAACTTTCTTTGTCTCTTACAAAAGCAGGAGCTCTTTCAAGCCAAAGAATCCAATTAATCCCCTTTGCTTTGCCATTATTTTTTGTATCAAGAAAATATTGGTAGGTATCTTTTAAGTTATTCGTACCTAGGCGAAGAAGAAGCTGTGAACTAACCCGATCAAAACTTGATTCTGTAGTTTTTATACCACTATCTTTAAACAAATGGGAATATCTCTTAGATTGACTATCTTTTTTAAATAAGATTTCTTCAAGCTTCATTCTTGCTTCTTCACTTCGTTTAGGTGAAGAAATACAAGAACCAGAACTTGAAGCGAACAACAAAGGCTTAATGAAAAACAACAATAAGAAAACAACTACAAATCTAAACACAAATCTGTCCTTAAAATAAGTTTTAATGTTCGTTTCAATATACTAGATATTTGGTACTAAGAGTATTTCAAGCCCTATAACTGAGGTTAATTTGAAATATAGAAAGATCTGTACAAAGAATAGACAGCTAGTTGTCCCTCGTTTTAACAAGTGTAAGTCTCAATGATTTAATTTGATGAATTATTTCATAGGATTAAAACAGATAACGAAATTAGTTTTGTCTGAATTTAATATTTTTTTTGATAGTGAATCTTTCTGCAAGCAAACTAAAGAGTTTAATTTAAAAACATCAATGAGCCTGAACGCATATTCAAATAGGCGCTTCTTTCGCCCTTGTTTTTGGCCTCTGCAATAATAAGCTTAGTAGAGTTATCAATCACTACATTGTCAGATTTGAAAGTATCTTTAGCGACTCTAGAACCATTTTCCAGCTCAAATATTTTAACACTGGCGTTTTCAATTAAAATCTTATTCTTCCCCAAACCACCAAGCTGCGCTAAATTTCCAGATACTTGGATGCATCTTAGAGTGTCACAATAAGAATAAGTCGGCTTTGCCATTTTTGACTTAGCAGCAAAAACACTTTGGCTCAATCCAAGGATTAAGCCAAAGATAAAAGTCTTCTTAATTAAAAAAACAGCCTTCGCAAACAAAGACTGATTTTTTATCTGAGATCTATTTTTCACTGGTACTCAACTCCAATGACTTATCATCCGCGTATTTATTCAACATATCCTTGATATCGCCGTTAGGAAACATTCCATTTAAAGTAGGATCTGCCAAACCAGTTCTGAACCCATCTTCATTAAATTCTTGTCCCAATAAAACACTAATATCTTCCATTGGATTTAAGAAAAACTGTCTTGCATCGAAGAACTTCATATAGCTTTCGCCACCCACATCAAATTGAGTTGTACGAGCAGAAGTAAATCCTTTTACAAGATTATCTAAAATATCCTGCTTTGCAAATTCAGGATCTAAATTGGTGTAAGAGTCCACAGGGGTTAATGTTGAGTTTACAACACTACCAAAAACTATAATTTGATCATTTGTATTTACCCTAGCATTTGGCTCTTCACGAGTACAAACACCATCACCAAAACGTTCTTTAAATTTATCAGTACAAGTGATTTGGTCATTGTCTAAAATCCACTGCGCCCCGGCAACGATGTCCGAAGTAGTTTGAGTGTATAAATCAAGACGATTTTCTTTCCTTAGCTTACCAAGAAATTCATAAGTTTTATCTGTTTCTGTATTACCTTGAGCAAGATGATCCTGAACAGATTTTTCAGAAATGTTAATTTTCTTCGAATTCCAATAATTAGTCATACCTGTCAGCACAGCTCCGCCTCTTAGATCGTAAGCATTCGTTGTGGATAAATACAATCTCAATCCAGTCGCAGCAGCTTGAATGTATTTCCAATCTAGCTTTTCCATTTTAT
>JAYZXX010000113.1:0-5322 GCA_036140815.1 Bdellovibrionota bacterium | reverse complement strand
CAGACCCTGAAATAGCAAGAACACCTTCAGAAAGACTCATAAAGATGGCATCTTGTTCATTTTTCTGAGTAGTAACTTTTGCGATCCGATTATTAAGATGAGAATGTAAATCACCAATCAATTGAGCTAAACGAGAAACTTCTTCCGTTTGAAAGTCTCTAAAAACAAGAGGCTCTGAACTAAGTGAATCCAAACCTTCTTGGGTTTTTCTTTCTAGAACCTGTATGGGTTTTGCAATTTTTTTAGACAAAAAGAAACTAACAAAGCCAGTGACAAACATCATAATTAAACTTGTAAAGGCTAAGTTTCTAGCAAAAAAACCATAGATTTCAGTCTTCGCCAGTGGAGTAGTTAGGCTACTATTATAAATATAAACCAATACAATTAAGAAATAGGCAAATAAACTTATACAGCCTACCGCTAAAAAACTGGAAAACAATCGCCAAAATAAAGTTCTTTTTTTCATTGCTCCTTCATACGGTAGCCAACGCCACGAATGGTTTCAATCAATTTTGCATGATCTCCCATTTTTTTACGCAAACCTACCATCTGAAAATCAATAGCTCTTTCTGTAACCGCATAATTTTCCCCACGAATTGCATCTACAATTTGACTTCTTGTAAACACCCAACCTGGCTTACGGCATAAAAATTCTAAAATCAAAAATTCACTTTGAGTTAGTTTTATTGGCTGTTCATCCACATAAACTTCATGACGGCCTAAATGGATATCAATGTCATGTACCTTTAAGCGATCATTTGCGATCGCTTCTTCACTAGCACTTCTACGAAGAAGAGTTTTAATTCTTGCGATCAAAACCTGAGGAGAAAAAGGCTTAGAAATATAGTCATCCGCCCCCAGCTCTAAACCTCGAACTAAATCTTCTTCTTGGTTTTTGGCTGTAAGCATAATGATTCCCAATTTACGGAATTGGTCGTTTCGTCTTAACTTTTGACAAAACTCAAGACCATTCATTCCAGGCAGCATAATGTCTAATAAAACCAAGGCTACATCTTCTGACTCTAGCACTCTATAGGCATCTTCGGCACTATGACAAACAATTGGTACAAAAGACTCTAAACTTAAATTGAAACGAATTAACTCGGCAATATCTGGATCGTCTTCTACGATTAAGATTTTTTTGGCCCCTAACATTCTTTTCATCCTCCCAAAAGAATTATGAGAGAAAACTAACACGATATTGTTTGCATTGTATTAGGTAAATTCTCTAAATATAATTTTTCCTGGGCCTAAAAAGTTGAAATTATAAATATTTACTGCCCCATTTGAATCTGCACTGGATTGCCTGTGAAGTCCCCTGGCTGAATAACTTCTTCAGAGTCTACAACAACCCCCGTTGAAACACCCTTAGAAGCATGAATTATCCTTATACTTCCTATTTTAGGGGCATCTCCAATTCCAGCTTCAATTCCTCGAATTTTATTATTCCGAAGGACGTTCATCATCTTGCCTTTTTCCAATCCTTCGTCCACTCCTTTATCTAGATAGACTATAGACCCTAAGCCAAGCACCTCTCTATTGGCATCATAACGACCACCAAACACTTTTGCTTCAATATCCAAGTAAGATCCTTGTTCACTCCACTCTGTGGTGTAGAAATCTGATCTTACCAGTTTAGCTCCCATATCAATAGGCCGGAAGGACTTAACAACAATTGCTTTATAAGTTTTCTTTACTTCGTCTACCAAAGAAACAATTTTTATTCGCCCCTGAATCTCAACTGCCCTTGCCTTTTTGATGTCATCATTTTTGGCATATTCAATCTCATCAGTTTCTAACAAAGCCATAAACTCTTCACCGATGCTAGCTGGCGCATCGAGTTGAACATAAGTGTATTGATAAAATCCCACTGTTGTTGAATTCTTTGCATCTGTCGCTCTAACTGTCCCCACCGACTCAATAGGCATATCGGTAACTATTTGTTGAGCATAGTATTTTTTCAATTGAAAAATATTAGCAGCAAAAGACTCCACCTTGCCTACATCGGGAATTTCTTCACCACGAGAAGCCCAATCAAAAAAACTTGGAGGAATTTGGTTCATCACTCGACGCTCAGGCTTCCCTGGAGGAAGCTCTGGCTCAACCCATTTCAGCTCTAAGAGCTCATCTTCCGTTAAGGCAATTTCTTCTTCCTTAGTCAGAGGAGTTTTTTCTTCAAGCTCTGTCTCTACCAAGACAGGAGCCTCTAAACCTTGCTCTAAAAATGACAGTTTACTACCTGGCTGGATATCATGAGGATTGGTAATATCTGAATTGAGTTGCCATAACTTAGGCCAAAAAAATCCCGTACCGAAAATTGTGCGACTCACATCCCAAAGGTTATCACCTGGACGAATTTCATATTCATCTAAACCGCCACCATTTTGAATAATATCGTTCCAATCCTCTTGGCTCATCGGTTCAGCCAATGAATCATACACTCGGTCCAAACTCTCTTCAAATCTATGATCCGGAAGATCTGTCGCAAGAACCACTTTAGGAATTAGAAAAATACAGATCCATTTTTTCATTCTGACCTACTGCTCCCCTACTTCTTCTAAAAGAGCTAGATGACTTTGAGCCTTTTTAGCTTCTTTTGAGTTAGGATACTTTCCAATCAAATCCTTCAAAACTGACTTTGAAGGGGAAAGTAGATTTAAACGACGATAAATAATTGCTTTTGCAAGCATTGCAGACTTGGCACGTTGATATTTTGGATAATTGCTTATGATTCGATTCATATGATTCAAAGCAGTCTTATAGGCTTTTTGTTGAATGGAATACTTTCCCTTCATATAAATCGCTTCTACGAATAGGCTTGATTGGGGAAAACTTTTTTCCATCATATCAAACGCCCGGTTCGACTCACGAAACCTTCTAGAGTTATGAGCACTGAGAAAACTACTAAACAAACGATTTTCTTCCATGCTCGTTTTGGAGGCTTCCACTTTCTCTTCAGCACCAATTAGTGAGTTTTTACCCATCATTTGCAATTGAAGCTTTTCGTTCTCTTCTTTGAGCTGCTTTACAAGACTGGCTTGTTTATTCAATGTACGCTTCATGATTTTTATTTGCTTTGCATAATTTTTCTCAGGAGCTACAGCTACTTTTTCAGTGCTACTACATGAAACTTGAAGAAAGGCCAAACCTGTTAAAAGAATAATTGCTTTCAAATTCCCTCCTAGAAAGTGGTGCTTAGTTTATTTTAAAACTCTTTTTAATAATGTACTATGAATGCCTCACTGAACCAGACTAATGGCTATAAGGCTTTGAGGCCCTAGTTACTTAAAGTATTCCTTTAGGTAATCTATTTAAAATTCAAGCCCTCCTAGGACTTTTCCACATTGAATGTGGACATTTCGCACCTCAACGGTAGCAAACCGACTCCAGTACTGCCTTTGTAGTCAATGCCTAAAAAACGGACTTCCCGCCCCTGAATTTATATCTCGGATTCTATCAGCTCCTGAGCCAAGGAAGTAAAAGCACCTGTTTTGCTTTTAGCTATAGAGTGTTTCTTTTAAAACTAAGCTTAATATTCATAATTTTAAGTCAATCTGCTGAAGCCTCAATCAGTCACGAAGATTTCCACAGAGCCATTTTTTTAGGAATTAGGATCCCCGCATCTTACGAAAAAAAATTGCTCATTGAGTTTGGTCTGATCAGCTGCCTAGTTGTTAGCGGAATCCATTTTCAAATAGCAATGAAATTGGGCAAAAAAATCAAAATACCAAGTCTCTTTTTGGCACCACTTAGCCTAGGACTTGCATTTCTTTGGAATTGGAATCTACCAGTAATGCGAGCATTTTTAGAATACCACTTTAATGACTCAAGCCTTTTAAAAAACTGGGTTCCCAGCCCTTATCTAGCACAGGCAATCTGCTTCTTCCTTTGTCTCTTGTTTGTAAATTCAAGTTATGATCTTCATAGTTTATGGCTAAGTTTCATTTTTAGTTTCTACTTCGGAAGTATGAACTTAAACTCACTAGGGAAGAAAATTTTAAGTACTTTAGGTGTTTTTGCCTTAACTCCTTTTCTTTTACCATTTCCAAGTAAACTATCCGCTGTAAGTATCCCAATACAACTAATCTTCATGAGCCTTTTCATATTCTTTCTCTTTTTAAGCCCTCTTCTACATCTTTATTCAGACAAGCTATGCCAAGATAGCTTTAATTTTATTTTTCAGAGCCTTATGGCGCTAAAAAATAATCTTCCCTACTATCACCCTTTACAATCTGGAGGCTACAACCTTTGCTTAATCTACTTTTTTCTAATGTTATTGTTAAATGTGCGAAGAAAGAAAAACTTAAGAAAGGCTTTCTTCAAGTCGCAATCTTAATTTTACCAATCTACAATGCTAAAGCAGAAAAACTATACTTTTGGGATGTGGGACAAGGCAGTTCTGCTAGTATTGTAAACTCTAAAAATTGCATTCACTTTGATTTAGGAGGCGAGAAAAATCCGGTGGAAAAAATCACCGCACTTTGTAAAAACAAAGTAAATGCAGTTCTTCTAAGTCATTTTGACTTCGATCATTACAACTTCATAGCTAGCCTTCACGAAAGGCTATCCTTGTGTCTGATAGACTACCCAAAATTAAAATCAAAAGTTCAATCCAAAAAATGGTTTAAAAAAATTAAAACCTGTAAACAAAAATTCAAAGGGCTTATAAAAATTTTTGATAATCCTGAAGCTAAATCAAAAAATTCCAGTAGCCTAATTTACCTATATAAAAGAATAATTCTTTTCACTGGAGATAGCGGCAAATCAGAGGAAAAAAAATGGTCATTAAAGATTCCTAAAAATATTCAATGGATTGTGGTCCCCCACCATGGCTCAAATTCAAGCAGTAGTCCCGAGCTTTTAGCTCGAGGAGAAAAGGCAAATTTTCTAATGAGCAGTAGAAAAGAAAAATATGGACACCCTCATATAAAAGTAAGGCAGCGTTTTAGAGACTGGAAGCGTAGTTATCTCAACACCCATGATTGGGGTAACATCATAATTGATTTAAATTAAAGTATACGCACTTTCACAATACGGAGAAACATATGAAAAAAGTGTTTATTTCTCCCACAAAGAAAGTCGAGCAAGCATTGAAAGCCAGTCCTTAAACGCCTATAATCTCAGAAACAAGGAGAATCCAATAATACCTTTTCATTTAAAAAAAGTTTTAGTTAACACAATCTCATTATGTCTTTTTCCGGGTCAACCCCCTAAATCCGGAATTTTTCGTTACACAGAAACGTCTAGTATCTGAGTCTCGCCACGGCTAAATTTTTCAGTAAACTCTACCGGGCTCATCATGTTCAGTGACCCATGGATTCT
>JAYZXX010000112.1:0-11477 GCA_036140815.1 Bdellovibrionota bacterium | reverse complement strand
AATGCAACTCTCCACCCTCTAACTTTCCTATACACAGAAGACTTGCTCGGTAAAAGCCATTGGACTCAAGTAAAAAGTCTAAATAAAGGGAACCAAAATAGTAAGAAAACTGATCCTCTCGAACTCCGTACAATTGATTGTAGTCATTTTTCTTACCGAAGTATGCACCATAGATATCTTTAATAGGCTCAAGATAAGACTCAATAAAAGCTTTGTCTCTGTTTCCATTTGAAAATAGATATCCCATATACCTATTGGATTGAATTTCGTCGGGAAGATTCAACAACAAGGCTTCATCAAAGCGAACAGGGTATTTTGCTAGATAATCTCTTTCTTCGCTACTTGTTGGAACATAGCCAACAAGTCCCTCTTCGCTTTTTATTTTCTCTAAAGCTTCATCTACAGCAGGAATTGGTCCGTAATAATATTCCTCACGAAAAGCTTCACAGAGTATTAAAGTATTAACAAATGCATTCTCCCGCACCTGCTCTCGAAATCTACTTAGCTTTTCAATCCTTTCTCTTTTCACAGCTTTTTCTTCAGCCGTAAGAGAGTCTACAGAATACAAAGCCTGTATCCACAGTAAATTAATTAGAAATAAATATATCGATAATTTTTTCAATTCACTCCTACAAAAAAAGCGGTCCCTCAAAGACCGCTTAAATAAACTAATCTTGTAAATCGTATACTTTAGTCTTTTTAGACATCTGCATATAGTAATCTAATTCTAACTGTTCCATTTCAGCTATCTCAACTGCCAACTCTTCAGAGTTTTTAATTAAAAAGTTTTTCAATTGATTCACAGCAAATAGGTCAACAGATTCGTCTTCAGAAACATTCCAGGCAATTTGAATGTTTTCTGCTAAGTCATTACTGCTTACAATCACCAAAGGAACTGTGGCTACGGTCGTAGCTGCCCCAAGAACTGATCTACCTAAGAAACGTGTTGTCCATTTTTTTAGCCTTGTTCCAGTTAAGAATACTTTACTTTTATTCCGTGCAAGTTTCTTTTCGGCTAAATTCGCTTCCAAGCTTTCAATCTCAGGATTTAGGGTATTACTAATGTAATTCTCATTACCTCTAATTTTATTCTTAAAGGTTTTTGTTTTTTCTTTTAATTCAAGTTCTATAGCCGAACGTTTACGAGCTAATTTGTTTTTTTCTAGCTCAGAAGTTTCTTTTACCTCACTAAAGCGCTCTTCTAAAAAAGTTAGCTTAATATTCACTTCCTTCAAATTCTTTTCTGCCGTCTTAAGCTCCGTTTGAATTGCATTAATTCTTTCAAGGTCATAAGGGCTGTTCGTTTCTTTTAAAAAATTTGGATTTAATTCAGTGTATTCAACCATAGCCGTATTCGCTGCTTTTGCTGCACTTAACCTAGCCTCCGCTCTTTTAAGTTCTGATTTACTTTTGCTAATATCATTACTGAGTTTACTAAGTTCTTCCTTTGTGGCTTTATTAAGCTCATCCATCTCAGCATCTACATTAGATAGTGCTCCTATAGGTCCTTCTCTTTCAACTTCTACAATCGATTCCTTTAAATCTTGAATCTCATTTTCTTTCATCAGCTTTTTTTGCTGCTTTTCAATTAAGTCATAATAAGCTTTTGAATATTCACCGTCCGCTACTCTGTAATTCTCCATCGCAGCAGCAAGTACGGGGTCATTTTGTAAAAACCTATAAAAACTTCGGAGCTGATATCCTTTTAGTCCAACACCGGTAAGAATACCTAAAGCATTTCCAGTAATTTCAAATGCCAAAACCTGATCTACGTCTGTAAAGCCTAGCTCCGCGGCTAAATCATTTTCAAATTTCGCCGTTTCAATGGCAGTCAAAATTCCATCATTTAAGCTCTTCAAGGCTTCTAATTTAAACCTAGACTCAAACAATTCTCTACTTTTATCTCTACCTACAACATAATCTTGTACAGTCTTTTCGACAAGATCAGGCTGATCGGCTTGACTTTTTTTTCTAATTATTTCCCCTATAGATTCAGGTCGCGAAGGGGAATTCTTTATTTCTTCAGCCAACAGACTAATGGAACTTAAGCCCAAACTTGCTATCACTAAGCCACTAATTAACTTTTTCATAATTGCTCAATCCCTTCTATTGGAAAATGTTTCTGTATTCTTGTTGGATTTCCATCCATTTTTGGTAACGATTGATAATCTTCCATTTTGGAGTAACCGTTTCTTCCCTACCATTTCTAGCTTTCATTTCTTGTTCTTTCTGCACTTCTTCTTCCGCTATGGCGTGAAAGTTAGCAACTGAAAGATTTGCTTTTAGAGGTAGTTTAATTGGAATAAATCCTTGTTTGATGATTTCTTCAGTAATTCGATCTTCTCTATTGAAAACCCAGTCCATATAAATACGTCCATCGGAAGGAATAGGACTGATCATTGAAACATCAAATACAAGAGAAAGACCATCTACAACACGACCACCTCGTTTTTTCTGATAGATTTCTTCATCTACAGTTACTAGCTGCGCATCATCGTTGTAACGCTCTCTAACCACTTTAAGCATTTCAAGCTTAATCATTAAGTTAGAAATAGGACCTTGGCCTTCAATTCTTAAACGATCCACTAGATACTCATTACGAGCTAAGTCAATAGCGCTTGAAGACTCGTCAAAAAGTTGAAACAATTTCTTTCTTTGGGCATCAGTAATGTCAGCAACATCTCTTAACTTCTTCAAACAAGAATAATCAACCTTTTCACAAACTTCACTTTCTTGACCAAAAAGATATGTTTCTGGTTTCAATAAATTTACATCCGTTAATTCTACCAACTTGGAGCGATCAAAGTCTCCAAGATCAATCTTCATAAACCTTTCAACGTTGTTACCTTCTGGAGCAAGCATTTCAGATTTTCGCCCATAGACTTCTAGAGAAACGCTAACATTTACTTTATTGATCGGACGAACGATTAAGAAGATCTTATTCGACTTATCTTTATTGATTTTATCTCGCAAAGCGATAATGTCGTTTGAATTTGCTTGTACTAGGTATTGATCATTAACCAAAGGATCACTATGAGCATTGGTTGGCCCATTGTTTAAGGCATTTGTAAACTTGTTAGTAACAATATTTCTATTATTTAAACCTTTACTCTTATCTTTAATTTGGTCAGCTATCTTTTGCTTCGATGGACTATATCTAACATTGTTTTTATAAGCTTCAAATTGATTTAACTTATCAACCTCTCTACGTAGGTCATAAATGTTTTGCGGATCATCCACACCATATAAAGAAATCAAGGCTGTTACTTTCGTATCCTTTTCTAAAATGCGATCAACTACAGCTTCCGCTTCAATTCCAGCGAACAAATCTTTATAAAGACTTACTTGAGTTTCTAAGTTCTCTTTTTGAGCTAAAGCTTCGGCTTTCATTTTCGCTGCTTTTTCTTGCTCAAGAATAGCCGTAGCCTGTTCCTGCTTCGCTTCTTCAATGGCTTTCGCTAATTCAGCTTGTTGGATCTTAGCGTTATTAATGCTCGTAAGAGCTTCTTGAAGAGCAAGGTCTGCTTTTTCGATTCCGTCCGTTATATTTTTATCTATATCAATTTTTCTTTGTTCCGCTTGAGCAATTTCTTCTTTTAAAGTATTAATTTGCTCTTCATAAGACTTTACTTTTGCAAGAGCTGCCTTTTCCATCTCTTTGGCATTTTCCATTTTCTTGTCAGCCAAAAGGTTTTTCTCTACAACAATCTTAAATTCAGCTTCAAGCTCTTGTTGTCTTTTCTGAACCGATAGTTCTAGAGCACTCATTTCATCTTTAATATCAGAAACCTCAGTTTCTAAATCTGCTATTTTTTCTGATTGCTCAGAAATGGTCATGTTTCTTTCAGCGATAGTCACTTGTTGACCATCAATCATTTCTTGGTGTTCAGCAATTTGTTGATCATTAAGCTTTTGAAGATCACTCAAAGCTTGTTCTTTCTCTGCTAACTTCGTCTCTAATGCATTGTATTTTTCAACATTTTCTTTGTTGGCTTCGATTTGAGCTTCCAAAGCTTTTTGTTTTTGAGTCTTATCAGCCTCTAAATCTTGCATCTTCTTATTTTTTTCAGCCAATTCTGCGTTCAACCTGTCTTCGTCATTATCTTTGTTACAAGCTACGTTCAGTAATAGGCTTGTGGATAGTAACCCACTAAGGATAATTTTTCCCAAGCTCATTTTATTCATTCCAGATCTCCTTAAATAAAAATACACCCAGCCCCCCTTTGGGGATTCTGGCAAATTGTTTTAAAATCTCAGCTAGGCTTATTGCATTTCCTATGCCGAGAAAGTAATACACCGATTTTAAACGATTATTTTAAATTGAAATGCTTACATGCTTCTCAAAGCCCAATAGCTTTGATCTGAAATGACTAAATTTTTGATAGGGTGACGATTTTTTTCCTGAATCCTTAATACCAATAAGACATCTGAACTACGAATTCGTCCAGAGAAATGCGATTGTATTGATCGTTAGGCAAACTAAGACTTGCTCCTGATAAACCAACGTCCTTATATATAGTCTGGCGGAAAATAGCACTGACGGCTATATTATTCTGCCAATACATATAGAGACCATAGCCACTGGATACACCTCTTAACGAATCTCCAAGACTCATTGGGCTATAGCCGCTTGAGTTTTGCTTTTTAAGCTTTGATGAAACCGAGGGACAATATTCTGCATAAATGGACAGCCCCTGCCATAGAGGTAGTTTCAAAAATAGACCTACGCGAGTGCTTTCTAGATTCATACTAAATTCATCATTGCTAGCGCCGCTACTCCGAATGATATCCTCTGATTTTTGTTGGTAAGAAATGATTCCGCCCAATTGCAGATAATCCAAATCAAAGCTTATACGGTAACCCAAGCCCCCACCTAGACCTGAAAGAAATGAATCGTTTTCTGTGTAGGCATAAAAATTGGTTTTATCCTGCCAAGAATAGTTCCACGTCATATCCAACTCTAGAAAAAACTCTTGTTCAAAAGCGTATAGTTTCGAAACACTTAAAGCAAATAATATCAAGCCTGTCACCAGAAACTTCATGGCATTAATTGTATCAAGAATTTATCCTCAGTAGAGTCCAGTTTATTACCTTGGTTTAGTCAGCTTTTGCTTGAATCCCAATAAGCCCAATAAAAACAGACACTTATAAAATAAAATAGAAAAAATTTATTTTGTGTTTAAGTAAAGATATTGATCGTCGATAAATTGTTTAGATACGAGGTCAAAATGAAATTATATATTTTTAGCGGTGCTACGCCAGAAAGGCACTACAAAGATATCTATGAAAAAAGTTTTAAACTTTGGAAAAAGGAATGGGAGAAAACCTATAGCCATGATTTCAAAGAAAAAAAAATCTTTTTTGCCGACGAGTTTACGCGGCAAAATTTCTGGATCGTTTTATGTATTGATTCTGAACCAGTTGGTATGGTTTCAATCAGACAAATTAGTTTTCAGAACCCAATCATTCAACACGATAGTTGGTTTCGGTTTTTTCCAAAAAGTGACCTTAGCACTTTCATCGAAAAACAAAGTCCAAATTGTTTAATCTCAAGTAATTTTGTCGTCAAAGAAGAGTTTAGAAAGTCAAACTCAAAACACAAAATTAGTGAATGTATCGCGCAGCTAAACAGTTTATTCGCTTTGGAGCTAGGTTTCAATATTCACTTTGGCTGCTCCAACAATTCGAGATCGGTAGATAAAATTGTAGCCGCGACCGGAGCTAGAATTTTAAGTAAAGCGATTCCCTACAAAAATGGAGTGGAATTAAATAGCTTCTACTGGACAGAAGAAGATATGAGAAAAACGGTTCCAAACTACCCCATAACATCAATGCGAATTTTTAAAGAGAAAATAGATTTCACACTTTTAACAAAGGATCAAAATGAATACACAAAAAAAGCTGGTTAAAGAGATAGAAATATACTGTACGCTTTTAGCAAATGCTCCTTGGGAAAATAGAACATTCTATGGAAACTGGTTAGCTCAAACCTACCATTTTGTACAACATAACTTAAAATTAATTGCGCTTGCAGCCGCTTACACAGAACCAGGAGAATACAAAGACTATAATCGCTATGTTGAACATATGCGAGAAGAAAGTGGGCATGAATATATGGCCAAGAGAGACCTAGAAAAGTTAGGTTTTCACATTACCGAATTTCCTGAACAGGTTGAGACGAAGAGTCTGTACTCTCTTGCATACTTTAACATCCCAAGATATGGTCATGAATCTTTGATTGGCTATGCAGTATGCCTTGAAATGATTGCAGATAAATTAGGAATAATCATCAATGAAAAAGTGACCTCTTTTCATGGACATTCCAGTGAATTTTTAAAGGTACATGGCGAGGAAGATGAGGCTCATTTGGTAGAAGCCTTTAAATTGGTGGAAAATCTAACAGGAGGAAAACAGCGGCTTTTTGAAAAAACGTTCTATGAGACTTGCATAGCCTATAGAAATTTTTGGCAAGCCTGTCTTCCAACTGATTTAAAAAAAGAAATGAGCTTAGACAAAGTTTCTTAAAAAATACTGGTTTTGGTATCGTCCAAACGTTTAGCGTCCATCACATTTATGAAACCCATTGGAACACCTTCATATCGGAATCCACAAACCCATTTATATTCGTTATAAAAAGAACGTCCCTCCGCCTCAGTCTCTCTAATCACTGCAGGCGGAAGATTAGGATCAAACTTCTTTTTTAAAAGAGCCGAATCCTTTACCACCTCTAGGGTCTTCGATTCTATAGTTTGATTTCTTTCAAATAAATCAAACACATTTCGATACGACACCATATCAACATCATAACTTACCAAATCAAAAAAATACTTATTTAAAAAAATGGGATTAAATGAATTATAAAGAAAGGCTTCAACCACTCGATTTTCAGTACATTCTTTAAAAATACTTTCATCATTAATTTTAAAACCATAGCTATCTAAAACTTGTTGAATAGCCCAAGACTCTGAAAAGCCCTTGCTAATATAGTTCAAGTAGATAGTGTAGCTATCTTTTAAATTAACCCAGTCTAAATTATTATTTTTCTCAGTTAAATTTGACTTTTCTATCGCTTGTTGATTTCTCATTTTACATCACCTTATTGGTCAACCCCAGCTACTAATCTAATGGATCAGGCTCTATATTGATAGTTTTATTTGATATTAAAACTGCATTCTCATTTGCCGTTCAAAACTACCACCCCTCCTCAAATCGATTTAGGGATCCATAGCTTATGGCAATAGAAGCAAACTGAGCTACAAGACTACTATAGTTAAAATTCGAAATTATTTGGGTTTTACAGGAGGAAGAATCACCAATATAAATTTATTAAAAAAGAGATAGGTTCAAAGACCTACTGACCACCAGGTTCACCTTAACCTGTATTTACCAAGCAAAACCTACACGGAGGCCTACAGCCTCATGAACGTCCGAGATATTTGTATCCCATTCTATGTTTGCATAGCTGTATTCAATCCCTATCAAAAAATGAGAACTATAAGTGCTCATACCGACTGAATAGATTTTGTGTTTTCCTGAGTCATCATAGGGCCCAAAAGATCCATTGGAGTTACTAATGTTGGTTTCCACGCTATGAGTTTCTTCTAGGTAAGAAACGTAGCCAAGTACTCTCTCCCCTTGTCTCCCTACACTAATTCCCTTTTGAGTAGACTTAACCTTCGAGCTAGCTGAATAGTCAGATTGGCTGGTGGTCTCCTCAAAACCAGTTAAGCCTCCTTGAATACTGGCAACCCAAGTTCCTGCTCCTCCACCATGCCCTAAAACCTGCCAACGCAAACCAGCCATTTTTGTATCATAGAAAATTTCAAGAGGACCGGCAATGGCAAGTTCCACCCCAATTCCAATTCCGTCTGCAGATATCAGGTCGGTAATATCATCTACACCATCAGTATTGATACTAACAGGACCATGAGTTGGAGGATTTCCATCTAAATTAGTTGCCACAGTGATACTGGCCGGATCAGATATATGAACATTCACATTCCCCTTTAAACTATCCGTCGCAACATAAGGAACTGCAAATCGGCTTGTCGGAAATTCTATGGTATGACTGCAAGAAATCAAAATTAAACAAAAACAGCAAAAGCTAAATTTCACGAGTAAACGGCCGAATCTTTCCATGGTCCATCCTCCTTGGTGATCATGAGTTCCATTACAAATCTTGTATGACTAGAGCTTTGATCATAGTATAGTCTTCCACCGTTGGCTCTAACAACTTCTTTACTGATGCTTAGCCCCAAACCTGTACCAAGGCCAATGTCTTTCGTTGTAAAAAAAGGATCAAAGATACGTTTTTGTAAATCTTCTGAAATTCCATTTCCTGAATCAGTAATACTAATTTGAACAGTACTATTCGCCCTCACCGCTTCTACTAAAATCCATTTTTCTTCCAAGTCCCTGACGGCATGAAAAGCATTTCCAATAAGATTTAAAAGAGCTTGCGAAATTTGCACTTCATTACAAAAAACATAAGTCTTGTCTTCCACTAAAACATTAACCTCTACACCAGACTTTCTAAATTTCTCCTTCAGAATACCTATACTCGTCTCGATAATCGGCATAAGGGATACAATTTGCATTTCAACCAAACGTCCATCCCTAGATATTTTACGCAAACTATCAACGATATTTGTAGCACGAGTCACCGTTTTACTTAGCTTAATTCCGTAACGGACTGCTTTTTCATTGGTCAAGCTTTTCGCTCTTGCCTCTTTCAATAAGCGTTCGGCATAGCCATCAATAATTGCAAGAGGATTATTAATCTCATGTGCGATCCCACTAGCAAATTCCCCAATGCTTTTAAGACGAGCCTCATCCTGTGCTTGAGCCTCCTGTAATTTAATCCGGTTGGTAGCTTCCAAAATTTCTGCTTCTAAAATTTGATTTCGCCCCATCATGGTTAAGGTAAAGCAAGATATCAAACCAGAAAAAAGCATTCCCATAATTAGAACAGTCCAATTTGTAAATGTTCGATTCGCCGATAAAGTATGAAGAGAAATATAGCTAACAACCCGCCATTTTTGACCAAAAAATTCTATGTCAGTTTGATGGTGTATGTTTCCTGAATGAATCCCCACAACATTAGCCACATCAGACTCCTTCAAACCTGAATTGCTATAGAGCAATCGATTCTTATGCTTATCAAAGGACTCCACAAAAACCTTCAACTCATCGTTGATCAAGCCAGATAGAGCCTGTCGAATCACCCTCTCCGTTAAGAAGACTCCGACTAAATAACCTTGAACATGCTTGCATTTTTCAAAGTCGAAAGCCATATCATAGTCTATGACCGGAGCGATACGGATAAAGAGTTGTCCTTCTCCCTCAATGTCTCGAATAATAGAGTCACTAAGTCGATTATATCTGCACATTTTTTTAATTTCATTTTTACTGGCATAGACTATTTTTTCTAACTCCAATCGATCAAACACCCTTACCGATTCTGGAACTGAATACTGAACCTCTAAATTTTCTATATCACCTTTTTTAGGCAACCAAAACAAAGAGTGAATGCCTTTGGTAGAAAAAATTTGGTTTTCTCCATAAGATATAAACTCTTCTTTGGTCACTGTATCACTGGCCTCAAAAAAAGCTTTGAAAGACTTTAAAGCCAAACTGTAATCATTAGCCGTTCGTTGAATTCTCGCTGCTACCCTTTCATTAATACTTACGAAGGTTTTTCTCAGCTCTAAGGTTTCCATTTGACTTAGATAAAAGTGCAAGACCAAAACACTAGTAAAAGATATAACCAAAGGGGTTAAAAAGACTGCCTTATCAAATAGGCTCTGACGAAAGGTTTTACCGCTGAGAATTAAAAAGCCTGGCGCAAAAACAAGGACCCCAAGGGTATCCCCAATATACCAAGAAAACCAATTGGAAAAAAGAATGTCGGCACCTACGATATTAAAAATAAAAGCTGAAAAACTAGATATCGTCGCTGAAATTAAACAAGCAATGGGGCCAGCAATGAGGAGGAACTTTAAAATTTGATTCAACTCTACAGGCGCCTTAGGTTTTTTCAGACTGTATTCTAAAAAATAGTGACTTATAAAAAATTGAATCGAGGAACCAATTGCAATTATCAATGGATGTAAAACTCTCCCCAATTGCGAGAAGCTTTCATTGGAGGTAAACATTGCCGTATAGTTCAAGAGTAAGGAACCTAAGAAAATTCCTAGTACCATCTTTCGGCCGTACAACAAGAGCATAGCGATGGCGAAACCTGCCGCTGGGAAAACTGGAGACGAAAAACCTGGTGGCACGGCCATCAACAAACTAAGCTGCCCTAGGCCGAAATATCCTAGAGCAATGATAATCAACTTTCGCGTATTTAAACCACCCAACATATTCGGATTTAATCATTTGCAATATCTTAGAACAATTTATTTTTTTTGAGATCGTCATAAATAAAGTGATTTGATTGTAATGAAAGAGAATTCCAAAAAGTTTTCTCGTAGCTTTTTTGTTTATTCTATGAAAAATACACTAGGTTTATAAAAGTGAGTAATAAAGTCTTACTTTGGAGCTTCGCTACTCTAATTTACTGGCCCAGTTAACTGCGGGTAATCAAAAGTATATACCTATATATTTATGACTTTTCAGTGGTTCGAAAATAAAGCTAAGTATACACAAAATACTAAAATATAATCGGCACCTCAGGAGATACACATCAGCAATTAAGTGGACTAGTTTCTTTAAACCAAACAAGTTTAATGTCGACCTATATACTCGAAGGCTTTGGTTTAATAGACATAGTTCATTCCTTTTAAAATTCAAAACAGGAGCGCATGAGAATGTATACTTTCTTGTTACTCAGAATACATCACCTACAAATATACGAACCAATTTAGACTCAATAATTCTGAAATAAAAAATTCAGTTTCCTCATTACCTATAAAAATTTTCTCCAGCAACTTTCTTTGAAAGAGCAATAGCAATTATTTTTTCAACACCAAGCCCCTTCTAAGTGAGCTAAAACATTGACCTAGTTGTAAGAATTGCCCTCAGACCACAAGCTTCATGCACTTATTTTAAGCAATCGTTTCTAAGTTTTTAAAATCTAGTTGCACAGCTTTAGGATTTAACGCATATTGACCGCTCTCAATGGCGGCCGTAGCTCAGTTGGTAGAGCCCCGGATTGTGATTCCGGTTGTCGCGGGTTCGAGCCCCGTCGGTCGCCCCAAAAAATGGCTAAGCAAGCACAGCTTGTTTAGCCATTTTTTTTTGGTACTCTACGGAGAAGGAACAAGGCTGGTGAGCGCCCCTTATGCCTGCGGTAAAATATGCCAGTGGCATATTTTAATGCTGAGCAAGTTTTCTATGAAGGAGGTCTGGCTCTACTCGATTCGAGGGGTAGTGCGCCTAAAAACCTCATGTTATCGCAGAGTTAAGCACTCTTAATCGGTAATTTTCGAAGCTCGAATAACCATAACCGTTTCTTTTCAATATCTTAGCGACAT
>JAYZXX010000111.1:0-6242 GCA_036140815.1 Bdellovibrionota bacterium | reverse complement strand
TAATTCTGTTGACATACCATCTAACTATTTTAGAGATATTTTGCTTGTGAGTTTATTGATAAATACAATCTAAAGCTTGTTGACTACGGTTTTATATATCAGCGTGACTCATGGGCCCCACAAGATGATATCAATTGGTTCTTGTTAGAGAAATAATGTTTTTTTAAACCCTAAAAACCAAAGAAGAAACAGACAGATAAACCATTGTTTACGTTATGCAAAGGAAGCCCTATTAGAAATTCCAAAGTAAAACTTTGAGCTTTATTTGATATCCTTTTACGTAAAACCGAAAAAACTATGTAGATAAAAATTAAAAAATCACCAGTTATATCAACCGACAGGATAAACTCGATGAAAAGATATTAACTCAGTATTTTTATTTAAATTAAGAGCACTACCATAAGCATTACCTATCGAGCATTGTTCTGATTTATAAAATCGGAGTCCTATATTAAAAAGCTAAATTCGCCCATTTTAGCCCCTGGCCTATAGCTTGCAAGAAAAACTTTGCAATGAAATTAGTTAATTACCTATCGATAATTATACTTTTAAGTCTTGAAAGTTCCTTTGCAAAAATGCAAATAGAATTAGTAGGAACAGCCAAAACCCCTGGATGCTCAGGAGTCATTTTCGCTCATCCTAACTACAAAGCAGAGCAAAAAGCACTATTTCTAACAAATTCTCACTGTCTCAAATCCGACAACAAAGGACAATTGTATATGTCTCCCGAGGAAGTGATTTGGGATTTGGACTTTTCAAATAATCTTTCAGTTCATTTGCCAAAAAGTGGCATGTTTTATGGTAATTTACTCAAAAGCCTTCAAACCAAAAAGATACTTTTCGCTAGTATTTCCGGAAGAGATATCGCCCTAATTGAGCTTGAATACACCTACAAAAAACTCATGGAAGATCTGCAAATTGAACCATACCTCTTAAGCAGAAGCACTGGCCTAAAAGTAGGAGATCAACTAGATATTTTAGGCTCTTATCACGAAGAAATTCATAAGTGCACCTTTGACCACTTTACCGAAAACTTCATTGCCGCCGGGCCTTATTTATGGACCGATGCCTTGGTCTTAAAAAACTGCTTACCAAAGACTCGATCGGGAGTATCTGGAGCAGGTGTTATACTAGCTGGCACAAGAAATTTAATCGCCTTACACAACTCTTCTAATTATAGTGAAAAGAATGAATGTGATACTAGCAACGCCTGCGAATACGACAAACTTGGTATAAATATATCAAGGAAGTACGATGCTTATTCGCAAAACCTTGATTTTCTTTTTAGTTGCTTTAATGAAAATTTCGAAATGGATACTAAGAGTTGTGAACTAGCATTTTAAGCTAAAAAAGCTTCATAACTTCTTGATAGTCAGTTTGATTTAAAGAATGTTCATCAATGATCAAATGATATTTTCCAACTAAACCCTCACGTTCTTCTTTAACAAAAAGAATTTGAAAGTCTTGTCTAATTTTTTGAGAAAACTCTATAGCGTATTCCACATCTACAAGCTCATCATTTTTTGAAATTACAAGAGTATGTGCAAGGTCTATTTTTTTAGGAGGAATACTTTCTAACTGTTTAATATTGTCTCTTAAGCCTTCATATTCACCCACATAGGTAAAAGCTTTGGTTTGATAGTTTTCCACATTGTAGGATGGAATATGGATTCCTGAATATAAAATATAGGTACTAGCAAGCACAGGCTGTAACCAAGGATTAATTTGGTAGGCGGGCGCAAAATGAATGCTCTTTTTAAAACAACTTGGAATCTCATTCATTGACTGCAGTACATTTTCAGAAACGATTGTCCCCAGACTGTATGCGACCAATGTGATTTCTAATTGTGGGTTTTGACGGCACTCTTGTGCAAAATAACCAATTGCCCTAGAAAATTCTGTTTGCCAAACTTTCGCTAAATTTTGTGAACGCCAAGGCCCTGGTCGATAAGAGCTGTAACGTAAAAACAAACGATAAGTCTGAATGTTTTGCGCCTGCAAATCTCTTTCAAAACTATCGAACCTTTGCGAGTTAAAATTTAAACCTGGAACAAAAAATACGATTTGATTAGACCGAATATCCTCCGGAGAAGTTTTAAAAAACTCATTCTGAGGAGTCGGCTGAAAATCTGCCGCTACAGAAATAATTAAAAATAAAAAACTAAAAACAAAAACTACAAATTGCATGGATTCTGATTTTTTTCGTCCCAATAAAGAACATAACCCGGGTTCTTCTTAACTGCCTTTGCCAGCTTACAATCACTTTCTTGGCCTTTGTATTCGGACTTTTCCCATAAAACCACGGCCGTTCCAATTTTATTTTTTATATCTGGTTTGGTGTGATCCACAAGTTTAATCTGCTCATCCTTCAACCCGCCAAGATGAATAAAGCTCTGGCGAACTCCGCTTTCACAGCCCCCACAATGCATCCCCTTTATTAAATAGGTTTTTTCAAGAACTTCCGCATTGAGGACCACAGAAAACACCATAAACAATAGACTTATTAATAACTTCATAACTCACTCCGTATACAAATTCCCTAAGACAATCCTTGGATCAGGAAACTGCGATTTCCAAAAGGGGTAATCTTCCTTGCGAATTACCCCTGGCATATCACATATATCAGGTTTAATGAAACTAAATTGAACATGAATATGGGGAAACCATCCCCCATTTTCCATCTTATTCCCCACTCTGGCAAATTCCTGGGATCGTTCTATTATTTCTCCCCTTTCTGGAGCCTTCAAAATGTCTTTGGAAAGATGCCCCACTAAAATAAACAAATCCCTACCTGGCCATATAACTTGGCCTAATATACAGTGTCCATAGTCTTTTTCTGCTGACAGATAGCTTTTATCCAAAATTTTCATCTCCCAAGGGGCAAATACTATTGTTCCCACAGGAGCGATTAGATCTAAACCAATATGAAAATCTCGCTGATTCGTATAAATTGCTGAAGTATATTGCATCGGCCTATGCTCCGCATATTTTCCAATTCCGTAGCTCCCCTCTGCTATATCAACAGGCCCTTTCGATAAATCTAAAACTTGGTAGTCACTGGGAAGCTCAATCATAGAAGAGCTTTTGCAACTGGAAAAATAGGTTTTTAATTCATTGAGATCTTCAGTGAAATCCTGCATAAAGGCCCCGCCATAGAAGATTGAAATTAATTTGAAATAGCTTAAACTAGGTAAATTACAAAAACAAGAGCTAGCGATTGAGAGATTCTTAGCTGTAGAATGAAAATATTAAATAGGGGTATTTTATGGAACAAATCTTTTTAAGCTCGATCGAGGGAAATACGCAAAAATTAGATGGCGGAGCAATGTTTGGAAATGCCCCTAGAGCCATGTGGCAAAAATGGATTGAACCTGATGACTTAGGAAGAATCCCTTTAAATTGTCGCTGCTTTTTAATTGAATTTAAAGACCGTAAAATCCTATTTGAAACAGGGGTCGGAGCATTTTTCGAGCCAAAACTTGCTGATCGATATGGAATACAAAATAGTGACAAACATATGCTCTTAGATAGCTTACAAAAACATGGACTCAAGCACACTGACATTACTGACATCATACTAAGTCATCTACATTTTGATCACGCCGGTGGCCTTTTTCCTAGCTTTGCAGAAATTGAAGCTGGAAATAAAGACATTCTTTTTCCCAATGCAAATTTTTACGTTGGAGAAGAGGCCTTTCAAAGAAATAAAAATCCTCACCCACGAGATCGAGCCTCGTTTTTACCACAACTACCTGATCTTTTAGAAAAATCAGGTCGCTTGATTTTGGTGAAAGATGCTGACACCTTTTTTGATGGGCATTTAAGTTTCAGGCTTTCTCATGGACATACTCCAGGTCAACTTCTAGGGATTTTCAAAGGAAATAACGAACAAATGATTTTCTGCGGTGACCTCGTCCCCGGTTCCCATTGGGTACATATTCCTATTACAATGGGATATGATCGCTATGCTGAAAAAGTAATTGATGAAAAAGCCCTTCTCTATAAAGAAATGGATCTAGATAAAACCATTTTTTGTTTTACCCACGACCCATTCATGAGTGCTGGTAAAATCACAATGAATGAAAAAAAGCGCTTCCAGGTCGATGACGAATTTAAAACATTAAAAAAGCGAGCTATTTAAAAAGTTCGACGCCTAAAGAACGTAAACGACGACTTAGCTCTATCAAAGGCAATCCTTGGATGGAGCTAAAGTCTGAAGTCTCAATTTTTTCGAACAAAGCAATTCCGCCCATTTCTATTTTAAAACTACCAGCACAATCAGTAGGTTGAGCAAATTGAACATAATCTTCAACTTCTTTCCTTTTTAAACTCCTAAAATGAAAATGAGAAGGAACCACAAAGCTTTGTAAACTCTCTTTTGCTGCCAAAGTGATCGCTGTATGTAGACTTAAAGACTTACCTGAAAACTCTAAAAGCTGCTCTACGGATTTTTCCATAGAAGCTGTTTTCGACAGAATCCTTCCCTCGAATTCGGCCACCTGGTCTCCAGCAACAACAATATGATCTTCATATCTTAGTAATGCATTTTTTGCCTTAGCTTCAGACAGAGCAAGGGCACAGTCCACTGGCTTATCCTTAAACTTTAGCTTTAAAGGCTCTTCATCAAAATCTGTCTTGTAGGTTTCAAAACTTTGACAAATCTGTTCTAGCTGCGCCCGTCGGTACGGAGATGTACTGGCTAATAAGAGTTTCACAACTACCTTCCCTTTCTAGTATTCCTTAGCAAAATTTCAAATTTCAATAAAACTTACGCGCAATGATATCTCTTTTCAACTGAGCCATTTTAAACCAACATATTCATTAACTCAACACCAGCTCGGAGAATAAGTATGAAAAAGTGGGCCCTTTACTTGATTTTTACGCTCTTTAGTAACATCAATTACGCCAATGCCAAACCAACAAGGATTATCTTGGGAGGACATTTTTTTGCAGATCTCTATACAGAGCTACATAAGACTGGAATCACAGGAGCTAAAGGTAAAAGAACTGCTTTCAGCGTGGAACGATTTCGTTTGAATTTAAAAGCAGAAATCAGTGAAAAATGGCAATTCGTTTCTCGAATACAAATGAAAAATGGCCAAGATGCATTTTTAAGAAGCGCCTATGTAAGAGCCAAGAATATTTTCGTTTCGCAAGACATGCTTATGGCTGGCACCTTCAGCAACTTCTATAAATACTATATTTATAGACATACTAGTACAAGATGGCTTAACAAACTTGGTCTCCATGATATTGAACAAGATTACAATTTAAATGGGGAATCAGCCGCTCTACGCTATGTATACACGCCTGAGAACTTCAAATTTGGTATTGATCTAATCAACGGTGAAGAAAGCTCTAAAACAGATACAGCTGCAAGCGCAGATAACACCAACAATAGAATTGCATACGCACTATACCTTTCCCATAAAATTGGCGTTCAAACATTTCATTTATTCTATACAGCCACTCCAAAATCCACATACCAAAACGGCTCAAATTTTAATTCAAGCATACCTGCTAGAAACACAACTGCCTTCGACTACACTCTGAATATGGGTATGTTGGATCTAATTGCTGAATATGATTTACACTCAGATGGAGCTGGGCATAAACCAAGCCGAATTCACTTCACTGCAGACTTTTCTTACGCGGAAAACCAGTCCTTCTTCGTTTCATTCAACAAAGACGATGATGATGAGGCAGGAGACCAGTCAGAGTCCAAAGTATTTGGATATATCTTAGGCCCAGTGTTTAAATTAGAAAATGGATTGAAAACCGCTGTAAGCTACAGATTTCAGTCCTACGAACTATCTTCAGAAGCAGATGAAAAAACCTTAGCATGGAATTTCGAAGCTAAGTTCTAAACATTGCTAATAAGTTAATCGTTTTAAAAAGCCTTAGACAGCCTTAAGACTTTTTCTTTTGCCAATACTTCTATACGCACCTAAAATACTAGCAACAAAGGAAATATCACATGAAAGCAGCCAAGGTAGAAACCAAATTTACTAAAATGTTTAATATCGACTACCCAATCATTTCTGCCCCAATGTTTTTAGTTAGTAGCGTGGAAACAGTAGTGGCTACTGGTCAAGCAGGAGGGCTTGGTGCTTTTCCTGCTTTTAACTACCGTCCTATAGAAAACTACGCAAAAGCCATTAAAGACATTAAATCGCAAAGCTCTGCACCTTTTGCAATTAATATTATCGTCCAAAGTTCAAACAAGTTTTTAGAACAACATA
>JAYZXX010000110.1:0-5938 GCA_036140815.1 Bdellovibrionota bacterium | reverse complement strand
CCAGGTGGATCTGTAAAAGATCGTGCTGCCCTGCAAATGGTTCAAGACGCTATCGCTTCAGGAAAGCTAAAAAAAGGCATGACTATCATTGAAGGAACAGCGGGAAATACCGGGATTGGCCTTTCTTTGGTCGGAGCATCTCTGGGCTATGACGTGGAAATTGTAATGCCCAACAACCAATCTAAAGACAAAGAAAGAATGATTCAACTTTATGGAGCAAAATTAAATACTGTAGCACCAGTACCCTTCAAGAATGAAAATCATTTTTATCATACCGCTAAAAACAAAGCCCAAGCTGAACCAGAAAAATATTGGTGGGCAGATCAGTTTGAAAACTTATCAAATTATAAGGCCCATTATTTAAACACAGGCGTTGAACTATTACAACAGCTCGACCGAATAGACTACTTTGTTTCCACCAGTGGTTCTGGCGGTACTATTGCCGGAATATCTAAAAGATTAAAAGAGGCAAACCCAGAAACCAAAGTTCATTTGGTTGACCCTTATGGCTCTGGCTTGAAACACTTCTTTGATCATGGAGAATTTAAATCCTATGGAGACTCCTTCACTGAGGGAATCGGGATTATGCGCCTAGTAAGTAATTTCAAAGAAGCAAAGGTAGACAAAGCGATTCGATTACCCGATGAAGTCTTAGTTGCTATTGCCTATCATGTTAAAAAACACGATGGTATCGCTCTGGGGCTTAGCTCTGCTCTTAATTTATCGGCTGCCTTTTTTACGGCACTCGAATCCCCAAAAGGCTCCAATGTTGTTAGTATAAGTTGTGACTTAGGCGAGCGATCTTCCGCAAAACTATATAATCCAGAGTTTCTAAAAGATAAAAATATATCTACAGCACCCAAGTCTCTTGAAGAGATTGCCAAAATGACTTTAGAATTTGGAAATAAAACACTGGAGGATTGATGTACAATGAAGAAGAGGTATTCTTTCAATGCCCCTATTGTTTTGAGCAAATTTCTTTTATTTTAGAAACTGAATACGGCGAACAAAGCTATATAGAAGATTGTGAAGTCTGCTGTCGCCCAATCCAAATAAGTTATGCCCTTGAAAATAATGCGATCAAAATACTAAGTCTTGATCGTGCGAATGGATGAACTTCCAATGATTATTGAGTCCACATACAAAACCCCCTACCTGTTTACTAACCCCCACATTGATACAATGTATCCATACTTTTTTAGAAAGACCAAAGCACCCAATTACCAACGAGAGAGAATTCATTTAAGCGATGGAGACTTTTTAGATTTAGATTATCTAAGAAATAATAACGACAAACTGGTAATTTTATCGCATGGTTTAGAGGGAAGTTCTCAGTCGAAATACATCCAAGCTTTAGCAAAGTATCTTTTTGAAAACTCTTATGATGTTCTTTCTTGGAACTGTCGAGGTTGTAGTGGAGAACCTAACCTAGTATTAAGATCGTATCACAGTGGTGTATCTTATGACTTAAAGGATGTAGTTAGCTCTGCAATAAACACAAAAAGATACAAAGAGCTGCACTTGGTTGGTTTTAGTATGGGTGGTAATATTACACTTAAGTATCTTGGCGATTACAGCAATGACCTTCCTAATGAAACCAAATCTGCCATTGCGATTTCAACCCCTCTACATTTATCTGATAGTGCAGATTCCTTAGAAAATGGATTTAATAAAATCTATTCGAAACATTTTATATGGAGTCTAGCGCAAAAAGTAAAACAGAAGAAGCAACAGTTTAAACATTACCAGCCAGATTTAGTTCAATTTTATAAGATGAACACCATTAGAGAATTTGATAATTTATTTACCGCCCCTCTAAACTCCTACAAAGACGCTAACGACTATTACAATCATTGTAGTAGTTATTTTATTTTGGACAAAATTAAAGTTCCAACTCTGATTATAAATGCGCAAAACGATCCATTTTTAGAAGGAAGATGCTACCCCACTGACTTGTTAGAAGACAATAAAACAGTCCACCTAGAGTCCCCTGATTTTGGAGGACATGTTGGTTTTCGTTCCAAAGACGAGGTTTACTGGAGTGAAAGACGGGTTTTAGATTTTATTGAATCCGGATTTTAGAGAGTCAAAATACTTAACTTCGAAAATAAGAAAAAAGTAATCTGCGCTCTCTGATGCGAACCCCCCTTCAATCAGACGATTGGTTTTAAATAGCAATTTTACACAAAAAAAATAATCGCCGTGAATACTTGAATTTCAGAAAAAATAAATTTTGAGAACACCTTTAGAAAACTATAGGAGCTTCTATTGAATTGGCGAAGAAAAAAGCCTTATTCAAAAATAGGACTTTTCTTAACTTCCGGGCCTAGATACTTTTCCGTTATTTTTTCACGGAGACCTTCTTCTACCATTTTATTGTAAGCCTTGTTGATTTCGGCATGTAGTTTCTTTGAAGAATGTTTGGTGCTATGTTTTGAAACCATCATATAGGACGGCTTTGCTGCCAAAATGGAATAGTCTAGCTCTTTGTAGGAGTTTAATTTATAGGCTTCTTTTAAATAATACCTATATTCCTGAGAATTACCAATCACCCCATTCACTTTTCCCATATCAAGAGCTTTAAACATATCTTGAATTTCTTCAAAGCGAATTAAACTAAGTTTTTTAGCACTTACCAAAGCATTAAAATTATCACCTAGGTTCTGACCACTTCCAGTTGCAAAACTTTTTCCATGTAAGTCCTTAAAAGAGTGAAATTCGAAATCGGAATCTTTCCTGGTGAAAACCTTGTAAGTACTTTTATGAAAATATTCATCTAAATATAATACATACTCTTCTCGCTCTGGAGTTTTAAAACCAGCAAAACCAACATCCACTCGCCCAAGCTTCAAACTCTGCTGAACCAACTTCCAATCCATTTGTTTAAAAATGCAGTCGTAGGAAATTCTTTTACAAAGCTCTTTCGCAATTTCTAAGTCTATCCCATCGGCTTTATCTCCTCGGGTCATGATGTAGGGAGCAAACTCAACCACAGTTGCCATTACCACTTTGGGGGCGGTAAAACCACTGTTTGCAAATAAAATGAAAAATGCAAAAAAATATTTAATCATTCCAATTCCTTTACAAGAAAATATAACCAAGAAAAGTTATGAACTCAAGCAGACGCCAATATTAGACTAAATTTTATATCAAATAAGTTCCCAATGCGCTTAACAACTTTTAACTCTATTTTTATTAAGGTATTTTCTTATTCTTTCAAGCCAAGTATGAAATACGAAGTTCCAATAGCAAAAACGCGATAGCTTAAAACATATAAAGTAGTTATCGAACAGATTCTGATTGTTTTGCAGAGGCCCTGGACTGACCGGCAAAACCATAGTGATCGCTACATTCAGCTGGAAGCTCTCCACTTGTTTGACAACATCTAGCCATGATCGGCGCATGGAATGACATTTTCCTGGCTCGTTCTTTCGCTTTAAAACTTACAGGATCATTCATTTCACTAAATTCAGCTCTTTGTCTACAAACCTGCATATGCCCAAACTTTCCCTGTTCACGGATGTAACAAATCTTCTGTAAACTCCCTTCGGAGTCATATTCGTATATATCCGTTTTATAAACTACTTTTTGAGCTAGGCCCGTCTCTGGATTTGTTTCGACTTTCATCTTGGAATTTAATGCTGTTCCCACAAGTTCAGTCTGGAACACATTCGCTCCTTTGCAATTTGAGTTTTGAGTTTTAGGAGGTGAATACTCCGCCTGAAAAAAGTCTCTTAAATAATATATCATACCACTACAGTTGGCTCTCTCCAAAACATCTAATGGTTGGTTAAAATAGTTAATGATATTTTCGGAATAACTATACCCTTCCCGGCAAGAGCTATCTAAGGTTTTATAGATATCATTTGTTTCACTGCATGCGGTTTGAGGAACAGAAGCTAAACTAACTACAGCTCCTAAAACACCTGTGCCTACACCTATGCTTTTCAGTGATAACTTGGGTGGCCCCTTTACTTTATTCAAGCGAATTTTCATTGTCTTTACCCGCTCAGAACCAGAAATCGCCGCACGGTTGATACTATCCATCATGCCACGATCTACACCAAGATTGTACATCAAATCTAAGTACTTCTTTCCTCTAGAGCCAAAATCTTTTGCGTTAAAACGTATTCTTTCTAAGATCGCCTTTGGGTTTCTATAAACCTTTTCATATGCTTTACTATCTTTGAGATCTTGAAGTTGTTCATCTAATATTTGAGCAATCCTGCGTTTTATCTTTGAACGCTCCTGTGCCTTCGTTCTCCTTGAAACACTAAGTTCTTCCGGTGGAACGTGATAACTAATACTTCGATCATAGCTTGTATAGCCCGCATTTCTACCAGCTTTAACTAAGCCTTTTTCTTTATATAATCCCTTTTCCTCATATTCCTGAATTGCTTTTAACTGTTCCGTTGCAAATTCCAATGGGACATTCGCCTTAACATAGGTAGCCTTCTCAGCATTAGCCTTTTCAATTAGTTGCTTTTTTAAAGTAGCTCTTTTCTTTGGATCCATCAGAGTGCCCAAATTTTGTTTGTACCAACGGTTTCGTGCTTGATTGTATGCATTTTGTCTAAGGCGATATTCTCGAATTGAATTTTCTCTTCTAAATCCATTTTCAACTCGATCCTTGAATCCCTTCTCAGCCTCTTTTACTTCTTTCTTTATTGCTCTTGTTAACAATGACTTTTGAAATAGAGGGCCAAGTTTATTCGCCCCAATGGCCATACCTGTTGTGGCAAAACCGAGGGAAGCTGCCAATCCGGCGCAACTAGTTTGATCCATGGATAGAGAACAATCATGCTTATCAGCAAGGTCATAAACTAAACCAATTGCCTCTGCTGCATTCTCCTCAGAATTACATTTTTCTTGGGCAAAACTTTGAAAGCTATATATGATAGTAAACACTAAAATCAGTAACAGATTCACAGTTCTATTTTCTCTTGTTTATTAATATATATTAATAAAAACCAGAAAGAGCTCTTTTCTTCACGACGAATATCTTAACAAAAACGGCAATATCTTCCCTCTATAAATCTATGATTAAATTTTAGATGATATTATAAAAAATTCTGTAGATATCAGTACAAAAGAATAGGACTTAGGTCATAGCGACATTCACAAAATTAATCCTTATAATATAGCTAATTCAAAAAAGGAGATTTTGATGAAAAAGCTCATTATTGCTACTTGTCTTTTTTTACTGCCTATCAGTTCATTCGCTGGTTTCAAATTCAATCCAAAAGTGAATTACAACCTTTTAGAATATAATAATAATGATGCTACCGGTGTTGGCTTTGGCTTAGGTCTTGGCTACTCTTTCATAGGTCTTTATACAGTGCTAGAGTATGAAACTGCTGAACTAAGTCTTGATGGTTCGAGTAGTGATCAAACCATGAAAAATATGGGGCTTGTACTAGGCTATGAATTTCCAATTCTTTTGAATGTTTGGATCAACTACGTCTTTGATGCAGAAATCGGAAGTGATGAAGGCTCTGGTACAAAGCTTGGACTAGGCTATTCTGTTGCTCCAATGGTACAGCTATATTTGGAGATTTTTAATCTAGAGTATGACAAATCTAATGGGTCAACACTAAGTTCCAAAAGAGAACTTAGTGGACAACAGATAGGGATTCAAATACCTTTCTAAGTCAGAATCATAATAAAAAACAAACAAAATGAACGAAAACAGTGCAAAGAGTGCCTCTAGAGTAAACTAGGCACTCTTTTTTTGTGTCCGCATTAAAACAGCTAAGTAGCTGTAAATACGTATATTTATTAAAATCATATAAATATTATATAGCAAAATTAGAATAGCTCACTTGAGTCGCAAATGGACTTATGTTTGAATGTTGTTAGCAAAATTAGAGGGCTTTATGACTGATAAAATGTTAAAACTTGAAAACCAATTGTGCCACCGTCTTTATGCCGTATCCAA
>JAYZXX010000109.1:0-13605 GCA_036140815.1 Bdellovibrionota bacterium | reverse complement strand
AAAATCAAAGCAACTGCAGTCAGAGCTTTTTCACCACCTGATAGTAAACTTACAGATTGCAACTTTTTGCCAGGAGGACGAGCCATAATGTCGATTCCCATCTCGTCTTTTTCTTCGTCTTCGATCAATGTAAGCTTAGCTTCACCACCACCAAATAAAACTGGGAACGCCGTTTTAAAACGCTCGTTCACAGCTTCAAATGTATCGCGGAAACGCTTAGAGCAAATTCGATTAATACGCTCGATCACGCGATTCAGCTCTTTCTTCGCAGCTAACAAATCTTCTTGCTGTTTGGATAGAAACTCATAACGCTCAATTGTATCGTCATACTCTTCAATGGCCGAAAGATTCACTTCACCCATTTTCTTTAGTTTTTCACGAAGCTCAGTCACATCTCTTTCTGCTTGCTCCATATCTCCTTCTCGCTCGCGATAGTTTTCGGCTACCTCAGCAAGATTGATCAAATAACGTTCTTTCACTTGATCGATTAGATAGGTCTCTTTCATCTTCGCTTGCTCAAGTTTTAGTTGAGCATCGTTCATCTTTTGCTGGCGATCTGTATATACTCTACGGCGCTTCAACAAATCCGCTTCACGCTCTTTAAGATCTGCTGACTCTTGTTCAAAAGAGTCTTTCATGCCTGAGAACTTCTCGGCAAAGCGTTCTACCTCGCCAATCTGCTGCTCTAGAGCAACTTTTTCTTGTTCCAGTTGGATTTGGTTTTCAGACATAAGCTCGGTATTTTGAGCGGCATCTGCACTCACAGAATTAATTTTGGCCATCACATCGCTAAGAGACTGTTCTTGCATCTCCAACTGACGACGTAAACCACTTAACTCTTGATCTTTAGAGGCAAGCTCAACTTTTAGATCTGTAACAGATGTTTGAAGGTCACCGATTCCCAATTTTGTAGAAACCAATTCTTCATCCAATTCCGTTACACGCTCTTCCGTCTGTACTTTTTGCGTTCTAGTATCTTCGAGAGAACTTGATAAAGCATCGATCTCTTCTTCTAATTTAGCTTTTTTGGCGCTTAACTGACTAAACTCTTCTTCCTGGCGAGCATAAGCACGCTGAGCATTTTGGAATTCCTTTTCAGAACGTTCCACATCTTTTTTAAGTTCAGCCAAACGGATCTCTTGCTCGTATTTAGCTTTTTTAGCTTCTTCTAGCTCAATGTCGATTTGCTTAAGCTGCTTCTCTAATTTTTCTAGAGCTGTAGTGGCAAGAGCTAACTTACCCGCCCACTCTTCTTTCTTTTGAGAAAGATCCTGAATCTCACGTTTACGCTTTAAGATTCCAGAATCAGCGCTATCTTGCGCTCCACCAGTTAGAACACCGTCGGCAGACAATGTGTCACCATCTTTAGTCACAAAAGTCCAACCTGGGTAGGCTGGACGCATACGTAAAGCGGTACGTACACTGTCAACGATTGCTACTTTATTTAAAAGTAGTTGCACCGATTGGCTATATTTATCAGGAGCACTTACCACATCAGTCAGTAAGTTTACGAAGCCTTCTCCACTTGGAGTGCTTTGCTCAGAAGCACTTGAATCATCCGCATTGGCTGATAAAAATGAGCTTCTACCGGTGTTGTTATCTTTTAAGTAATCAATAGCACCTAAAGACAGATCCTGGTTCTCCGTCAACAAAACTTGTAGACGACCACCAAGAGCCGCTTCCATAGCCACTTCATAATCTTCAGGTACACTAACCACTTCTGATATTGGAAGCATCTCAGGCACTTCCTGCATTCCACCATCGGCGGTAGCTTCATACCTTTTACGGTGCCACAACATAACGTTTTTAACACCTTCTTCAAAACCCTCAAAACTAGCTTGTAGGTTTTCAAGACCATAGAGGCGACTTGTTACTAAGTTCAATTCTTCTTTAAACTCAGCAACTTCTTTACGCTTGTTTTCTGTATTAGCAAAAATTTGATCACGATTTTCCTGGAAATTATCCACGTCTTTCATGATATCAAGTTGCATTTGACGAGAGTTTTCAAGCTCATGTACAGATTTTTTGTGGATGCCTTCAAACTCATCTTTTTGCGCACGCAGTTCCGCCAAAGTCTGACCAGAAGTTTCTTCGCGAGTACTCAATTCATCCATTTGGCTATCTAAAGAACTTAATCTAGCTGCATCCGCAGATTCTCTACCCGATAGTTCGTTCAGTGATCTGCGACTTGTATTTAACTCAGTTTCTAGATCAACAATGCTCTCATGAATATTATCAAAAGCTTCCTTTTTGGTTTCATATTCAGCGCGAAGACTTTCTGCCGTAGTTTCTAATTCGGTGGTTTGAGTTTTTAAACCTTCTACACTTTCCGCTAAAGCTTCACGACGAGTTTCAAGCTCTTGAGCGATGTTCTCAGTCATTTCACCTTTACGCTTCGCTTGCTCTACCTCGAAGCTTAAAGACTGAAGTTCCATTTCTTTACGACGAACATTGTCTTTTAATTCTTCGTGTTTAATTTGCTCTACTTCTAAGGCTTTTTCTTTTTCAAGCATCTCAAGCTTAAGCGTTTCTAGTTCCGTTTCGATTTGCTCTAAATCAGAAAGACTTCCCACTTCCGTGTCTTGTGCATCAGCAAAAACTTTTTCCGCCTCGTCACTATCATCTTTCAACTTTAAGAACTTCTTAGAGCTCAACCACAAATCCAGATCTTCCAACTCTTCTTTGATACGACGATAACGTTCTGCTTTTTTTGCCTGACGTTGAAGTGCATCTATACGACGTTTTAGCTCAGTCACAATGTCGTTAATACGAACTAAGTTTTGCTCTGTCTGTACTAACTTACGCTGAGACTCTTTTTTTCTTGCTTTAAACTTGGTAATCCCAGCCGCTTCCTCAATCAAAGATCTACGATCTAAAGGCTTTGCTGTCACAATTTTACCAATGGCACCCTGCTCGATGATACTGAAGCCCTTCGCTCCAGCACCCGTATCCATAAACACTTCCGTGATATCACGAAGTCTTGCAGGCTGTTTATTTACCAGATACTCAGACTCTCCACTTCTGTGAAGTTTTCTAGTAACCATAATTTCTGAATGATTTAAATATTTCGCTGGAAATGCACCACCGTCATTTTCTAGTGTAATTGACACCTCGGCCATACCACCCGGAGCATAACCTTCTGCTCCTCCGAAAATCACATCAGACATATTGGAACCACGCAAGTGCTTTGCACTTTGCTCACCCATAGCCCAAACCAATGCATCTACGATGTTTGATTTACCACAGCCGTTTGGTCCAACAATACCCGTGATTCCTTCATGAAAATGAATCACAGTTCTGTCTTTAAACGATTTGAATCCACACAGTTCTAACTTCTTAATCCGCATTCCGCCCCCTTATTTCACTGCGGCCTGAGCTGCTGCTAATCGAGCAATTGGTACTCGATATGGTGAACAACTCACGTAGTCTAACCCAACTGACTGAAAGAATTCGATGCTGGCAGGATCTCCACCGTGCTCACCACAAACTCCAACTTTTAAATTATTTTTCGCTGATCTTCCTAAATCAGTACCCATCTTCACCAACTTACCAACTCCACGTTGATCAATACTAACAAACGGATCCTTCTCAAAAACTCCGCTATTTACATAAGTTCCTAAAAACTTACCTGCATCATCTCGAGACAAGCCAAGGCCCGTTTGCGTTAAGTCATTTGTTCCAAAACTAAAGAAGTCCGCATCTTTTGCGATTTCATCTGCTGTAAGAGCTGCACGTGGAAGCTCAATCATAGTTCCAATGCGGTATTTAAACTCGGTACTGGTTTCAGCTTGAACTTCTTTAACAGTTTTTTCCACTAACTTTCTTAAAATCACTAATTCTTTATCTGTAGCAATTAGCGGGATCATGATTTCAGGAGTCAAAGTCTGACCTTCCTTCACACAATCTGCCGCAGCCAAAGCAATGGCTCTTGCTTGCATCTCATAAATTTCAGGATAAGTAATCGCAAGACGACAACCTCTATGACCCAACATTGGGTTAAACTCATGAAGGGCCTTCACTTTCGTATTTAGCTTATCTACGCTAACACCAATCGCGCCAGCAATTTCCACAGCCTCTTCTTCTGTATGAGGAAGAAACTCATGAAGTGGCGGATCTAACAAACGAATGGTAACAGGTAAACCTGTCATCACTTTAAATAAGTCATAGAAATCAGATTTTTGCATCGGTAGCAAAAGGTCTAAAGCCTTACGCCTTTCCATTTCACCGTCAGCTAAAATCATTTCACGAACCACATTGATTCTTTCCGGTCCGAAAAACATATGCTCGGTACGACATAAACCAATGCCTTCAGCACCGAAGCTTTTTGCCATTTCAGAATCATGAGGAGTGTCCGCATTACAACGAACCCCCATAGTTCGATATTTATCAGCCATCTTCATAAAGCGCTCAAAATAACCATCGACCGAAGGAGGAATGGTAGCCACTTCCCCTAGGAACACTTCACCCGTAGATCCATCTAAGGTGATGATATCCCCTTTGTGAAGCTCATGATTAAGAATACGCAATGTAGCTTTGGAGTAATCAACATTGGCCTCGGCACATCCCGCTACACAACATTTTCCCATACCACGCGCCACCACAGCCGCATGAGAGGTCATACCACCGCGAGTCGTTAAAATTCCTTTGGCCGCGATCATACCAGCTATATCTTCAGGACTTGTTTCTGTCCTAACTAAAATAACCGACTCGCCTTTTTTAGCGGCTTCTTCCGCATCATCACTTGTAAAGACGATCTTGCCATTTACAGCACCAGGTGAAGCTGGCAAACCTTTTGTTAACTTGGTTCTCTCAGCACTTGGATCAAGGCTTGGGTGTAAAAGCTGATCCAAAGACTCAGGACTTACGCGAGTGATGGCTTCTTTTTCATCAATCAATTTTTCATCGATCATATCACAAGCAATTTTTAAGGCCGCCTTTGCAGTACGTTTTCCGGTACGAGTTTGTAGCATCCACAAGCGGTTTTGCTCTATAGTAAACTCGATATCTTGCATGTCTTTATAGTGAGCTTCTAGCTTCTCATAAATTTCTACTAATTTTTGATAGGCTTCCGGCATGGCTTCTTCAAGACTTAACATGCCTTTTTCACTGGCTTCTTCCTTGGTGATGGGCTGCGGAGTACGAATTCCAGCTACCACGTCCTCACCTTGAGCATTAATTAAAAACTCACCGTAAAACTTCTTTTCACCAGTACTTGGGTTACGGGTAAAAGCAACTCCCGTAGCTGAATCATTCCCCATATTTCCGAAAACCATGGACTGAACGTTAACCGCCGTTCCCCAGCTTTCATCAATGTCATGTAATTTTCTATAAGTGATGGCACGATCTGAATTCCAAGACTCAAATACAGCAGAAATCGCTCCCCAAAGTTGCTCTTCAGGAGTTTCAGGAAACTTTTTACCTGTACTATCTAGCACTTGGTTTTTAAATAATTTAACCAAGCCCTGTAGATCTTCTACAGAAAGATCAGAGTCATTTTCTAAACCACGATCTGCTTTAAGATCTTCTAGGGCAACGTCTAACAAACTATGATTCATCCCCATAACAACATCAGAATACATCTGTATGAATCGGCGATAAGAATCCCAGGCAAATCTTTCACTGCCAGACTTGGCAGCTAAGCCTTGTACCGTTGTATCATTTAAACCAAGATTTAAGATTGTGTCCATCAGTCCTGGCATACTCACACGAGCCCCAGAACGAACGGATACTAATAATGGATTTTCTGCGTCACCAAATTTTTTATTTACTCGACTCTCCACTTCAGTCAAAGCACTCTTTACTTCAGTCTTCACCCAGTCAGGAAGTTCTGTGTCTTTGTTATAAAAAGCACAGATATCGGTAGAGATAGTAAAACCAGGAGGAACAGGCACCTGCAACTTAGACATTTCAGCCAGGTTAGCACCTTTTCCACCCAAGGAATTGCGGAGGCTTGCGTCTCCATCCGTTTTGTCTTCACTAAAAAGATATACAAACTTATCGGGCCTATTCATAACTCCCCCTGCTTAGAATTTTCTAAGCTTGTCAAAAACATAGTTTGCTAACTGATCAACGGCCACGCGATCTTGTGCCATGGTATCTCTATGACGAACGGTAACTTGATGATCCTCTAAAGTATCAAAATCAACAGTAATACAAAGCGGTGTTCCGATCTCATCTTGGCGACGGTACCTTTTACCAATGCTACCAGCCACATCCATTTGTACATTATAATTATCATTTAAATCTGCAAAAACCTTATCTGCATATTCTAGTAAGGGTTCTTTTTTAGAAAGGGGTAAAATTGCTGCCTTAACTGGAGCGATGTCAGGGTGAAATCCCATCACCACACGCTTGTCTTCTTTACCATTGTCTAAAGTAGAGATTTCTTCGCGGTAAGCATCACTCATACAAGCCAACACCAATCGATCGCAGCCAACGGCAGTTTCAATCACAAATGGCAAATACTTTTCTTTGGCTGCCTCATCAAAATACTCGAGAGACTTTCCAGAAAACTCTTGGTGCTGTTTTAGATCGAAATCTGAACGGTTATGGATTCCTTCTAACTCAGACCATCCAATTGGATATTTGTACTCAATATCAAAAGCGGCTTTTGCATAGTGAGCTAATTCATCAGGACCGTGAGGAGTAAATCGAAGGTTCTCTGGATTTAATCCTATTTTGGAATAAAACTTTTTACGAATTTCTTTCCACTCTTCAAAAGCCTCGTCATCGGTTCCTGGTTTTACAAAATATTGCATTTCCATTTGCTCGAATTCACGAGTTCTAAAAATAAAATTTCCTGGAGTAATTTCGTTACGAAAGCTCTTACCAATCTGCGCGATTCCAAAAGGAATTTTTTTACGCATGCTAGTGGCAACATTCTCGAAATTTACGAAAATACCTTGAGCCGTTTCTGGACGAAGATACACAACGTTTCCAGATTCTTCTACCGGCCCCATATGAGTTTTAAACATCAAATTAAAATTACGTGGATCGCTTAAATTTTTACCACCACAATTTGGACAAGTTGTAGGATCTTCTAGTTTGTCTTGACGGTGACGAGCCTTACAATCTTTACAGTCAACCAATGGATCAGAGAAACCATCTACGTGGCCACTTGCTTTCCATACCTGAGGATGCATCAAAATCGCTGCATCTAAACCTTCGATGTCTTTACGAGAGGTCATGGCTTTCCACCATGCTTTTTTCACATTTAATTTTAGTTCAACCCCTAGTGGGCCAAAATCCCAACAAGCGTTAATTCCACCGTAGATTTCACTACTTTGAAAAACAAATCCTCTTCTTTTGGATAAAGACACAAGAGTTTGCATGTCGTCCAATCGACGAATTTCCATGGTACCGTTCCTTTTTTATAGCGCTGCTTTTTTATGCAAAAAGCTCAATCAAAGTCTAGCTAGACTATCTTAAAGAATAGAAGTAGCCCCGTATAGTAATCTAGTCAACAATTCTGCCTTGCAATATAAGTGGAAAGTATCGAAACTATTAATAGATATCAGGTACTTAGGAGACTGGCTTGAATCCAAATAAGCAAATGAAAATCGCACTCATGCTTTGTTTAATAGCAGGCTCTGCTGCTTATGCAGTCAATGCTTATGCGAAGACCCGAAAACAGATGGTTAAACAGTCAGTGGACCCTGATATGGCAATGAGAAAATGGATGCTAGAAATCAGTCGTCAAATGGGTGTGACTTGTACCTACTGCCACAACACCAAAAACTTCAAGGACAACTCAATGGATACTTATAAAGTGGCCATGAATCACATCGAAGTGGTTGAGTGGTTAAACCGTGAAGGCTTCTACAAAGATCGCCGAGGAACTCAGGCGACTTGCTTTATGTGCCACCGTGGAAAAGCCAAACCAGATTACAAAGAAAATGTCGGCGTCGGCAATTGATGTTTTTCTAGAGTATCGCTGAATAGATTCAAAAAACCAAATAGCTGGCCAACTTATTTATATAGAAATCGATTCAAAGAGTGCCCCTTGCCCTAGGATCTGATTCCTGATTTTTTATTATCGGAAAAACTAAACTCTTAAAATACCTAATGCTATCTATAAATTAGCCCCTTTAATTACGGCTGAAAGATAGCTATGATTTTGAGTTCATTGAATAAAATCGTAAGTCATTAGAAAGTTAATCCGGTAAACTTGTTATTTTTAGAGAACTTTATGTTTTAGCGCAATTTTATCCCCATTTAAAGGGGCCGGTATATGCTATTTAAACAAAAGCATTCGCAAACAAAAGAGACACTTTTAAGTGCCCATCCAAAAATGTTTTTTTAAAATTAAATTCTCACTTATCTATTAAGCTACTACCAATTGAATCAATACGAACCTAGTTTCCGCAGTTTCCTAAGACTAAAACAAAGAAAAATAGACAAAAGCATTTTTCAATCACACTAAATCAACTTTCAGTAAGACTTCAAAAAATAACAAACTAAAATTACTAAACTATTCTATGGGCCAACATCACTTACTTTCGGAATAAAATAAATAGCATCTGCTTGTAAAGCCAATGGTCCTTCTAAGATCTCAATTCCGTTGACATAAGTTTTGACCAATTTTTTCGACTGCAAAAATCTAGGCAATTGCGTAGAAAACAACAAAGTTTTCTCCGCTTCATAGCCCAAAAGCTTGTACTCAAGAGTTGAACGAGGTGAAGAGAAATAACAAGTTTTCCTCTCCTCACAACCATGTCCACTATGCTCCCCTCGCCCTATCAAAGACCAAATGGCATAGACTTGATCAGGAAATCGATCATTAATCCATGAACCAATTGCATACCATTGCTGAACCCCATTCAAATTTTTATATTGCTCTACTGTCTTTGTTAAATGACCATTGTGACCTAGCAAAAGATACTTCTGTTCAGCCGGGTCCAATTGAAATCGTGCTAGCATATTTTTAAACATCTGCTTCTCTCGCCAATCTAAATCTTTCCTCGAATAATTAGCAGATAAAAACCTTTCTCTCATTTCAATACTGGCTACAAAGTTTCTAAAAATCAGTTCGAAATGAACAAACTCTAGCTCCCCTAATTGTATTTTAAGTTTAGACTTTAGGGATAAAAAAACGGAGTAAGATTTTTTTAAAAGCTCTAGCTGCTCCTCACCTTCAAAACTTTTGGATCGCTCAACCAACTCCTTGAAGTTCTCTAAAAATGGGAATTGATATTTGCTAAAAAAATCATCCAATTGCAAATAAGCAGTGCCTGGCACCATATCTAGATCAAATCCACCATATACAAGGGAAGGATACTTGAGTTTTAAGCTACGTAATTTTCTCATATATCTTTTCGAAGATATTACAAAATTTCTTTTGCTTTCCCCCAGCGGCTTTCCGTATTGAAAACCATAAAGCCCTACTTGTTTCAAATAGTCTTCATCTCCTGTTTCCAAATACCTTTGAACCATCGCTCCATCCGATACCCCTAGCTCATCAAGAATATGGGTAAAACCTTGAGATAGTAGATACTCAATAAATTTCAAGCGGTAAGTAAACTTCTCTTCAAAATAATGATCGGACTCTCCAAGATAGACAAACTTTTTCCCTTTTACATTTGGCTCTAAGAATTCTTTTTCTAGACCACTAAGAGTTGCGCTGTTAATTTCAGAGTGGATTGCATTTGCAACTAAATCGTCATCGGCATGCTTAAGCTTGGCACATGAGGCAAAAACAAAAATAAATATGAATAAAAAAAGATTTTTCATAATCCACCATTCTCTATAGGAGCTTCATTTTCAATATAAACTGCCCCTGTTATTGAAGGAAAACAAATGAAAGATCTGGTAATCAGTAAATCTATAATAAATACAGGCAAACACCACTATTTATGAAAAAAACAATATTAATTTTTCCTTAAACACTCAAAAGCCCTCCCACCTAGTTTCGGAGGATTCCACATCAATAGTGATATTTACTCTGGGCATCAATTACTAGACAAGTTTAACTTTGCGTAAATGAAATTCTTTAAAGCCCTATATCCATTCCCACGTAGACCATTTGCACTTTAGTAGTCCAGTTTATAACAAAGATACTTGGCCTTATAGATTGTTTTTAGCGAATCCAACTATATGCAAATGGACTTTTTTCTATTTCAAATTTAAGATTCTCAATAAGGGGCTGTACTCCTAATTCCTCCTATAAAAAAATATAATAATTCAAATTAACTTTGCCTCCACTGTTCGAAAAAAGGTCTAAAAATCGAACACTTTAAAAAAACTGGATCGGGAGCTATTTATTTAGTCATGCATAATAATATTTATGATTAGTATCACTGAAAACTACCAAAACTGTACGGGTGTAAACCCTAGAATTCAAAAGGCTTATTCGGCAAAAAATGAAGAGGAAATTCAACAAGCTCTAAGCGAATGTCGAAACAACAAAACTCCTCTCTACGTGCATAGCACAGGCAACAACTGGGGTTACGGAGCCAAATCCCCTATTCAAGAAGATTCCTGCGTTTTAAGCCTAGCAGAAATGAATCAAATTTCAAATTTTGACTCAGAAAGAGGAATTGTTCACTTACAACCCGGAGTAACCTATGGTCAACTTTCCGAATTTTTAAGGGCTTCAGGAAACCGTTGGATTGCGCCCGTTCACGGAGGTGGCCCCGACTGTAGCGTAATGGGGAATCTTCTAGAAAGAGGTTTTGGAATTACACCGATAGAAGACCATTTTAGTTCCCTACAAAGTATGCGTGCAATTCTTCCCAATGGAAAGATATACGAATCTTCATACAAAAGCCTTGGTATGGAAAACCTCTGTCAAAACTTTCAATGGGGCATTGGTCCATATATGGATGGACTATTTACTCAATCTAATTTTGGAATTGTCACGGAGATATGCATTCGCCTTGCTCCTAAAAGAGAGTTCAGAGAAGTTTGGATTGTAAAAATTAAACCCAGCACCAAATGGGGACAAATCCTAAAAACCGTGAGAAAAATCCAGCAAGACCATGGACACAGTATAGGTGGAATCAATATCATGAACAAAGAACGAATGAATTCAATGTTCAGTGACTATCCATTAGATAAAAAGGAAAATAGCTCCGCCCTATCGCAAGAGGAAGTCCAAGAATTTGCCAAATCCATGGGCTTCAACCAGTGGACCATTGTTTTAAGTATCCAATCTACAAAAGAGACTGGTAGGGCAATAAAAAAACAATTAAAGAAAAATTTTAAAGCAATAAAGTCTAGCATTAATGTAGTTAATGATTTTTCTTTGGCTGCACTGAGCTTAATCTCCAAATTCATCCCAAAATTAGGAAAGTTTGATTTTAGAAAGTTTGCAAGCAGCTCAAAGGGCTTGTTAGACATCATAGATGGAATCCCCAATCACACTGCCGTTAAACTCGCTTATTGGATGAATGAAACCCCTTTCCAAGCCTCAAAGCAACTCCCTGACATAGACAACTGTGGATTAATTTGGTTCTCTCCAATTTTGCCCCTATCCGATGTCACTATAGAAATGTTCTTAAAAATTTGTGAAGAAACTTCGGCAAAATACAACATCAACCCTTTGATCACCCTAACGAGTTTCAATGCCTTAAGTCTTGAATGCACTTTTCCAATCTTATTTAATAAAAACAGCCCAGGCGCTGCTGAAAATGCTCGCAAATTTTATTTAGAGATGTTTAAAAAATGTCGAGAGATTCACTGCATCCCATATCGCCTTCCTATTTTTGCAATGGAAGAAATTAAGCAAACTCCTCTGCAAGGTAGCTTCTTACTAGCCTCTAACATTAAGAAGCAGCTTGATCCAGATAACATTTTAAGCCCTGGAAGATACGTCTTCTAGGGCCCTTACATTAACGCTTCTTAATGTCTATTGGGATATTATAGTTCCGAAATAAGCGATAGACTCTTTGGTTATTGTTCTCATCCCATTTATCACTGAATAGTAGAGAGTTAAAAGCTCTTGTAAAAGAAGAATTAAAATCCCCTTGCCATATTCTTTCCCTATAAATGATCTCATGAAATACTGTCATAATCTGCATTGGTGTAGGCATTAGAAAGAAAAGGTCCTGATTCACTATATACTTGGGTGTACCAGGTATATCGTATGGGGTCTGTAAAACCAAAGTTTTATGCTCACAGCCCTTTCGATTAATGAAATTTAGAGTATCTTTTGGATCAGCAATTTCCACACCTTTTTTAAAAATTGACTCGCTAGAAAAAGAATTTAAATACTTAGCATACAAAGCCGCTCGATTTGGGGCAATTTTATATATTCTTTGTAAGATAAACTCTTTCAAATGAGGCTCACTAAAAGCTTCAGCATAATTGTATGACTCTAGAACTAAGCCTTCAACAAACTCTAAAAGCTCAACACTTTTAACCTGTCCATTAGGGTATTCACAAACAATTCCAATGCCTCCATTTCCCACCTGACTCTCTTTAAAACCAAAGGATAAAACTGGTAACAATAGAAAAAAAACTAAAAGTAATTTGTACATTTATCCCCCTAGCCAGCGACCAGATCTAGAATATTTGAATAATCAATCTGCTCGATAAATTTATCAAACTCTTTTCGAGACATTTTGCGAATACGGTCCGATAAAAGCATGGCAACATACAAACGTGTTGGATGAGGGGTCTCAACAAAGTCAAGCATCACTCCCTCAAAAGATAATATTGTATGGACCAATACCATGACTTGATTCAATTCATCCATTTGAGATAAAAGATCCATATTAATCAGAAAATTATATTCTAAGTCTTCAATTTTCGCATCTATATGATTGTCACCACGAATCGAGATCTGTAAAACAGTATCCTGCTTACAATTTGGCTTTAACAGAATTGCTGTGTCCACATCCCCTTGATGAAGACTAAAATCTTTTAACCATCTCGCTTTTTGTCGAAATTCCCCTTCAAGCATTCCTATATAAAACGCAGTTCTAGCTGTATGAATTGGTGCCAGCTGCAAAAACACTTCACGGGCTTTATCAAAAACGCTAGCGCTAACATTTCTTGTTTTGGGTAACTCCATTTTTAAATGATATTGTTGAACCCCTTCATAGTAGTCTAACATAACCGGTCTTTGCCCTTCGCAAACAACCACTTTTCCAATGCCTTTCAAAAACCTAGCATTGCTTGAGGCGATATCAGCACTAGCCTCTAATACAAATAAAAAAACAAATAATACTTTTAATAGTTTCACTTCCCCACCACCTTTGAACGATTTAACCGAAAACATTGAGCCCCTACAGAATAAACCGCATCTAAACGCTCCGGTCTACTTTCTCTAAGCTCGAGACTAAGCTCTTTAAAAAACGTATTCATCTTTTCTTGGATTTGTTGATACTGATCTTCGCCAATACAAAAAATATGACTTAAAAAGTAGCGTTCCTCCAAAGGTAAATCATCTAAGGTTTGCGCCGCCTTATGCATAATTCCCTTATGGTACTGCCTTACAGCAAAGGAACTAAATTCGTAAAAAGCTTTGATCTTCTCTTTTGTAGCAAAATAATAGCCATCTTTTTCTTCAACCAAATCAAAGCGTACTAATGTTTGAAGACACTCTTTAACTGAAGATTCACTAACTTCAGGAAACTCATCACATATCCCCTCAAAATTGTTTTT
>JAYZXX010000108.1:0-12328 GCA_036140815.1 Bdellovibrionota bacterium | reverse complement strand
TCGATACCTAATAGTTTATTCATAGTTTGGACCCTCCGGTTTGTTTTTGTCTGGATAGTATATCCATACCGGCGCAGCTTGTACTGACGCCTTTTGTAATCGGCGGGTCCATCTCATTAGTCCTCCTGCGCCTTCGACTTCGTGCGGAACTCGCGTGGACAATGTTCTTTCACCAATCTTTGGTGCTATATTATTATTTATGTGCTCTCATTTTTTGGGCCCTTGTTCTTATGGCTTAGGCTATAGGGGGAGCTGGTTTTTTTGGAAAAAAAATATACAAAAAAAGTGAAAGTTAGAAAATAGACAGTTTTCTTGGAATTAAGTTTTGGTAAAAAATGAGAATGGATAAGACTATGATATTCATTGGATTCTCTCTAATTGAAACGCTTTCTTCTCAAAAGCGCGCAACAATTATACAGGACTTTACCATAGCTAGAAGGGAACGTAAAATAGTCCTTAAGTCTCGGTACCTTAGGCCGATAAAATGACTGTATAAAATATAACAGAGTCTATTCACTCGCTGTCTGTAATTTCTATGAATAGTCCTCAGCAAAAAGTTTAATGATTAAATTAGCAGGGGTTTATTATGCAGACGCTTTTTTATGTGTCCTCAAAAGAACAACAATTAGGTCCTTTTACAATTCAAGATGTAAAAGAAAAATTGAAAGCTGGAGAGTTTTCTCCTACTGACTATATCTATCTTGAGTCTGTTGATGATTGGGTTCTTTTGATGGAATACCAAGAGTTAGCTCACGACATGAAACCGGCAAAGCCCAAAAAACCAATGGTGAAACCGGGGGAGAGTCATCAAGCTGTCGTTTCTGCTAAAGAGGAGTCGGTAGAAGTAAGTAAAGACTCTAGCCCGAGTTTGACAGAGAAAAAGGAAGAATGGTTTGTACTTAAAGGCAAAGATCGTTTTGGACCATTTTCATATAGAGAAATTATTCGTATGTTGCAGGAAAAGCAGGTCTTTGAGTTTGACTATGTTTGGAAAGCTCCAATGAAAACTTGGTCTCGTGTGGCTGAGTTAGAAGTTTTTGCTGCTGATGAAATTGAGAAAATGGCGGGTAGTGATGATCCTAGTCTTCAGCAACTATTTTTTAGAAGACGTCATGTCAGAGCCCAACATGGTGCTAGTTTGATTGTTCATGATAATCACAAAGTTTGGAAGGGCGAGTCTTTAGAGATTTCTGAAGGTGGTGCTGGCATTCAAATGAGTAATTCGATGCTTCTTCCGGGGCAAAAAGTATTTGTACATTTTAAGCCTAGTGATGGACTTCCATCCTTTAATGTAATGTGTGAAATCGTTAATAAAAAATTTGTTACAGGGGTGCGATCAAGTGCAACACCAGTAACCTATGGAGTTAAGTTTTTAGCCATCAACGGTGATATGAAAGAAAATATACGTGGAATGGCTACGAACGTTCCAGCATAGTATTGTTTAGTAGTATACTTTTCTTTCGGCCATTCTCCCATGTAAGTTCTCAGGCCACGTAAACATTGTAAAGAAACTGAGGTTTTCTATGACAAGAAGACTAATGGGAGTCTTGTTAACATTTTCATTGCTTTTACTATCTTCTTGCGGAGATGGGCCTAAATTTGGTTTGAGTGATTTTAATGAAAGTTTCGAGGCCGTAACTTATAACAACAAAGTTGATATTTTGTGGGTGATTGATACTAGTCCATCAATGACGGATGATCGTCAAAAATTATCTAACGAAATCGAATTCATGTTTGAGCAAATGGCTAGTAAGAAATTAGATTATAGAATGGCAGCTGTTACTATGGATATGGGAAGTAGTTCTGACGCACAATATAGTGGTGGTCGCTTTGTGGGGGCTAGCAGTAAAGTGATATCCAATAATACTTCAAATAAAGTAAGTGCCTTTAAATCAATGTTGAATGGGTATGATACTACTTATCAATATGCAGATGGCTTGGATGCACTAAAGAAAGCATTGAGTGTTGAACGATTGGCAAAAGAAAATCAAGGATTTTTTCGTGATGATTCCTTACTGTCCGTGGTGTTTGTTAGCGATGGTAGAGATTGGAGTTCAGAAACACCAGAGTCTATAATTAGCTTTTTAGATTCCTTGAAGCCAAACTTAGAAAATGGCAATAAAGGCTGGGTAGCTAATTTTATAGGGGTTCTAGAGGAATCAGTAAAATGTGAGACCATAGTTGGAGTTTCTGAGATTGGTGTTCGATTTATGGAGGTATCCAATGCTTCTAACGGTAGTGTTAATAGCATCTGTGAGGATGAATTAGCCTCCACGGTTGCGAACATTCAAAGAACTATTATTAGTATTGTTACGGATTGGTATTTAGAGGAACCAGCTGTTGTTGATACAATTCGCGTTACAATTAATGGTGTAGTTATCCTGCAAGACTCTGAAAATGGATGGACCTACAATGCTGAGAAAAAATTGATTTCCTTTCATGGTACAGCAGTTCCTGCATCAGATGCCAAAGTTGTTGTGGATTACACACCAGAATCCATTGGGAAAAAAGATTAAAATAAAAACTGGATATAGAAATAAGATTTTCATTTAAGGGAGAATTATAATATGGAATCAATGTCAAAGTTCATTACAGAGTACGGTGCAATTTCAGCCATTTTGGGTTTAGGTTTTTTTGGCTTTTTAGTGGTAGTGGATCGTATCAAAGCTTTCTTCTTCACATACAGCTTAAACAACCAAGCTTTTTTGCAAAAGATTACTGGTTACATAAAAGCAGACAATATCGAAGAGGCCATTGCTCATGCAGCCGCTCATGAAAAGGCCCCAATCGCACATGTAGCCAAAGCAGTTTTAAGTAGAGCAGATAAAGATGATGATGCGATTCAACAGGCTTTAGATATTTCTTTAAGTGAGTCGATTCCAAAAGTTGGAAAACGAATGGGTTATTTAACAATGGTTTCTAATGTGGCTACCTTAATTGGTCTACTTGGAACCATTCAAGGTTTGATCATGTCATTTGAGGCGGTGAGTTTTGCGGACCCTTCTCAAAAACAAACTCTTTTGGCCCAAGGTATCTCTACTTCGATGAATACAACTGCATTTGGTCTTGGAGTTGCCATTCCAATTATGGTTGTTTACGCATTTTTACATGCTAAGCAAAATTCAATTATGGAAGATCTAATGGAAAACTCTGCGAAGATCGTGGATGTACTTTCCGCTAGAAACTATAGAGGTTTTGAAGCAGCAGGAATGTATGACTCAGGTTTCAATGGATCGGCTACGCCTCAATCAAGTAATTCAGCTACACCCCCTGAACACAAAGTATCTTAATATTAGGAGACAAGAACTATGCGCTTAAGAACGATTAGACAAAGAGTAGAGGATTCAAGCTACGATTTAAATTTAGCACCAATGCTAGATATGATGGTGGCTTTGGTTCCTTTTCTACTGCTTTCTATCGCCTTTGTTCGATTAGTTGTGGTGGATACGAAAGTTCCTCAGCCAGTTGCAAAAGCCATTCAGGAAGATCGAGACAAAAAAGATCGGGATATAAATATTCATATGAAAATCGATATGAAAAAAGGTGTTAGTCTTTTGGTGAAACAGAAAGGCGCAAAAACTAAAACGATTAAAGTGGCTCTGAAAGAGGGAAGTTTTGACGTAGATTCTGTTCATAGAGAACTACATAGTCTTAAGGAAAAATATCCTGAGGTTTTTAGAATTGAGGTTCTACCAAGTGAAAGCGTTTCCTATAAAGATATTGTCGCTTTGATGGATACGGCAAGGTATGCGACAAAGGACGACCGACCACTTTTTATCTTAGATAAAGAAACGAACAAAAAAGTACAGACTAACTTAATGTTTCCAGACGTGATTTTTGGAAATGTGGTAGGGAGTTAAATATGGTACGCCAAGCGAGAAGATGGCGAAATAGAGATGCACAGTACACATTGCAGCTAACCGCAATGGTTGACATGTTTACGATTTTGCTGGTTTTCCTATTAAAGTCATATACCACAAGTAGTGTGCAAATGGCCACAGTAGATAATATCCATGTACCTTTATCTCAATCATCCATTGAGCCTCAAGAAGCATTGCGAATGCATGTTTCGTTGAAAGGGGTCTATATTGATGACGAAAAAGTTTTAGATTTGGTTGAGGGAAAGTTTGTTAAAACGGATGTTGATACGAAAGACAAAAAGTTTGTTAAAAAAGTTTATGAAGAATTAGAGAAACATGCAAAGAAATCACGTGACATTGCTTCTGCGAATGAAACTCACGAATTCAAAGGGGATCTAATTCTACAGGCAGATCAACATTTGGACTATGCAATCCTTAAAAAGTTAATGTACACGAGTATGTTAGCAGGATATGCCAATGTTAAATTAGGGCTCATGGGGATGGAATAGTGAAACATTTTGGGGCCACTTCAACTTCAAACTCCAAGCGACTGGGCTTAATGAGCTTAGTCCTTTTGAGTCTTTTCGTATTTAGCCAAGCAGTATATGCCGATAACTTAGAGACACCTGATGCTGAAGAATTTTACAAGGACTTACAGCTAACAGGGGAGAATCAAAAGATGGACGACTTGCGTTCGGTGCAAGCGGAACTCTTGATTGAAAAAAATGAAAAAAAAGCAATGACTCAAATGCAAAAGCTATTGCGCAAATATAGAAATACACCCATGGAAGCTGGGCTCTGGTTTCGAATGGCAGAGTTGCATATGCGAAGAGCAAAGGCAGCTAGGTTTTTTGAAATGAATAGAAAATCGGAAACTGTGGTTAGTTTAGCGCCAGGCCAAGTTAAGAAAGCAAGTGCTAAAAAGAGTATTTATGAAGCCATATCTATTTATGATCGAATCGAAAGAAAGTTCAAAGACTTTAGAGATATGGATTTGGTTTTATTTAATTCAGGTTTTGCTAGACAGCAAGTGAATAAAAATGTTCAAGCACGGGCACTATATCATAAATTGATTAAAGTATTTCCAGATTCACCCTTAGTGGCAGATTCTCATCTCGCTATTGGTGAGATGTTATTTGAAGAAAAAAAATTCAAGCAGGCAAAAGCAGAATATGAAGCAATTAAGAACTTTCCGGAATCAAGAATATATCCTTATGGTCTATATAAGTTGGCTTGGTCCTTCTTTAATCTAGAAGACGCCTCAACTGGCTTAAAGGAATTAGAAGCCGTGGTGGCCTATTCAAAAACTCTAGCCTCGGAAGAGGATAGTAGACTAGATTTAAGAAAAGAAGCTTTAAATGATATGGTTTTGTTTTTCTCAGATGTTAAACCGGCTCAAGTGGGAGTTCAGTATTTTATTGGCCAAGCAGGTAAAGAAGAAGCAGGCTTTTATATTTTAAAGCTTATGAGACTTTATAAGCGTCACGGAAAATACGCAAATGAGCGCTTAGTGTTTTATGATCTTGTAGATGAGTTGCCAACCAATAATATTTTACCAAAAGCTTATGTGAGCATGGTTACTAGCTTTGATCAGCAAAAGAATCGTCCTCAAGCAGCATTGGAGTTAGAGAACTTCGCTAAGCTTTGTTCAAAAGACTCCACTTGGGGAAGTTCTGAAGGTAACAGTATAAAAAACTGTGTTACTGCTGTTAGCACTCTAAGCTCTAACTTTGGTGCCAAGTGGCACAAACTATGGCTTAAAAATAAACATGTTCCTATGTTGGCGGATGTGGCTGAAAGAGCCTATCGAAATTACTTGAGCTTTTCTATTCAAGGCGAAAAGGCAAATCTATTGCATTTTGAATATGCCAATCTTCTATTTCAAAGAAGAAAATATCGTAGTGCAAGTGATGAGTATTTCTCTGTTGCGCAGAAGCTATCGAAGCAACCGATGCTTCATGATGCATCTTATTCAGCCATTTTTTCTCTACAAAAAGCAGTTGGGGATAAATGGAAGAAGAAAGATGAAGAGCGTTATGTAGTATTGGCAACACTTTACCTGGATAAAAACCCAAAAGGAAAATATAGGGAAGATATCGAATTTAAAAGGGCTTTTATTATCTATGACAATGGAAGGTACGACGAAGCAGCGCCTTTGTTGGTGAGCCTAGGGGAAAAATATAAAAACAAGCCGCAAGGAATTAAGGCTCAGGATTTGTATCTAGATATTTTATCTAAGAAGAAAGACTATGTAAAAATTAAGGAGTATTCTAAAAAATTAGTTAAACGAGAGAAGTCTAAGAAAAGAAAAAATACTTTAACTAAACTTTATCAAGAAAGTTATTTCTCTAGTATTGACACTATGAAAATAGAAGGCTCTGAGCTATCTAGAGCGGACCAGTTTTTGAAATTTGCTAGTGAAAATAAAAGCTCTAGTCTTGCCGAGAAGGCACGTTGGAATGCTATTCAGATTTATAAAAAATCTGACAAAAATGCCAAAACAGCAAGACTAGCAATGGAATTTTCAAAAGACTTTAAAAGATCAAAACTCGCTACGGATGCTTTGAAAATTGCTACACAAAACTATGAGTATCTTACCAATTTAATGATGGCCGCTACAGCAGCAGAAGAGTTGATTGAAAAAGATAAAAAAGATTCTAGTAATTGGCGAAAACTTGCTATCAACTATTACACAGTTGAAAGAGAATTTTCTAAGGCCGAAGCTCTTTTAAAAGGAGCTTTGAAGGGGCCAAACAAGGATACTCAAAAATGGGCAGTAGAAAAACTATATGAACTGGCAAAAGCAAAAAATGATAAATCACAAGAAGCTTATTATGCAAAATTCATCGAAAGTTTACAGATCGAGCCTTACTACATCGAAAATAAGATTGCAGAACTAGAAAAGGTTTACGCCGAGAAAAACTATCCAAAAGCATTTAAAATGGCTGGTGAAATTTTGCAAATTAAAGGAGATTTAAGTTTTTATCGTGCCAAGGCCAGAATGATTCAGGCTCAAATTCTAAAGAAAGAGTTTGTAAATCAAAGCATGAATGCAAGAGTGGATCGTGTGGCATTGGTTATTGCCTTAAAAACGGAAAAGTTAGAAAAGGCGCAGAAAGCTTTTCAAAGTGTTAGTCGATATAAAAATCCTGAGTTAGTTGTGGAGGCATTTATTGAGCTTGCCGAGCTGTATGGCTTATATGCCAAGGCTTTAAAGGGGATGAAATTAAAAGGCATCCCAGAGGCTGATGCTGCGGCTTTTTATAGTGAGATGGAGAATTTAGCCATCCCAATGCAGGATCGTCAGGTGGACACCTTGTTACAGGCGAGAGAGGCCGCTCAACAATTAAAACTTGGAAATGATCAGCTTTTAAGAATTTCAAAACTCTTAGATAAAATCAACTTAAGAACATCCATCGTATTTGACGTACAGGCGAAGGAGCCGGGAGTTCAATTGCCAGATGTCAGCGGAGTGGGCTCATGAAAACAATATTTAAACTTTTTCCCTTAATTTTTGTGGTTTCTTGTGCAAGTACAGGCTCAAAAACCAATGTAAATTCTGTGAAGTATACAAAAGGCAGTCGTTCTATTTCTAAGCCAGAAGTTTCCACATGGACAAAATGTCATAGTCCAAAGGAAGGAAAGGACTGGAAAAACTGGGTGAATGCTACTAATACATGTGTAAAAAAAGGAAATTGGTCAAGAGTTAGAAAGAACGCTGGCCTAATGCTAGAACACTTTCCAGCCTCGCCATGGGGTGCTTATTTCTATTCCTTAGAGGCTTATAAATTACAACATCTTGATCGGGCCGAGTGGATGATAGAAAAGGCTTTGTCTATGAGTGGTGAAGCGGGAATTTTCTATTTTCAAAAGGCAAAAATTCTACAGGCGAAAGGAGAAAAGGGCATTGCTAGGCAAGCATACATTCGTGCTTTTGAACTGGACAATAGTCTATCAGCCGCTGCTGCCTATCTTGCTGTTTTATCTTTCAAAGATCAAGACTATGAGCAAGTATTAAAGTATTTGGCGTCTGTAGATAAAGACCAAAAAGATGAATCTCTTTGGGTGGTAGAGATGGAAAGCGCTAAGGCGACTAAAGACTATGAAAAAGCCTTAAATGCATCTAGTTTTCTAGTTAGTAAATATACAAAAAACTTTAAATACCAACTTCGTCACGCACAAGTTTTAGAGGAAATTCCAGAAAAACGTAAAGAGGCTTTACAGGCTTACAAGAAAATTCATAAAAGTTTGAAAAATAGAAGTCTTCGTAACAAGTTTGAAGTTAATTTGCCCGATAAGATTAATAGCTTGCAAAATGCAATAGCAAAGGCAGAGGCGGAAGCCGCGGCAAGTGAAAGTGAAAAGGCAAAATAGGGGAGAGTTATGAAATATTTTTTCATACTGTTACTAACATTCAGCACAAGTGGATTCGCAGCAGAAACTAAGAAAAATGTTAAGTACAAAAAAGGCAGACAAGAAGTGTCTTTTGATGCTGCTGACATTGATGGTGTTGCACGAAACCCCAATGCCTCCTACCTAGTTCAAAAACGAGGGGTAGACTTTTTACCACTATACAACGTTAGAGAAGCCTATGACCAAAGTATTAAAGATTCATTGGATTATTTGAGGTAAAGCAGTGCGCCAGAAATATTTGTACCTAGAACATTATCACGGAGAGAAATTTAGCTCAGCGAAAAAGGTGAGTCCAAAGCAGAGGCATTTTGTAATTGGCTCATCTCGGGTTTCTGATCTACGACTTTTAGGAAAAGATGTTGCTGGTGTGCAGGCAGTAGTTGAGCATCGTCCACCCTTTTGGTATTTGGTGGGGTGTGGAAATGATTCTGATGTGATTTATAATGACCAAGCTGTCCATGAAATGAAGATTGAAGGTGGAGAGAGTGTTTATATTGGTGAACATAGTGTTAAGTTTCATTTAAGTGATCCACAAAAGAAACTTTTTTCTGCAGATACGCAAAGTTCTAAAGAACTTAATGCTCACCAAGTATTAGTTGTACGCGAAGGTGATATCGTTGAAACACTTTATTTACAGCCAGGCGAAGCTTATAAGTTTCATTATGACGGTGAAGAGCATTCAATGCCATCTCCTTCGACTAAAGAATGGAAGTTTAAGCAATTTGGTAAATACTTGGTTCAACAGCGTCTGACCCATAAGCCTGTTGATGAAGATCGTCAGAAACCTAGTTTAAAATTAATTACAGGTGATTTGAAAACAGCTGGCGTAAGTCTTTTTGCATTTTTTGCTGTTTTTGTTTCTATTGGCTCAATTCAACCAAGTAAAACAGATAAGAAATCAAATCGCTATGTTCAAATGGTATATGATGCAAAAATGATGCAGGAGTTACGGGAAGAAGCAGAACAAGTAAATCAACAACGCTTTGTGGCCAGTGAAAAACAGCAGAAGAAAACAGAAGATGTTACTCCTGAAAAGGAATACGTTGCGAAAGTGGTAAAAAACATTCGTGCAAAAGGTTTATCGAAGCTAGTTGGGCGGATTGCTGCACGAGCGGCAAAAGATGCGATCAATATAAAAGCCTTAAATCAACTTTCTCAAGAAACTGCTAGGCAAAGGCAGCAAGCCCTATCTAGTGCTGACCTCTTTGGAAAGAAGCTTAAGGTTTCTGATAAGAAGTTTAAAGCTAGGAAGTTAGCCTCTATTGGCTCACTAAAAGCGCAATCTGGCGCGAAAGGTGCGAAGCTCTCTAAAGGAAAAGTGGCATCTGGAGAAGTGGGCATCGTAGAAGAAGAAATTATGTTGGACGGTGGTTTAGATCGTGAGGTCATAGCTGCTTACATTCGCTCAAAACTGGGTGAAATCCGATATTGTTATGAACGTCAACTTGCAAGTAATTCAGACTTACATGGTAAAATCATGGTTAAGTTTACGATTAGTTCAAGTGGCAAAGTAAATGCTAAACGAGTGGCTAATACCACTCTGAAAAACGCCATTGTTGAAGGATGTATTTTGCGGCGTATTGCAGCTTGGAAATTCCCGAACCCGAAAGGGGGAGTGGAAGTGGATGTTAGTTATCCGTTCTTATTTAAGAGCGTAAACTGATAGTTCTACGAAATTAGCTGCAGTATGTAATTGTGATCTTTGGTCACAACAATAAAACTCTTTTGGAGGAAGAGATATGCTGCAAAATGTTCGTCTTGTTAAATGTTGTTTAGGAATTGTTACGGCTCTTTCCATTCTTGTCAGTTCACAGGCAGATGCTCAATCGAGCCAATACAAAAGAAAATCTAAACCAGCTACTAAGAAAGCAGTTGGTAAAAAGAATTCTGCAAAGACTTCTTCAGCTACCAATCAAAAGTTGGACATTGAAAACTTAGAAAAAAGATATTGGGCACCAAAAGATACAGAGTTTAAAGTGGTTCAAAATCGTAAGTTCAATAAAGCCAAAAGATTCAATTTGAGTGTGATGGGCGGTACATTGTTCAACGATAGTTTTAGCGAAGGAGATAACCTTCTGCTTTCTAGTACCCATTATTTTGATGAGCACAATGGTGTTGAAGTACGTCTAGAGTTTCCAAATCAAAGACCTAATGAAGGGGCTAAGGAAGTACAAGCAAAGGGTGGTAACCCAGATCAAAACTTTGAGGATTGGGCCTTAAGTGTGAACTACAACTGGATTCCATTTTATGGAAAAATCAGTGTTCTCGATAATAAAATTATCTATTTTGATATGGCTGTATATGCTGGGCTTGGATATGTGAAATATACCCAGCAAGTAAAAGATGATTACTCTCATTTAGCCGAAAGCCTCGGCTCTGCAAGTTTTAACTTTGGTGTTAGTCAACAGTACTTTTTATCTAAGCATTGGGCTTTAAAGTTAGATGTATCTTCGCGATACTACAAAGAAGAGCGTAGGCTATATCAAGACGGAACTTCGCAGGGATCTTTTAGTCAATTTAATACCTACATCTTGTTCGGAGGCACTTACTTTTTTGGAAGTGGTGGAAAAGAGCAAGTTGTTGGAGGAAAGAAATGATAAGATATTTTACTATTCTAAGTTTATTATCAATATCTGCATTGGCTAATAATGCATGGTATGTGATGGATAAGGCTCCTCAAGGGGATGTGCCTTTCTACCTAAAACCAAATTATAAGCCAGTAGAAATTGCTCAGACTCAAGAAGTAAAACAAGAAAACGTCGAAAACTCTAATTCACAAAAAGTAGCAAAAACAGCCACTGCTTCCGAAATTCTTTTTTCGCCGATTGTACCAAAGAAGAAGGCATCAATTTTGGTGGTAAAATCAAAGAAACAATTTCGTCAAGAGGTGGCAACAGAGCAGCGCTTAAGTCTTTTACCTAGTTATAACAATTCTTCAGAGGTAAAAGATGAGAATCAACAAATCAGTAATTTTGTTAAGCAATTAAAAAGTGATGCCGGTTTACAAGTAATCAGTGAAGAAGTTCTTCCTGATGCTAAATTAAAGAAAAATAAATATGGAGTCGCTAGAGCTACTATCAAAACGAACATGACGGCGGATAAGGTTACTAAGACTAACCCGATTCCTGATGTGGATAAAATCGAAGTCTTAAACATTGGTACTCCTAAACAGTTGAGTTCAAAAAGTTTTACTGTTCCTGGTTTAACTAATTTGAAAGAAGACTACGCCCAATTAAAAGCCTTAAAGTCACCAAAAAGTATTCCAAATTCAATCATTAACAGATGGAAGAAAATGAAAGTGGCAAAGGTAAATAATCATGGTGATTTTGATTTAAAAGAGTTAGTCAAAGCGGATGCTTTGGTCAAAAAAATCGAAGAGGCTGGTTATGCCATTACTCAGAATACAAAGATTAATGAAAAAGCTCTGCATAAACTTTTTGATGAGGAAATGAACTTTCTACAAGCGGAACTTCTTTATAGTAAAGGCGATCAGTGTCATGCTGCTGCTGGTATTTACTATGTACTCTTATCTGCAAAAGATCCACATTACCGATCTGTTGCAAAGCTTAAGCTTGGTGTATGTAGCCACAAGATGGGCCTTTTTACGGAATCAGTTAAAAGACTTTTGTCAGTATTAAAAGAAAAAGAAGAGTATGCAAAGAGAGAGGCATTGAAGGCCTTATTGTCAGATCTTCCATTGGAACACCAATTGGAAATTGGTAAAGCTCTTACGAGCTTTCGTGATTATCATTTATTAGAAGAAAATGATAAACCAGCATTTAACTATGTAATTGCCAAATACTATGCGGATGAGGATAAGTTCGCAGATGCTCAAAAGTATGGTTTACAAGTGGATAAGGGCACGAAATACTATACTAGGGCTCAATACATAGTAAGTGTATCAGAGTATCTATTGGGCAAAAAAGAACAGGCCTTTCAAAGGCAAAATGAGATTGAAAGTTATGTGAAAGAGAATGGCGATAAAGAAGATGTAATGTCTTTGGTCGCTATTTCAAAAGCGCGAATGAACTTTCAAAGACGTAAATATAAAGATT
>JAYZXX010000107.1:0-12377 GCA_036140815.1 Bdellovibrionota bacterium | reverse complement strand
ATATCATCATTGAGGTTCTAGGTGAAGAGTCGTTTAAGTTGTCTAGCATACTCTTTTTATCAAAATCCTTTAGTGTACCATTAGGAAAGGCGTCTAATTGACGGATACGCTCGGCGACTTCATCCACAACTTCCAATAGACTATGGTATTGTTCGTCCAAAAATTCATGCATACTGTGGAATCTTGGACCAGTAATATTCCAGTGGTAGTTTAGAGTTTTGGTAAACAAGCTAAACTCATTGGCTAACAAGGAGTTTAGGTGGTCTACCGTAGTCGCGGTACTTCTATCTACAGCTAGTTTAGGGCTAGTTTTAGTTTTGTTAATAAACGATGTTTCAATATTTTCTTTCGTTGACGTTCTCATAATATATACAATGCGGACAGGTTTGTTTACATCCGCCTCCTTTCACTTCTAATACTCTCAAAGTTTTTCACATATTTAAAATTGATTTATTTTTATCTTTTGATTAGGTATTGTCTAATCGAAAGAGGTGGTTTATGAATAAGATTAATCTTAATAAGCTTTATTATTTCTACATTGTTGCTAAGGAAGGCTCGGTAAAGTCTGCTAGTGAAAAACTTCATTTGACTCAACCGACCATTAGTTCACAAATCAAAGAATTAGAAGAAGACTTAGGTTTTGACGTATTTATTCGCAAGCACAGAAAATTAGATTTAAATCGAAACGGTAGGTTTGTCTTGAAGAAGGCCGAAAAACTCTTCGCCATTGCCGATGAGTTAGAAAATGCCTTACCCATTCGAGGAAAGGCAGAGCGAGTAAAAATCAATATCGGAGCCATTCAATCTTTATCCAATTCCTTTATATATAATTTTTCGATGAAACTGTGGCAAGATGATAGCGTTTACATTCGTATTACTCAGGGATCTCAGGAAGAGCTTATGAAAAAAATGGATCGAGGTGAGATTGACCTAATTTTATCCGATGGTAACTATGGTAAAAGTAAAAAATTAAAGTCGATTCTATTGGGACAAGATAAAATAGTTGCAGTAGGTCCAAAGGATTTAGAGTTTAATAGACGTAAATTTCCTAAAAATTTGGAAGATTACCATTACATTTCATTTTCAAATCAAGGACGTTTGCAGGAAGATGTTGAATATTTCTTTCAACGAGAAAATATTCATCCTGAAAAGATTGGCGAGGTGGATGATATTACATTAATGAAAGTAATTACCAAGCACACGCAGAGCTTTTCTATTCTACCTCATCGAGCAGTTAAAAATCAGCTAAAAAGAGGGGACTTGAAGTTACTCGGTGAATTTAAAGAGTTAAAAACTGGTTTGTGGGCAATTTTCCCAACTCTCTCGGCGAATAAATTGGTGATAAGAAAAGTTCTCAATGACTATTTTCATCGAAAAGCTAGAAAGTGATATTTTATTTTTTCATTGTATAAATCTAAACCCTTAACTAGAAACCTATAGTAGAGCAAAACTGCTTTATCCCCCCATAATCTATATTTTCTGTAAGGTCTTTTGGTCTCGTTGAAGGACTTTTCTATTGTGAAACTGACGCACCAGTTTTGGTTGTTTTTTAATTGGAGGCGTAATTACTTATGTTATTTCAAAACTTTTGTTGTATTTAGTAGGATCAGTATTTTATCGGATCTCCTATTCAAAAGCTCTAAGGAAATACCACCACATTGGCCTATAGAGAAATTAAGTTAGCAGGAAATGTTTGGTTTTTGGTAGCCGGTTCAGTTTTTCTAAGGAGCGTTTGAAAAAAATAATTTTTTGTTTTTAAGCCCTAAGTAGTCTTATATAAATTATGAATATACATAAATAAAAAAAATCATTCACCCCTCTTGACCATTTCTAAAATGACCCCAGTTTAGAAATGTAAGTAGAACATATATTATTGTGATACAAACATAGGAGGTAATTATGAGAATGCTAAGTCCATTTTCAAATTCTTTAATGATGAACCGTCAAAGAATGTCTCCAAATCATCGAGACTTTTTTGATGACATTGACTTTTTAATGAATGATTTTTTTAATGCTTCCAATGTCGCTAGGGATATGAGTTTTAGTCCCTCTTGCGATATTAGTGAAACAGAAAAATACTATTTAATCCAGCTGGATGTTCCTGGGGTAAAAAAAGACGACCTACAGATTGAAATTAATAATCGAGTACTAAAAGTGTCTGGTCAAAGGGATGAAACAAGAGAGAGTAAGAACGATGAAAAACTTCTCAGGTTTGAGCGGAGTTACGGAAAGTTTTCTAGAAGCTTTAGTCTTCCTGAAAGTTTAGACAGCGAAGGTGTTGAAGCTCATTGTGACAATGGGGTATTGCAAATAGCTATACCTAAGTTGGAAGCAACACCAACGAATAAAATTGAAATTAAGTCAGGCGAGCCTGGTTTTTGGCAAAAGCTACTTGGTGGCAAAAAAGACCAGGATAAATTCAAAGATGTTCCCGCATCTTAAGACTTCCTTCCCTCTAATTGCACGGCCCAGAAATGGGCCGTTTTTTTAGTCCTTGGTCAAAAAAATAAAAATTTTCTTTCTGACTATTGACATTTTTGGGGAAATCCCGATAATTTTTTTAGATTCTTAGTTCTTCAAAAGTGAGGAGGTGAGTATGTATCTAGACGAATATTTTCCATAACTTATTGAATACATTTTTTTATTTTGAATTTTTTTGTTTTGCAAGGAGGTTTGAATGTATCGAAATGTACAATTGAATTTCGCAGATATTCCTTTGGATGAATCTGAGAAAAGCCATATTTTTAGAATTATAGAGAATATTGACGAAACGGCGCCCAGTGATTCTGGATTAAGCTTTATCGTTGGTAAAACCGATGATTTTGTTAAAATTCATTGTGAAGTCTTATCATCACAAGGGGTTTTTGCTGCAGAAGCTATTGCGGAAAAAGCCATTGATGCCGCTCAAATGGTAGAGAAGGACATCATCAAGAAATTACAAGACTGGAAATTAACTCGATTTTTTCCTAGGTTTGATTCTGAATTTAGTAACTTTCAAAAAGTAATTTGAGGAGGAGGCTTTTATGGAATTAACGTCATTATCTAATTATCAATTGCGTTTAAAAAATGTAGAAGAAACTAAGCAGTTGAAGATAAATATTGAAAAATTGATTAGGGATATTCAAGGTTTTTTAGGGCAGGATGTGTTTGTTGATCTTAAAATCGAAGCGCAAAATTTAAAAAGAAAGTCCTATTCGGCAGTTCTTTGCTTATTTGGCAGTAAAGAAAAAATTGTGGTTCATAAAGAAGCGAATCTAGTGAATACTCTGGTGAAAAAGCTTCGTAAATTGAGTCTCCAAAAAGTTAGGCAGGACTTACAAAAGAAGCGAAAGAACCGACACCTAAAACCAGGATGAAGTAAAGGGACTCTTATGTCCCTTTTTTAATCTACAATAGTCCTATGGAAGCCAAAGGAACATATAGAGCAGAATCAGCCTTAGGATCTAGCTTTTCCATATTTGTAATCTTAAAATGCACGGGACTATTTTTAATGATTAGTCTTGGCAGTTTGGATTTTTTTGAGTCAATAATTTCTACCTTAAACTGAGCCTCAGGATTTATCGGATCAATAGCAGAGAATTCTTTCGTCTTTTTGTCCCAATGGATAAGAAAGTAGCTAGTGGTATCAAAAGATCCATCCGCTTTAAAACGATCAAAGTTAATGATGTGTGGGTGCGAATTTTTAAGAGCATTTATAGAAAACTCTGATCTTAAACTAAATTTTTCAAAAATCATTTTACTATCGTGGTATTGAGCTTCTAATTCGGGACGGTGCCTTAAACCTTGGTAGCTGATTTTTGCGATTTCATGAAGGCCGGCATCGATGAGTTCAGCCTCTATCAATTCACCTAGACGAAATAGACTTAGGCTATGATTTAAAAATGATTCCCTTTTGATGACATTTACTACATAGTCCTTTGTTAATTTGCTTTCTCCAAAGTAGTCTCGAATGTATTGAACAAATAGATAAGTACTCAATGGGGCTCGGGCTGAATTTTTCAAATTGGAATCTAGACTTACATTTTTTGGTAGCCACTCTATAGAGATACTACTGCGAAGACTAAGGCGACATGATTTAATGCGCTCATCTTCCTCAGCGACTGCCAAATCACCAATTACAGCAAAAAATAAAAATAATAGAGTTCTAATTCTTTTCATCTCAAGCATTCTCCTTCAATAAAAATGCCAGTTCTTTTAAATATCTAAGAAAAATTGAAAAATCACTCCAAAGTCAAAATCTTCACTTTCAGAGGGCGGATTGAGCAAAAATTACTGCTTAAACTGCTGTCAGATAGCTCTGGAGCAGAGATAAAATTAGGGGCAGTATTGTATTTCATAGACGAAAGATACAATCTAATGACCCAAGGCTGAGAATACATGGACAATCCCCTGTAAATGCTCAAAAATATTGAAAAAATATTGAGCAGTGGACCAAAATTGTGATATTCCAACGGACTCAGGAAAAGGAACAAAAATGGCTGAAAATTCAGAGAAGATGGAAAAACCGAAGCACTTTATTCAATTGAAAATTGATAAGGACCTAGAGACTAAAAAGTATGAGCAGGTATACACGCGTTTTCCACCTGAGCCCAATGGATATTTACACATTGGGCACGCGAAATCTATATGCTTAAACTTCGGTTTGAAAGCTCAATACAATGGTAAAACCAACCTTCGCTTTGACGATACAAACCCAGAAACTGAAAAACAAGAATACATCGATTCGATAAAAGAAGATGTAAAATGGCTTGGCTTTGAATGGGATCAGGAGTGTTATTCCTCTAGCTATTTTCAAAAGCTATATGACATTGCTATTTCTATGATCGAAAGAGGAATGGCTTATGTTTGTCATATGACCCCTGAACAAACCAAAGAGTACCGTGGTACATTGACTGAACCAGGTAAGAACTCTCCGTTTCGAGATAGAAGTGTAGAAGAAAACTTAGCTGAATTTGAAAAAATGAAAAATGGCGAGTACAACGAAGGAGTTTGTGTTTTACGTGCAAAGATCGATATGGCAGCGCCAAATATGAATATGCGTGACCCAATCATGTACCGAGTAAAAAAGACCGCTCACCCTAAAACGGGGACAGAGTGGTGCATTTATCCAATGTATGATTACACTCATGGACTTTCAGATTCTTTCGAAGGAATCACTCATTCCCTTTGTACTTTAGAGTTTGCCGACCACCGTCCTCTGTATGATTGGTACTTAAAGGCAGCAGAAGTCAGTCATTTCCCTGAGCAAACCGAATTCTCTCGTTTGAACCTGGATCATACTGTTATGAGTAAAAGACGTTTGATTCAGTTGGTTGAAGATGGCCATGTTGATTCTTGGGATGACCCTCGAATGTTAACCATTTCAGGAATGCGCAGAAGAGGATTTACACCTAAGAGTGTGCGTAATTTTTGTGACCGAATTGGTATTACGAAAAAAGATAATATTATCAGTATGAGTACTTTAGAGCATGCCATCCGTGAAGATCTAGATGACATTGCTGAAAGACGAATGGCCGTTACCAATCCATTAAAAGTAACAATCACAAACTTTCCAGAAGATGAAGAAATTGATATTACAGCTCCAAAGCATCCTAAAAAAGATTTGGGTGATCGACATTTTAAATTCACCAAGGAACTTTATATTGAACAAGATGATTTCATGATGGACCCTCCTAAAAAGTTTTTTCGATTAGGGCCAGGTAGAATGGTTCGTCTGAGAAATGCTTATGTGATCCAATGTGATGAAGTGATTCAAGATGACAATGGAAAACCAATAGAGTTGAAATGCTCTTACATAAAAGAGACCTTTGGCGGAGTAACTCCTGATGGAATGAAAAAAGTGAAAGGAATCATTCATTGGGTTTCGGCAAAATATGCAAAGCCAATTGAAGTTCGTATTTACGATCGTTTGTTCGCCCATCCTAATCCAGTAGCGGCTGAAGAGGGCTTCTTGTCGACCCTGAACCCAGATTCAAAGCAGGTGATGTCTCAGGCCTTTATCGAAGAAGGTGTTGAAGGAGTGAAAGCGGGTGACTGTTACCAATTTGAAAGATTAGGCTTCTTTACAGCCGATCCGGATACTACTGCTGAGAAAGCTGTATTTAACCGAACCGTGACTTTAAAAGACACTTGGGCGAAGGTTTCAGCAAAAAACTAAATTGTAGATCGAAAGTAATTTCAAAGCCTAGGTGATATACCTGGGCTTTTTTTATAAGTTTATCTTGCTGGGGCTTAGGCTCTCTGAGTTGAACCTTCCGAAGATTCGAGAATCTTAGGCTTTATACCGAGTCTGTCCTTAATTTCTTTATCAAACTTCGCATGGTTCGTCCCCATAACGCGGTCCCAAATCGTAAAATACAGGCCATAGTTATAGTTAAAGAATTTATGATGTTGAGCATGGTGAGTGGCTGAAATGAAATATTTAGGAAAACCTAAATATCGAGAAAACTTAGGGAGTAGTTCGAAACCCAAATGGTTTGATACTGCAGTCACTGTCATAAAAGTTAAGTGAAAAATAAAAACAGTCGGGTGGATCGGAATGATTAAAATTAATAATGGTAAAATGAGGGCTTCGATAACTGACTCTATTGGGTGAAAACTAAAAGAGGCCCAGCCACTAGGTTCTAAGGATTTGTGATGAATCGCGTGAACCTTTCTGTATATTTTCGGTAGGTGCATCCAGCGATGGGTCCAATAAAAATAGGTATCATGTAGAACTAGGTATATTAAAAAACTAATCGGCATATACCATAATGGATACTCATCGAATTTCAGATAGATTTGTGTGTAACCCATCTGCCATAGAAGTCCCATTACGGCACCTGCCAATGCAAATATACCCGAGGTTAAAACCGACCATTTGATTTCATAGATTTGTTTTTCTTTGCCAGGGAGTTTTTTATAAATTTGACGACTGAGCCAAAACTGATTTTTAGTAGAATAAAAGAAAAGTTGAAATGGAGCCACAATCAAAAAATATCGAAAGGCTACGAAAAAATATACCACAAATACAGCAGCAACAAAGTTACTGACTTCTGTAAGGTCAATCGGAATATAGGCTTCAAGAGTCTGTAGTCTTTCAATTTCATTCATGGTAAAAGCCTATCATAGCTTGTTGTTGAGTACATCAATTAGAATTGTTTTAGCTATGAGTCAGTTTCATAACTACGGACCTGAAGGCTTAAAGTTAAGCCTTCATAACAAAGTCTCGAATCAAATCGATCTCTGGCTTAATGTCTGAGAAGGCGGCAAAAGGATCTTCACTAGTCGCAATCATCTCATCAATTTTCTCTAAGTGAGGAAGTAGATTTCCTGAAAGATTTGAAGCTGTTTTTTCTAAGGAAAAGCGTTTTTTACAATGATCGTATATGTGAGAGCTATCCATCTGCAGTCCCAGATAATGTCTCTTATTCTTTAGTAAGAGAGGAATTAGAATAAGTCGATTGAAAAACCAATCACCATTTTTTTTATAATTCAAAATGTCCACAAAAACAGGTATGTTTTTCTCAATGGAATCACGAATGTAGCGAACCGAACTTTCACTGGTATCTTTGCCTTGTAAGAAGCGACAGTTTTTTCCTAGAACTTCTTCTAATTCAAAACCAGTATTTTCTAAAAATTCATTATTTACATATACCAAGGCTTGATCTGGAAGTTCTAAGTTTACCAGAGTTACTGAGTAATCAAAAAAGTCACCCATTTCAGTAATAGAATCGTAATTCAAGCTATTTGGCATATCTTGGTATCTCATTAATAAAAATAAACAGCAATTTATTTTTGCATGAGATTTTTAACAAGACAAGGAAATGCAGTAGAGCGAGAGGGTGAAAAAATGAAAAGACACCAGGATATTAGAAAAATTGTTTAAAAAACAAAGGCCTCTGCACTGCAGAAGCCCTTTTGCTGAAATTTCATTGTAAAACGGAACTAGATTAGGCCTTTTGATTTTACAGTGTCTCTTTCAGATTTTAGCTCTTCGTGAGTAGCATCAAACTTTGCTTTTCCGAATTCACTTTGCTCGATGCCTTCAACGATTACTAACTTACCATTTTCAGTGCGACAAGGGTATGAGAAGATCAAACCTTTATCTACACCATATTCTCCATTGGAGTGAGTACAAACAGAGAAAGTCTCTCCAGCAGGTGTATCGTGAGTCAGGTTGTATACACTATCAACAACTGCGTTTGCAGCCGAAGCAGCAGAACTAGCTCCACGAGCTTTAATAATTGCAGCTCCACGTTTTTGAACTGTTTCTACGAACTCACCTTGTAACCAAGCTGTATCAGTTATTACCTCAGTAGCTGGTTTGCCAGAGATTTTAGTGTTGTAAAAGTCTGGCCATTGAGTGGCTGAGTGGTTACCCCAAATTGTGATGTTAGACACTTCAGTGATATCTACGCCAGCTTTTTTGGCCAATTGTGTTTTAGCACGGCTTTCATCAAGCATAGTCATCGCATAGAAGCGGTCGTTTGGTACGTCTGGAGCTGAATGCATAGCAATCAAAGCATTGGTGTTACATGGGTTACCAACAACTAGAACACGAACATCTTTTGCTGCATTGTCATTGATGGCTTTACCTTGTGGTCCAAAGATTCCACCATTAACGGCTAAAAGATCCGCTCTTTCCATTCCGTCTTTTCTAGGCACTGCGCCTACCAATAAAGCCCAGTTTACGTCTTTAAAAGCTACGTTTAAGTCACTTGTACATACAATGTTTTTTAGCAGTGGAAAAGCACAGTCATCAAGTTCCATTGCAACACCTTCAAGGGCTGGTAAAGCCGGTTCTAGTTCTAGAAGTTGCAATTCAACTTCAGTGTCTGGACCAAACATCTGTCCAGAAGCAATACGAAACAATAATGCATATCCAATTTGTCCAGCTGCGCCAGTAACGGCAACTTTTACTCTTTTTGTGCTCATTAAAAATCTCCTGAGTTAATTATGTTTTGAACCAGGCAAGCTTATCGAAAATTTCCCTTACTGGCAATATCAGCTGGGCTTGCGCACTAAGACAGAATCATATTATTTAGTTCATGCTGAAAGTCAGAGCAAATATTTGTGATTCTAGTTTCGTAAAGGATATCGACATATTTTTTGTGTTTAGTGGTCTTGAAGCTTACTAAGTGTTTGATTTTAATACTGAAATTAAATGTTCTGGTAAAGGCTATGAGGTTTTTGTATCATAGACATAGCTCTTGTAAACGCACTCGATTTTATAAATCTGTCTTTCCTTATGGAGTGGCGTTTGAAACTATTAAATTCAAAAACATTATTATACTTTCTAGTTCTGCCATTCTTTGCAGCCTGTGAGCTCAAAGAAGATAGTTTTGTTGCGGAGGTGGTAAAAGAGGAGAGTTCAAAAAACAAGAATGTAGCCATTCATTTGCAAAAATCATTGGAAGACTCTTCGGGAATTTCTCTGCAAATGTCTGTAGATTCCTTTGAACTAATCATTCGAAAAAATGAGAAGCTTTACCGGTTAGTTTTAATCGAAGATCAAGTGGTAGAAATAGGAGAACATGCTGTTGAGGGATTGATTGAGTTTAATAGTTTGTTCATCGCAGAGGAAATAGAAGTTTTAGCTTTACAACTACTTTTGAAAAAGGATCAACACATGGCTTTGGATTTGGAAGGTAATCTTTGTGAAATTCAAAGTCTTTCTGCCAAAAGACGCTTGGTACAAATTCCCCTTTCACGCAGTGTACACTTGCAGGAGAGCTATGATTATGATTTACGACTAAGTATAAATCTTGAGGAAAGTATCGAGTTAAAAAGAAATGGAGGCTGTAGGTTGAAACTGATTTTACGCTTACCAATCTTTTTACGGAGAGCGAAATCACGCCTTGGTGATGGAATGATTTCTCTGGATAGACTTATGACTGATGGTTTAGATGAAAATCAGACTGATGAGAAGGGGGATGGTTTCTTAGATTTGGTTAACATTAAAGGTTTACCAATTCTTCGGCTATAGAATTCTTAGATACTGACTTGAATAAATAAGAACAATCAAATAGATCATTAGTAAACCCATCAACTGTAAAAAACTTTGAATCGAAATTCCACCACTGTGAATGGAGCTGATCCATGGGCGATTGGGGTCGACGAAAATATGAATTTCTCCTCCTGGGTTTTTATTTGGCACCATCAAATCAACCTCAGATTTTTTGTTAAAAACATTCACGTCAGAATTTGGATAAAATTGATCTCCCGAATAAAGTTTTCCGTCAAAACGGTAGGTGTAGCGAAGGCTGACCCTATAGTCGTAGGGGCCGGTTGGACTACTAGATACTGTTTCAAGTCTCTCTATATTAAAGTAGCTTATGTTGCCTTCTAGTTGTTGCCAGTATGCACCTTTTATTAATTCAATGGCAATTGGAACGATAAAAATATTTGTTAAAACAAAGATAAACCCGAAAACGATTTTATTGAAGGGTGAGTTTTGAAGATCATTGCTTTTTATGTGGGCCACAGAATTATAAATTTTATCAGAGGTTGAGCTAAGCTCATCAACCACTCTGTCTAATTTTTCTTCTATTTTTCGTTCAAAATCATTAATTTCTTTGAGCATAGGATAAAGCATATCACTCCAAGAAACTTGTTAGGTTTTACTGACTTTAATTAGAAAGAATATTCTTATTAATAGGTGTTTTTTGAGACAAAAAAAGAAGCTCTTTCGAGCTTCTAGTTTAATGCGGCTTCGGCTTTATTTTGCCAATTTTTTAATTCTTTATCGCTGTAGTCCTCAATCAAATCAATTTCAAGGCTCATACATTTTTTCAAGAAAATTTCTGCTTTGTCCTTATCACCATTTTCTTTAAAGTAAGTGCCTAGTTTTACCAAACATTCAGGGTCTGAATTTTCAGCGCCTTTTTGTGCCCATTCAAAGCTACGCTCAGCATTGCGTTTAACGATATCTTCGTCACAAAATGCAATTGTACCTTTTTGGTATAATTCAGAAAGCATTGCTGCACATTTTCCATGCCCAGCATTGGCTCCTGCCTCGAGATAGTGAATTGCTTTATCAGTATCGTCTTCAGGCACGCCGTCGAAGTAGGTTTCAGCAAGGTCAAAGAAGCAGCCACGGTCACCCTCGTTAGCACCCTGAACTAGGGTAAGGATTGCCTTGTCGATGTCTTGATCCATTCCATCGCCATCCATTAATTTTTGCGCTTTAATTCTATGTTGTGAACGCATTTCTACTCCTTTTGGTCAATTTTAGAAAGAATAGTCGTTAAATGCCATAATTTCTAGAAAAGAATGCAGGAAAGTGCTTTTCTGCAAAAAAATGGCAAAACCTAGGCAAAAATGGAGTTCAATTTTTTAGTTTTCTTGAAGGATTTCGTAGACTTTTGTCTGATCAGCCGCTAGTTTGATGAAAATTTAGGAGGTCCCCATGTCTTACACTTTTTATAAAGTGCTTCACCTTTCTTCGCTTGGATTCACTTTAATCAGCTTAGCGGCCGTTTGTTTTTATGTGAGCTTAGGGAACTTAGCTCAGGATAACCCCAAAAGAAAATTATTAGCAATCGTTCATGGTGTTGCTTTGCTAGTAGTTTTGGTTTCTGGCTTTGGCTTGCTTGCAAGACTAAGTATTCACAATATGCCAATTTGGGTAATCTTAAAAATCCTATTCTGGTTATTATTTGGAGCTTATCCAGTTCTAGCTAAAAAAATGTCAGGCAAGGCTTTAGGGCTTTATTTTGGTATTGGTGTGATCTTTTCTTGTGCTGCATATTTAGCAATTAACAAGCCGTTTTAATCCCTTTAATTGGGATATGATTATGGCCTGAGTCTTAGGACTTGGGCTTTTTTGTTTCAGCTTGAAGCAGAATTTTTGAAAGCTATTTTTTTCTCTTTGAGCATAAGGCTTTCCTAGTCATAGCTCTATTCATCGACAAACTTTTGAACGGCTACTTGGTGCTTGTCCTTAAATTGATGCGTTAGTTCTTGGCCTGGTAGATAAAATTAGTTAAATAAGACGGATGAAGAAGCTAGTATTTGCAAGTCTAATTTTATGTCTAAGTTTAAGCTTAAAGGCCTATCCAAGTCATTGGTGGGAAAAAGTACCTGAAAACCAAAGAAAGGGGACTTGGGAAGTTCTTCCACATGAAGCTCAGGACGGGGAGCTGGTATTATCAAAGCGAAATGAATTGGGGCAATTTTCAAATTTAGCAGCCACTGATTTTGAGTTTCAAGGAGAAAGCTATGCTTCCATCGAGGGTTTATGGCAAATGATGAAATACCCCGAGATCAATAACTCCAATGACCCAAGAAATAAATTTGCCTCCCAATACCCTTACACTCGCGATCAAGTAAAACGTCTCTCTGGTTTTAAAGCGAAAAAGGCTGGGGATAAAGCCAACTCAATCAATGAAAAGAAT
>JAYZXX010000106.1:0-7853 GCA_036140815.1 Bdellovibrionota bacterium | reverse complement strand
TCAAGCTTCCTTAGAAATCTACTCAAACAAAAAGTTATTATCGATAATGGATGCTGTGAAAATTAAAGATTTCGACCTTACTGAATGGCTAAAATTTTTTCTCGAACAAGGAAAAATACTATTTGGTGGTGATTTGAACTCGATAGCAAACATACTTGTTTCTTAATAGAACTAATGTTGTACAAGTATTGATTCTATTAAATTCAAAAAGAAAAACTTTACCTTAGCTTTACAATCCTTAGTCCAAAGGCACAAATTATTCTAAATTCGTTTTAATTTTATACAAGAAAGTCTATAAATCTTAGCAAGAAATATTTTTGTAAATTTAGACCAGACTATATGTCGATAAGTATCTTATGAAAAATGGTGATTTTGACTTAGCGAAATTGTTAAAGTTCCTTCCAGAAGAAGGTAAAATTATGTTGGGAAATGAAAGAGTCATTTTATTCCAACATAAGGCCTTTGGAAGTCTGTCTAAGCTTCTTTACGAACATTTGGGTGATGAATTAGCAAGATCAATTCTATACAAATATGGGTATCAAGCAGCTGAGAGAAACTTTGAAATATTTAAGAAAGACTTTGATGATTTGAAAGATCCAAACCTTTTGGCACTAGGGCCTAAGTTGCATGCCTGGGAGGGTGTATTAAAAGTCAAATTAGATCATATGAAATTTGATTTAAAAGAACAAAGCTTCAGTGCGAAAGCAATTTGGGCAAATTCTTATGAAGGCGAAAACTATGTAGCGAATTTTGGTGCTAATAGTAATATTGGTTGCTGTAATTCATTGTCGGGCTATGCAAGTGGGTGGTGTACTTCCTTTTGTGGATTTCATGTGATCGGTGTGGAAACGAAATGTATTGGCAAAGGAGACGATACCTGTGAATTTGAAATTCGAGACTTTAAATCTTGGAATGGTGAAGCGGATAAAAACTACGAATACCTTACCAATGATCATGAGAGTATTTTAAAGCGCTTAGAAAGAAGTAATGAAAAATTAAATCACTTAAATGAAAACTTGGAAAACGAAGTAAAAATGAGAACTGAGCAAATTAGTGCTCAGCAGGTTAGTATGTTGGAGACAGCCAAGTTAGGTGCACTAGGGGAAATGGCAGGAGGTATCGCTCACGAAATAAACAACCCTCTAGCAATTATCAAAACTCGAACTGAAATTTTAATGAATCGAATTGAAAAAGATGAGATACCGAAAGAAGAAGTGCTTCGGTTTTTGGGAAATATTGAGCAAACGGTCGAGCGCCTCGGTAGCGTTGTTAGAGGCCTGAAAAACCTTTCTCGCTCGAGTGATAGCGATACTGTAGGTGTATTTAAGCTAAATGAAGTGATAAATGACATCATAGGTATATCTAGAGAAAAATTTAAATCGGCAGGAATAGCCTTTGATTACAGTCTTCTTGACGATGACATCCAGTTACTAGGCGGTAGAGTTCAAATTGGACAAGTTGTTATCAATCTATTGAATAACGCATTTGATGCGGCAAAAGAGAGTGCTTCCCCAGCGATTGAGATACGTGCAGAAAAGATTGAGGATATGATTCGGTTACAGGTCTTTGACTCCGGAGAAAAACCCAAAAAAGAAGTGATAGACAAAATGTTTAATCCATTTTTTACGACCAAGGAAATTGGAAAAGGAACTGGTTTGGGCTTATCCATCAGTCATTCCATTGTTGAGAACTTTAGAGCAAAGCTTTTTTATGATAATGAACAAACTAGAACTTGTTTCACGCTACTATTTCCTATTACTAAGCTTCCTCAAGAGCTTGAGGACGAGCAGTAGATTGATGGTCGAGAAATTCCAATATTAGCTAGATGGTCCAGTACATGAGTGCTAAATTATGTACTGGAGAAAGAATGCAAAAAGGACATAATACAGACTTACGAATAGATGGGATCCAGTATCATATCCAAACGGAAGATTGGGGCGTTGAAAATCCATTTTTGGTTACGAGAGTATTCAAAAATGGAGCCGTTGTTCGTAGTGTTAAGCGCTGTTACGAAAAAGCTCTTGTCCTTGGTCCTAGGGAGTTATCCGAGGCAGTGAATATAGCCCTAAATGAGCAGCATTCTAAAATTCTAGACCTATTGCAATCTGGTCAATTTTCCTAGCAAAGTATAGACTAAAAACATGATTGATCTTACTCATGTTTACAAAACATATCCAGGCCCAGTTCATGCTCTTCGCAACATTGACCTTCATATCGGAAAAGGTGAATTTGTATTTTTAACGGGCCCAAGTGGTGCGGGAAAAACAAGTTTATTCAAACTCCTATCTGCTTTCGATAGAGTTTCTAATGGTAGTTTAAAGGTCGCTGGATATGACCTTACAAGTATTACAGATGAAAAGGTTGCCTTTTTCCGAAGAAATATCGGTGTGGTTTTTCAAGACTTTCGCTTAATTCCAGATCAGACGGTATTCGAAAATGTTGCTTTACCACTTCAAATTCGCAAAGAGAAACCAAGTTATATAAAGAGAAGAGTTGATGAGGTTTTAGATCAGGTGGGTTTGAGTTTTAGAGCTGATCATTTTCCTACAACTCTTTCTGGAGGGGAGCAACAAAGGGTTGCTATCGCTAGGGCTCTTGTCCATAAGCCAGGTTTATTGATTGCTGATGAGCCTACAGGTAACTTAGATCCTGAGCTTAGTCTTGAGATTATGGAATTATTCAAAAGGGTAAATGCTCAAGGTACAACTGTGTTTATCGCGACTCATGACCATGATCTTATTCCAGCAAGCAGTCGGGTAATTAATATTGAAGCAGGATTTTTGGAGGAAGTAGTTCGATGAGTGTTTTTGCACAAGCTCTACAGTCTTGGAGACGACAACTGAAACTACAATTAACAAGCGTATTGGTGATGGGCTTATGTTTTACCACCATCTTGGTTGTCAGTCTTATTAGTAAGAATATAGAAAAGGGCTTCTCTTCTTGGGGAAACAAAGTTGAGATGAGTGTTTATATGTCTGAAGAAAGCGGATTAGAACAACGTTCTAAAGTTGAATCGGCTTTACGAAATATGAAGGAAATAAGAAGCTATAATTTCCTAGACTCGAAAAAGGCTCAAAAAGAATTTATGGATCAGTTTTCAGGATTGGTTCCAGAGCTTAAAGAACTAAAAGATGTTAACCCTTTTCTAGAGTCGTTCGAACTAGAGTTAAGCGAAATCCCAGCTTCCATGTTTAGTGTTAACTTTGTAGAAGACATTGCTAAACGAATTCATGATTTAGATGGAGTTGAAGAAGTAAGTTATGGACGATATTGGTTTGAAAGCTATATGGGCTTTATGCGTGGCTTAAAGGCATCTACATTTTTAATCGCGATGATTTTGAGTTTTGCTAGTTTGATGATCGTTGGAAATTCAATTCGAGCATTGGTTGACCAAAGAAGAAAAGAAGTGGAGATTTTAGAATTGATTGGGGCTACGCCACAATACATTCGTGTACCATTTGTTTTGTCTGGTGCCATCACTGGCTTCTTAGCATCGGCATTTAGTATTGGCTTAGGATTTTTGCTCTATGGTTTGGTTATTAGTAAGTTTATGAATGCCGTTAAAATTTTAGGAATTTCTGATAAATTGAGTTTTTTCAATCCTCTTGAGCTATTGGCAATCATAGTATCCGGTGTATTGATAGGTGCAATCGGCTCTTACCTTTGTATTAAGAATATCAATAATGGTTGGTCAGCAGTTCAAACGAAGGCATAGTTATTTGAAGTTTTTTGTTTTTAGTTTCTTTTTATATTACAGTTTTTCGGTTTTTGGCGGAATCGAAGAATCTTCTATATCAAAGCAGATAGAGAAAAAATCTGAGAACTATCTAAAGGAAGATCAGAAGAAAAGGAAGTTACAGTCTCTGATATTTAAAATATCAAAAGAATTAGAAAAATTGGAAGATGAACGTCGTGATATAGAAGAAAAAATATATCTTACGAAGAAGAATGCAAATCGCGGCATAACCGATTTGAAAATTAGAGAAGAAATGATTAAAAAAGAGCGGAAAAAAATCCACAAACAACTAAGAATGCTGGCTAGTTGGTATAAGTTGGGGATTGGTGATGTGCTATTTAGTTCCACATCCATTAAAGAGTTAGATAAAAGAGTTTTTTATGTAAAACGTCTTCTGTCGACGCAAGGCTCTCGTCTGAATCAATTTATTGATGATAAAAATGATTACCAGGTGAAAAAGCTTAGCTTGAGAGAGCAGCTCAAGCAACTTGCTATTCTACGAAAAGACCTTGGCAAAAAAGAAAGAAAAACTAAAAAGTTAAAAAACTATCATACCACTCTTTATAAAAAGGCAGATAAAAGACAAAAAGATTTGTTTGCAAGTATTCGATCATTGAAGTCCCACTTGAGCAGTGAAAATGAAGTTGATGCCGACTACTTTTTCACTAAAAAAGGTAAACTAGATTTACCGATTGAAATAAAGCATTGGGAAGCATTTGGTATCTATCCGACAAAGCACAGAAGAATTCATCTTACCCGCAGCGGTATAGAGCTATTTAGTTTTTCTTTGCAAAAGGTTAGATTGGTAGCTTCAGGAAAAGTCGTGTTTCAAGGAAATCTAGAAGCTTACGGGAAAACATTAATTGTGGATCATGGCAATAGGTATTACACTGTTTATGCTGGACTAAATCATTTTGAGGTCAACTTTGGAGATGAGTTAATCGAAGGTGCAGAACTGGGAAGAATTGATGAAGGAAAAAGAATGTTCTTTGAAATAAGAAAGTTCTCTGAAGCAATGGACCCTAGACAATGGTTAAAAAATGAAAAGCTTTTAATGGCAAAAGATAAAAATAATAGGTCAGGAATTCAACTATGAAGAAACAAAGACGCGCAATTTTGGTATTTCTATTTCTAAGCTTACTCGCTGTAGGCGGTCTTTTCCTGGGTGCCTTAAGCTCAAAAACAGCATTAGCCATTGCTTCAGATCGATATGAGCAGCTTCAGACTTTTTCAAAAGTTCTAAATTTGATCCAAAAGTATTATGTAGAAGACGTCAACGTGGATAAGTTAATTCGCGGTGCGATTAAGGGAATGCTTAACGAACTAGATCCTCACACCAATTATATGCCTAAAGAAATGTTTTCCGACTTTGAAAAGGAAACTTCAGGTGAATTTGGTGGTTTAGGAATCGAAATAAGTGTTCAAAACGGTATACTGACAATTATTTCTCCCATTGAAGACACTCCAGCTTGGAAAGCGGGGATTAAATCCGGCGATAAGGTTGTTTCCATTGATGGAGATAGTACAAAGGGTATGAACCTAGTTGATGCTGCTCAAAAAATTAAAGGTAAAATTGGAGAAAAAATTCGTCTTGGAATTTTTAGAGAGGGCTTTGAAAAGCCAAAGGAATTTGTAATTGTTAGAGATACAATTAAAATTCGATCGGTAAAATACACGAATCTTCAAGATGGCTATGCCTATGTCCGTCTTACAAGTTTCATTGAGAATTCATCAACAGATATGGAAAAGGCTCTTAAGAAACACATTAAAAAAGACAAAGACTTAAAGGGCTTAATCGTCGATTTAAGAAACAATCCAGGTGGACTTCTAAAGCAAGCGGTTGAAATCTCTGATTTGTTTTTAGAAGAAGGTCTGATCGTTAGTACAATTGGTAGAGATAACAAAGACAAAGAATCGCAATTTGCTCGCAAGGGCGATGACCTAGGGGATTTCCCAATCATTGTTTTAATGAATGAGTACAGCGCGAGTGCCAGTGAGATTTTGGCTGGTGCACTACAAGATAATAAACGAGCTTTAATCATGGGACAAACATCATTTGGTAAGGGCTCTGTACAATCAGTGATTCGATTGGGTGATGGTTCAGGATTGAAACTAACCGTTGCTAGGTATTACACTCCTTCAGGTCGAAGCATTCAAGCGGAAGGAATTGCACCAGATGTAAGTATCGAAAATGTGAATGCGGAAGCTTTTGAAAAAGCCATTGTAAACAAGACGGTAAAACGTGAGGTAGACATTCAAGGTCATTTAGAAAATGATCGTTCAAACGCGAAGAAGGATGCTTTAGAAGTTGGTGGACTGGCATGGTACAAACATGTACGATCCCAGAAAGAAAAGAACCTTAGTAAGCGCGATAAATTGCTCAGTAATGACTTTCAAGTTCTTCAAGCTTACAATTATTTAAAGGCTTGGAAGGTATTTAATAAAATCCAAAATTAAAGTTTCGAAATAAATTTTTTAGTAAAGGGAAAGCTTTCTTTTTTGTTCCCTTTTGGCTAACTATTTTCTACTAAAAAAGTGTAGAAAAAGTTTACACCTGTATATCCCTAAAAAATGCAATACTATTAGGTATTTAAAGCTAAAAAACTCTTTGGTATGTACACAATGTATCCTCTCAGTTCTAAATTAAGGGACTCTTGTTTGGTATCTCTTTTGCTCTTAATAGGCTTATCCAACGAGGGGGAAAAATTGAAGGTAAATGTATTAACGACTATTTTATTCGTAGGTAGTATAAGTGGTATTAGTATGAAAGCTATGGCTGGCGACCAGTGTTCTAGCTCAAGTTTTTGTGTTCATGGAGAGATGCCTTTATACTCTCAAGCAGATAAGGGTTTTTTAAAAGCGATAGGTCAGCCGAAAGATAAAGGTTATTGTGGTGCTGGTGCAAGTGCTATGATTTTTAAAACATACTTTTTAAACCTGGCAAATTCTATATCTGGTAGTACCAGCAATGATTTTGCTTCTTCCGATCCAGCAGTAGTTATAAAGGCGGCCGGACAATTAGTAAAAACTAATTTTAAGAAAGGGGGAACATTAACTTCTGATAGCACAAAAGGGTTTAAAAACTTTTTGAGGTTTACTACTGCAAATCATTCAGGAAAATCCTATCCAAATTATTATAATCATTCCACGCCAAAACGTGGTGATAGAATCAGTAAGGCTAAATATAAGAAGGACAAATTTATTGGTCAACTTTGGGTTGGTAGAAATCATTTTGTAGTTTTAAATGGGTATCAGGACGATAAATTTGTGATTTATGATCCATGGAAAAGAATTTACAATGTTAAGTTAACAAGTGGAAAATATCTAACCCACCCATCTGGCTATGGCTATGTTCAATATTATTCAAAGAGTAAAAAAATTGAAGCCTATGTGATGGGTGCTTTGGTGAACAAGATTCATAAGAAGTCTGCATCGAATGAAGTTGTAGTCGAAAATAATTCTAGCAGTTCAAATCAACAGCAACAGATACAATCACAACAACGAAACCTAGCTAGCATTTCTTCGAGTTCGAGGTCTCTAAGTGCTAGAGCATATCGAATGTTGAAACTAAGAAGATACCAACTAAGGTAGATAATTATAAACACAGGTGGGGGGGGTTATGAACTGGAAGAAGAAGACGGTTTTCACAAGTATATTATGTCTAGGTCTTTGCGCTTTATTTTTACCAAATGAGTTAGAAGTCAAAGTGACAAGTCATTCAGAACTAGAGTACCAAGAAGAAACAACAGAGGTTTCTCCTAGACAGGTAGAGAATAATCAGCGTCTTCCTAGTTCTCTAGGACCATTGGATGAAAAACAAGAGCTTGGAATAATAGAGTTGAATGAATTGGATAAAGTATTTCAGGAAAAGTATTTATCAAATGAAAATGCAGAAATTTTGCAAGAAAAAACGGAGGATCTATTTCGACATTCCAAATTCAAGAAGCAAATTTCTCGTTGGGTGGTGATGGGTTTATACATGTCTAATGACATTGAGTTTATTGAGCTGATGCAAGAGAATTTGCAAAATCTAAAGGCTAATTCTCCGCAAATTTTAGAAGACATACTTGATATTAAGGAGGAAATTTCAAAAGACCCATTCATTGAGCAGGCTACT
>JAYZXX010000105.1:0-14169 GCA_036140815.1 Bdellovibrionota bacterium | reverse complement strand
CGCAATTTACTACACTGTTGCATTAGATTCTAGCCACCACACAGCCACCCAAATGCATGATAGGACTGTTGTATCAGAATGAGACGATATTTAAAAAAAATGGCCTCAGAAGCTAAATATTTGCTTTTAGAGATGAGCTATAGATCTTCGTCCCACATTGAGATAGAATTAGGTATTAGATAATATGGGGGAATCTAGTGAAGGTTTTGATTCTAAGCAGTTTAATTTTATTGGCCTCTTGTGCTCACTCTGTTCAAAAAAATATTGAAGACATTAAACCAGGAATGACTCGAGCCGATGTGATCGATGATTTAGGTTCTCCTATTTATGTAGATCGATCAAATCCAGATAAACACATTTGGGTCTATCGCTATTATGATAAAGAAACCCAGCGCTGGGTCAGAAAAGCCGTATATTTCACTAATGATGTAGTAGAAAAAATGGATGATGCTCCAAAGAGAAAGGTCGTTCTAAAAAATACAATAACTGAGCCTCTGGATATGGAGGAACTAAAGCCACCTAGAAGAATTAAAGGTGCTATCAAAGATCAACCTGGAGTTGGCTCAGAGGACTGGTACCAAGAAATCAAAAAATTAGAATCTGAAAAAGCTCAATCCGAAAAAGAGAAAACCGTTCCTAGCTTTAAAAGTATTAATTAACATTCAAACTCTAATACCTTGTCCATTGAAGAACAAAGTAATTGATCGAGCTAGATTTGTTCAATTGCTTTGAATGTCTTTAATAATTGTAGAATCGTATTCTGCCATTTTCTTCCTCAGATGGAAATGCCTATACAGGTATTCAAGTCCATTTTAAGAGGCTAAAAAAACCTTATTCCACGGAAAGCTTAACACTTGGAACTTCTGTATCGAGATCTGTTTTCTCTTTCTTTTTCGGAGCAAGTGCCTTTGCTTTGGGTTTTTCCATATTATAAACTTTTTTTAGTTTTCTCTGAATTCGATCTAACTTTCCATAGATGCCGACTGCATCCTCAAATTCCTCCAAGGATTTCAAACGAACGTTTCGGTAATTTCTTTCAGTTGAATCCCCTTGTTCAGGATGTTCAAAACGTATGTGGCTCCTGATTTTATTATATTCTTCCAGAGCTTTTTTAAGCTCTTTATGCTTTTCAACAATAGTATCAAGTGCCGCTGCACTTTCTGCGCCTTTTTTAGTGTTTTTAATTTCTATGTTGTTTTCAATTTCAGTTTCTAGTTGATTGATAGTAGCCAACTTCTCTTTAAGTTTGGATGCATGTACAAGCCATTCTCCCGAATAAGCCACAGGCATATTTGTTAGGATGAATGCAAAGACAATAATGTAAAAAAATCTATTCATTAATGGCTCCTTGAGTCCAACTAACTTCCATACCACTCATCTCTAATTCGGAAACTATCACGGATGCTTTAACTGGGTTTAATGACTCAATCACTAGGATTCCGTCTTCAATTTCTTTTATTAAATCTTCCACGCTTAACATCAGTTGACGGTTTGACAAAATGTCCATCAATGCATGGCGTTCTTCTGAGGTGTCAATACCCTCAATTTTAAGATTATAGAACAAGATTCCATGCCTAGCTTGAGATTTATCTGAATTGCCAAAATCAACCACTTCCTGTAGATATTCTTTTGGGCTTTTCGTCGGTGCCTCTGGCGTATTATCTAAGGTAGATACAGAACTTGACTCAACTTCCATCGGACTAAGATATTCTTCCTGAGGACCTAGTTCAGACACCGACTCTACATCTTCATATTGATTTACTGCTGTATTAACATCTTCTAATTCGTCTTCATTGGAGTAAGAATCAAATTGAAATTTCTGTTCGTCTAAATTATCTTCATTAACTGACTCCATCGAATCAGAGTGGTAAAGCTCCTGCTCATTAGATTCCGTTTGAGCAACTTGCTCTGAATAGCCGTTGTCTACTTCATCCTGTGGAAAGTTAATGAATTCATCTAGAGGATGCTCTTCAGGCTGAGAGTTCCAATTCGGTTCATCTGAGTTACTATCCCACGACTGCTGAGCAGCCCAATCTTGATTTGCTGAAGTTGTAACTTCCTTTTGTGGCTTAGCTTGATTATTATGTAAAGACTGGTGTAGATCCTCCACCGAATGAAAGGTTTGCAAACTTGGCTCGGCTTCCATCGGCTCTTCACTAGTCCCATCACTCACACTTACAGAACCGTCCAAATTTACATAGAACACGGCCTGGCAACTATCACATTGAGCCATACCAAAGTCGATATTAGATTCTGTACTACATTGAGGACACTGTACTGCCATAGCAATATTATAATGGACATGGGAATACTAAGAAATTAAAACCTGATTCAGCAGTGGACCTTAGTAAAGTTGATTTTGCATTACATCGACTAGAAGCCCGTCCCTAAGAGCAAATCGAGTGGTATAAACTGAGGTTCCGCCATAATAATCTAACACACACAGAAACAATACTAATCCAGGAACAATTAAATCTCTACGTTTCGGCTCAAGCCCCTTCATTCCGATTAGGTCTTCGTAACTTGAGCCAGTCAATTTTGACAATAAGAGTTCGATATTATCGTAACTCAAAGGAGGTGTTTGGGCGTAATGTTTGCGAATTAAACGGCTGATACTTTTAATCGTTCCACTACTCCCGAGAACATCCTCAATTTCCTTTTTATCAAACTGTTGATTTGTGTTCTCTAACACCTGTTGGACATGAACTTTAGCCTCAGCGATCATCTTTTCACGCTTTTTAATTCCAAGTTCATAAAACTCTTCAAAGAACAATTGCTTCAATCGCAAGGAGCCAACAGGCATACTAAATGCCCAGCTAACACCTTTATCTTTCACAAAACTAATTTCGGTACTACCACCGCCGATATCAACAAACAAACATCGATTCGATGGTAGACGTTCGTTTTCTAAAATTCCAAGTGCAATTTTCTCGGCTTCTTCTTTTCCTGATATGATCTGAATGTCGACATCAATCTTTTTTTGAACCTTTTTAATGAACTTCTTGGCATTGTCTGCAGTACGCATAGCACTGGTAGCGTAAGCAAAGGTCTCTTTAATCTTCATGTCTTTGATGTAAACTTTAATAAGATCAAAGGTTTCGAGGGCTCGATCCATCACCTTGTCTGAAATTTGCCCCGTAGTGAAAACATCATCACCTAGTCGGATCATGAATTTTTCACGATGAATCAAAGAAAACTCTTCATCATCATAGATGTCGTAAACATCAAAACGTAGTGAGTTGGTACCTAGATCAATGATTGCAATTCTCAAAACTTACTTTTTCTTCCTTTTCTTACTATGTGTGTACTTCTCCATGAATTGCTTGTGAATACCCATTTTACTATTTTCTCTTCTTAGAAATCTATATTCACCATCAGCACCAAGTTCCCAGGTTTGGTATGTGTCTTCCCAGTGCATTTTAAAAACTTGCCACAATTGGGATTTTATTTCGGAACTTTTAATTGGAACAATGGTTTCAATTCGATTACTGAGATTTCGCCTCATCCAATCCGCAGAGCCTACAAAAAACTTAGCATCTTCTGACCTTTCTTGTCCATTGGCAAAACAAAACATTCTGGAATGTTCTAGAAACTGACCGATACAAGATCGTACTTTAATATTTTCACTTAAAGCTTTTTTCTGAGGAATTAAGGAACAAAAACCTCTTACCAATAAACGAACTTCAACGCCTGCTTGTGAAGCCTCATAAAGCTTCTCAATAATATTAGAATCTTCAAGGCTATTCATCTTTGCCATGATTCTTGCTGGCAGGCCCTTTTTTTGATTTTCAATTTCTGTATCAATCAATTGGTTAAAGATTTTTCGCATATTAATTGGCGCCAAAAGCATTTTTTTGTATTTGGTTCGCAAGGATAATCCGGTCAAGTAATTGAACACCTCAATCAGATCTGTCGTAATTTTTGGATCACTGGTGAAGATTCCAAAATCGGTGTACAACTTAGCTGTTCCGGGATTGTAGTTTCCTGTTCCAATATGAGCATAAAAGCGGTATTTATCCTGTTCTTCACGGATTACTAAACAGGTTTTACTATGAATTTTTTTACCTAAAAAGCCGTAAACAACATGAACTCCAGCCTTCTCTAAAAATTCACTCCAATAAATATTTCTTTCCTCATCAAAACGGGCCTGAAGTTCCACAACACAAACAACTTGCTTTCCCTTTTCCGCCGCCTTTACCAACAATGGAATGATCGGACTATCCTTGCCCGTGCGATAAAGAGTCATCTTAATTGCTAAAACATGTGGATCATTAGTAGCTTCTTTAATGAACTCTTCCACGCTTCCGGAAAAACTTTCATAAGGATGATGAACGAGAACATCATGATCATTAATTATCTGAAATATCGACTTTGATTCATCTAGAAATGCTTTCGGCTGCTGGGGAATCCAAGAAGGATATCTACCCGCGCGAAGATTCAAACCAGCGATTTCAAAAAAACTTTCAAAATCAATATGTCCATTAATTTCAAAAACATCTTCATCACCAATTTCTAGCTCCTCTTTTAAAAGATCGAGCATTTCTGGATTTGGTTTCGTGTTTACTTCCAATCTTACCACATGTGCTAGGCGCCTTCTACGCAAGCCTTGCTCAACCAACTCTAGTAAGTCTTCTACGTCATCATTGTCATGATCTACGTCAGCACTACGAGTTACTCGAAAGGCCAAAACATCTTGAATAATCATTTCGGGAAACAACTCGTGTAAATGTTTTTCCACTAAATCTTGAAGACTGATAAACTGCTTGATATTTTCTTCGGATTCATTAGGCAACTCGATCCATTGTGCCAAATTGGTTGGAAGCTTTAAGCGCGCAAAAAATTTGTCGTTGTTTTTAGGATGACTTAAATAAACACCCAAAGATACTGTTAAGTTTGATAAGAAAGGAAAAGGGTGAGCTTTGTCCACAGCTAATGGTGTTAGTACCGGAAAAACTTTATCGTGAAAATAGGCCTCCGCATATTTTTTCTGAGTTTCATCTAAATCTTTCCAATCTAAAAAATGCACTCCTAAAGCTTTTAATTGTGGAATGATTTTCTGGCTAAGTTCCCTTCTTTGAATATAAAACTTTTCTAACTCCAAACGAAGATTTTCATACACAGAATTTGGATCCGCATCATCATTACCTATAGATAAAACGTCATCCCCGATAACTCCTTTAAGGTATCCGATACGTTTCATTACAAATTCATCTAAATTGTTTGAGGCAATGGCGAGAAATTTTAGTTTCTCTAGAATAGGCACTTCATCTAAGGTCGCTTGGTACAAAACACGGTCATTGAACTTAAGCCAGCTATAATCTCGATTAAAAAATTTGTTTTCCATAAATGGCCTCTTGATTCTCTGAGTTGTCTCTATTCATCGGAATTTAGCGTTTAAAAATCAAGACTTATAGGGAGTTATAGGCTTTTCAGAAATATATTCCTCGTATCTATTTGATTCCTAACTCTACATTGTAAATAAGTCGTAGCATCACAACTTAGGTCTAGGAATTAGTTCAGTGTAAACATCCAATTTATATTCGAAACTATAGGTAATTAAACTACTGATTTTTATAGATGATTTGATGATTCCTATCTTTGAAATCGACTGAAGCAACAAAAAAAGCAGAACTTTCGTTCTGCCTAATCAATATTATGAATACTTTAATTAGTTCTTACCATGGCACTGCTTAAACTTTTTCCCGCTACCACAAGGACAAGGATCATTTCTTCCAACCTTTGCCTCTTCACGAATAAAAGTTTCTGGCTTTTCTTCCGCCTCTGGCTCTCTACGGTTGCTAAAGCTAAAGGTTTCATTACCAGAGCTTGGTTCTGGACCAGAAGTACTCATCATTTCTGGACGAGACATTTCAAAACTATCTTCATCCAACTCTTCATCCATGCCAAACTCATCATTTAATAACGCTGGGTCAATTTCTGATACCGGAATCATATTGCCATGTTCATCTTGAAGACCTAGTTGGATTTTAAAAATCAACTCTAGAGCTTCTTCTCTCACTGTATAGTGAAAGTTCGTAAACATAGAAAAGGCTTCTTTTTTATATTCAATCAATGGATCTTTCTGAGCAAAAGAACGTAGATTAATCCCATCTTTTAAATGATCCATACTTAACAAATGATCTTTCCACTTATTATCAATGGCCTGCAAAAGAATCTTCTGTTTTACGTCATCAAATAGATGTCCAAGCATTTTTGATTGATGATCATATCTGGCTTGCACCGCAGCTTGTACGGCTGGAATGATTTCGTCTGCACTTAACTTCTTAATGTCCGCAATTTGCGCTCCAAAAATTTTATTTAGGTGAGAGTTTAATCCGTCAAGATCTGCCAAATGAGCTTTCCCATCTGCTGGAGCGTAGATATCTAAAATATTAGATACAACCTCACCCATCATCTCTTTAACAACTCCGTCAATATTATCACCTGCAAGAACCTCTTTACGTAAATCGTAAACAGCATTTCTCTGTTGGTTCATAACATCATCATATTCAAGCAAGTGTTTACGAATATCAAAGTTCTGACCTTCTACTTTTTTCTGAGCGTTCTCGATAGAGCGAGAAACCATTCCTGCTTCGATTGGCTCGTCATCTGGAACGTTTAGACGGGTCATAATCTGTTGGATCTTTTCACCATTAAAGATACGTAGTAAATCATCTTCTAGTGATAAATAAAATCTTGAGCCACCTGGGTCTCCTTGACGACCAGCACGACCACGTAGCTGATTATCAATACGACGAGACTCATGCCTTTCCGTACCAATGATATATAAACCACCGGCCCCTAAAACTTTTTGTTTTTCCTCTTTGCATTGAGCTTCAAACTTTTTTAAGGCCTGTTGAAACTCTTCGGAGCTTTCATCAGGATTAATCTCTCTAGCTAAGGCTTCTGCATTACCACCTAAAACGATATCCGTACCACGACCAGCCATATTGGTTGCAATTGTAATAGCACCCAGTCGACCTGCCTGTGCAACAATATCAGCCTCTTTTTCGTGATGTTTTGCATTTAAAACATGGTGCTTAACACCTGACTTGTTTAGGTGGTGAGAAATTCTTTCTGATCTTTCAATAGAAACGGTACCCACCAAAACTGGTTGACCATTTTTAGCTCTCTCTTTGATGTCATCAACGATAGCATTAAATTTTGCTACCTCTGTCTTATAGATAACATCATTTAGATCTTTACGAGCGATCGGCTTGTTGGTAGGAATCACCGTCACGTCTAAATTATAAATCTTTTTAAACTCTACCGCTTCTGTATCGGCAGTACCGGTCATACCACTAAGCTTTTCATACATTCGGAAATAATTTTGAAAAGTAACGGATGCTAAAGTTTGGTTCTCTGATTTTACATTTAAACCCTCTTTGGCCTCGATGGCTTGGTGAAGACCATCACTCCAGCGACGACCTTCCATCAATCGACCTGTAAACTCATCAACGATAACGATTTCACCGTTTTTGATCATATAATCGACGTCTTTTTTAAATAGGTGATAAGCTTTTAAACCTTGGTATACACCATGAAGCATATCAATATGTTGTGGATCATAAATGTTATTGATCCCCAAAAGTTCTTCCACCTTGCTATTACCATCATCTGTCAGCATGGCGGACTTTGATTTTTCTTCGATAGTAAAATGCTTTTCTACTTCTAGGTGAGGAATGATTGCATTTACTTTTGTATATTTCTCAGTACTCTCTTCGCTAGGTCCCGAGATGATCAAAGGCGTTCTAGCTTCATCGATTAGAATTGAGTCACACTCATCGACAATGGCGTAATGATGTGGACGTTGCACATAGTTGCTCAGAGAGTATTTCATATTATCTCTTAGATAATCGAAGCCTAACTCATTGTTTGTCGCGTAAGTGATATCAGCGCCATAAGCTTGTTTTCTTTCAAAATCATTAAGCTCATGAGTGATAATACCAGTAGTTAAACCTAACCAGTTATAAAGTCGACCCATCCACTCACAGTCACGTTTCGCTAGATAGTCATTCACAGTTACAACGTGAACTCCTTTACCTGTTAGAGCATTCAAATAAACCGGTAAAGTTGCCACTAAGGTTTTACCCTCACCCGTTCTCATCTCAGCGATAGAGCCTGAATGAAGGACCATTCCACCGATCAGTTGAACATCGTAGTGTCTCATTCCTAAAACACGCCAAGCAGCTTCTCGACAAACAGCGAAAGCCTCAGAAAGAATGTCATCCGTAGTTTCACCATTTTGCAATCTGGTTTTGAATTCTTCTGTTTTGTTTTTTAACTCGTCATCGCTTAGCTTTTTGATCGAATCTTCCAAGGCATTAATTGCATCTACCATTGGTTGTAAGCGTTTCATTTGACGATCGTGATGGGTACCAAATACTTTTGCTAGTAAACTGTCAATCATTCGAATTTCCTACCTTTTTGCGCTCTATGATCGAGAGAAAATCATATAACAAAAATAAACAGAAGGATAGTAAGCATTCGGAATCTGGTATTTTGGCACCGTAAGTCTTGTTTGATTTTTTGCTTAAGAATTGGCTTTTTCTATTTGACGATAAGCTTCGAAAGCTGCAACCGCCACTGTGTTAGCCAGGTTGAAGCTTCTTACCTCACCAGGCATAGGCAGCTTCACACAATTCTCAGCAAACATGCCTCTTAACTCAGCAGAAAGCCCCGCTGTTTCCTTACCAAACACCAAAGTGTCCCCCGGCTTGTAATCAATATCGTAAAAGGATTTTTCAGCCTTGGTGGTAAATAAAAACACGCGAGAGCGATCTTTCAAAGACTTTAACCAATCTTCTGTAGATTCATATTGATGAAGGTTTAAGTGTGGCCAGTAATCAAGACCTGCTCGACGAACTTTTTTCTCGGATAGGTCAAAGGCATAAGGCCCTACCAGGTGTAAAGCACTTCGAAGACCGACACAAGTTCGGCCGATGTTTCCTGTATTGTTTGGAATTTCTGGTTCTACCAGAGTGATATTTAAAACTTCACGTGCTTCAAGTGCTTTAGACAAATCCATGGACTATGCCTAAAGCTTTTTTATCAGAAGCGCAAACTTATAAGCCTAAGTATTTAAAAATTTCCTTACCATAAGGAGTTAAGGCTGGTCTTCGACCTTTATCAACCACAATACCTTGCTTTTCCAGTTGTCGAGTCATCGGAGTATATGGAATCACTTCTCTTCCAGTGGTTTTACCAATTTTCTCAATGTATTGAATTTCTTCTTCTGAAAAGCGCTCTTCTAGAGGTTTTTGAGTATCAAAATCAGCTTCCCAGTTTCCATCTGTGATTAAAACAGCGTCTTTTGGTAACTTCTTAGGTCGAAGTGCATAGACTTGTGCCTCAATCATAGAGTTATCCACCAAAACTTGAGTAAACATCCTCTCATGAACAGACCGGTTTGGCTGGCGATGATTAAGCCCATAAAACTCATCAAGCATTGCCGCTAATATTTCCGATGGCTTTAGCTCTACTAAATAGCCTTTTACTATACCATCACCTTCATTTAAATATACTGGATAACCAACATTTAAGCGAAAAACGCTGCCTTTAACTTCTGCTGGTGTACAACGAACAATGGAATCTTTGATCACTTTATGGTGGATCATTCCCTCACACAACGAACCGTAGATGAACAACTTGTCGATCATATCCTCCCCTTTCGGAATCACTCCCCATATGACACCGTCGGCCAGTTATACCAAACAGGACCTCTCCGGACAAACCTGACTCACCGGGCTGGAAAGCTTTATAGAGGATGCTGGCTTTTTAAATATAAAAAGAGGTAAAAATAAGAATTTTTTTTACTGTTAGCTTTTTGTTTGACCATATCTTTTTTTAAATTTTTTTCAGACTATGGTTTTCGGCATATTAAGCAGTCGCAAACAAGACTCTAATTTTTCTATTTTTTCCCTGCCATAGAAACTAATAAGAGTCCTTAGGAAAAACTTCTAAATAGATAAAATCTTTTAAGAAAATAGGCACCCCCCATCAAAGCCTCTTGCCCCTAAAATAAAATTCAAATAATTTCGTTTCGCGGCGGGTTGTCCTATGGCGTTTTAATTTATTTTATATATAATCTTTGGCATTAAATGAAAAAGATCGAAGCCATAATTAAACCTTTTAAACTAGATGATGTGATCGATGCCTTGAGCGAGATCGGTGTTGAAGGGGTGACGGTTGTGGAAGCCAAGGGATTCGGTCGACAGAAGGGGCGCACTGAGTTCTATAAAGGTGCTGAATACGTCGTTGATTTTCTTCCAAAAATTAAAATCGAAGTGGTGGTAAACGATACCATTGCGACTTTGGCAGTTGATGCAATCCAAAGAGCTGCTCATACAGGAAAAATTGGAGACGGAAAAATTTTTGTAATTCCTGTAGAGTCAGCAATAAGAATACGTACTGGCGAACAAGACGAACAAGCTCTTTAATGAGGGGCTTTTAATATCTATATTATTTTTACGCTATAAAAAGGAGCGAGCAATGAACGCAAAAGAGGCGATCGAGTTTGGTAAAAAAAATGGCGCCCTAATGGTGGATTTTAAATTCACTGATTTGGTGGGAGCGTGGCAACACTTCACTATTCCAATGAGCCAGTTAGACGAAGAAGTTTTCGAAGAAGGTCTTAACTTCGATGGTAGTTCTATTCGTGGTTGGAAATCTATTAATGATTCTGACATGACTTACATCCCTAACCCTGCCTCTGCAAAGATGGATCGTTTTAACGAAGTTCCAACTTTATCTTTCATCGGTAGTATCTTTACTCCTGATACTCTTCAGCCATATGAAAGATGTCCACGTCAAGTAGCTCAAGCGGCGATTAAATACTTACAAAGTACTGGTATCGCTGATACTGCTTATTTTGGTCCTGAAGCTGAGTTTTTCATTTTTGATGATGTTCGTTATGAAGACACTCCAAATGCATCTTTCTACACAATCGATTCTGAAGAAGCGGTTTGGAACTCCGGTGCTGATCACTACGGTGCAAACCTAGGCTACCAAGCTCGTCATAAAGGTGGATACTTTCCAGTTATGCCGACAGATAAAACTCACGACATCAGAACTGAAATGTGTTTAGAGTTAGATCGCGTAGGAATCCCTGTTGAAAGACAACACCACGAAGTAGCAACAGCTGGTCAAGGTGAGATTGATATCCGTTTCGACGAGTTGGTTGAAATGGCTGATAATATGATGTGGTTTAAATACATCATTAAAAACGTAGCTCGTCGTCACGAAAAAACAGCTACTTTCATGCCAAAACCAGTATTTAGCGATAATGGTTCTGGTATGCACACACATATGTCTTTGTGGAAAGATGGAAAACCACTTTTCGCTGGTAACGAATATGCTGGATTGAGTGAGATGGCTGTCCACTTTATCGGTGGTATCTTGAAGCACGCTCCAAGTCTTTGTGCCTTCACTAACCCAAGTACTAACTCTTACAAACGTTTAGTTCCTGGTTTTGAGGCTCCAACTCGTTTGGCTTACTCTTACAAAAACCGTTCTGCTTCTATTCGTATCCCAATGACTGGTGCTGATCCGAAGAAAAAACGTATCGAGTTCCGTACTCCAGATCCAACCGCTAACCCATACCTAGCTTTCTCTGCTTTATTGTTGGCTGGTATTGATGGAATCGAAAACAAAATTCACCCAGGTGATCCTTTAGAAAAAGACATCTATGGTTTAAGTGCTGAAGAGTTAAAAGACGTTGCTGAAGTACCAGGTACTTTAGGTGAAGCTTTAACAAATCTTCGTAACAACCACGAGTTCTTACTTAAAGGTGGAGTATTCACAGAAGACTTCATCCAAAACTGGTGTGATTACAAATACGAAAACGAAGTATTACCTGTAATTCAAAGACCGACTCCACAAGAGTTTAGTCTTTACTTCGATATCTAAATTTTGGATTATAACAAATAAAAAAAATCCCGGCCTTTGCTGGGATTTTTTTTGCCCACTTCTAGCAGTGAAACCAATCACCTACCTATTTAGCCTCTACCCAAAAAGAGAGCCTTAAAACTTTTCCTGCAAATTATCAGACATACATTTGCCTTACAAACAGACATCCTTCGCTTGATTGGAAACCTTTTTTCTGTAGAGGCAAATAATCTAGCCCTTTTATTAGATTTCTAGCTTCTTTAAAGTGACTTTCTATTAAACCCTCATCTATATTGAAACCTATGACAGAATACGGTGATTATTTTTGGTATATGGAAAACGACGAAGGCAGCATCACAATCGGCATCACAGATGACGGATTGGAAGAGACTGGTGATGTTCATCAAATCGTTTTGGCGGAAGAAGAAGAAGAGCTTAACGAAGACGAAGGTTGTGGAACCATTCGAGGTGCCGACGGCTATATCGAAATTCCTGCACCCATGAATTTAAAAATAGTTTCGCGAAATGATGATCTACTAGGAACTCCTGATATGATTCATGATGATCCGAGTGGTGAGAGTTGGCTGTTAAAGGTAGAAGCTCTATAACTTTTTAGCAAGGATATCAGCATAGAGGAAATCATTTGCTTTTCCTCCTGGAAGCTCTAAATAGCCCTTAGGAATTTCTTTAAAACTCATCCCACATTTCAAAACTAATTTTTGAGCAGCAATATTTTCTCTTAGTATTCGGCAAAAAATTTTATTTAAACCTAAGACATTAAAACCAAAATCTATAGTCGCACAAAACGAATTGAGTGCGTAAGACTTACTTTTACTGGCAATCGCTTCTTCACTTAAAACAATACCTATTTCCCGGGTGTTAGTGTCCAGAATGTTGTGACAATTGAAACCTATAAAGCCTAGCTTCTGATTTTCCTCACTATCGTCAATTAGCCAATATAATTTTTCCTTAATCTCGGACTGCCCGTGTTTCAATATACTCCTAAAGCGAAGCTTTACTGCTTCTTCGCTTAAAGCCCCCCCGCTAAATTTCATCAGTGAAGGGTTTTTAAAAATTTCTTGAAAAAATTCTTCGTCGCCAATTTCTAACAACCGGCATTTAATATTTTTACTTTTAAAGTTAAGATTTTGATCCATAGGGCATTCTTGCATACTAGTCTAAGGCTAGCTACTTGAAACTTCAGATTACCTTAAATAGATCTATGTTCAGACTAAAGATAGTTTCTGCTGGTGCATCATTAATTTGATCTTGCTTTGCACTGATAAAATCGAGAATGGCCTTCTTAAGATCTTTCGCAGTTTCAGTATCTATCATCATTGGTGAAGTAAAGAACAAATCGGTTTCATCGTTTTGAGCAAACTCTAATCTTTCCTGTGATTTCATGCGCCAGTTTTGATGATGTCGATTAACAAGGTAAGAGTCTTTCGAAATATGCGTGGCAGTTCCCAGCCAAGAGTATTTACCTTTTTGAAAGTCAATGAGCTGATACTCTTCTAGAAACTCTAAGGCCTGCTCTACCTTTACTCTTGGAAGGGGAATTTGACGAAGAATATCTTCGATGGTGTTTATATCTTCTCTGAAAACAAGTAAACGGATGGCAACAAAATACCAATTGGAATAGTAAGTTGCCTTTGCAAGATCACTTAACTCCTTTTTGGTTTTAACACGATTTTTGATTTCCTGATGACGAGACTGAAGCTCTTTTTTGCGCGTCTCAAAATGCTTTTGTAAAGCCTGAGTTCCCGCTCTATCTAAATTGACTAGAGTTAAAAAATACTCTTTATCTAAATCATTTAAACCTAAAACCTCTGCCGTTGCATAAGCTTGTTCTAGACTAAAACTTCTTTGAGCATTTAATACCTGACTGACAATCACTGGAGATACACCAATTTGTTTCGCCAAATTTCCAGAAAAACCCCTTCCCTTTTTTGGTAAGGCTTCAATATAGTCTTTTAAGTATTCGCGATAATCATCGTAATCAAAACAGCTCATATCTTCTTTTCGGCCAATCATTTCAGATATTTAGAAAAATTAGCAAAAACTATATTATTAGCTTCATTTTTAACTAAGATTGTATGTTTTTTAAGCCTCATATCCCTTAAAACTTAGCCACGGAACATAAAGGGGCCGTTTTGAGCGTTAAATGTCATTCAGCTAGAACGCCAAGGCCTCAGATGCTCCATATTGGAAAAGAGAACTAAAATCAGTGTTTTTTAAGGCACAATTTATGAATGGGAGAATACTATGAACTTTTTAAGACTA
>JAYZXX010000104.1:0-4824 GCA_036140815.1 Bdellovibrionota bacterium | reverse complement strand
TAAGCTCGTGGAATTGAACGTTAATCGTGGAAGCGCAGAGGTGATTTCCTTTGGCGTAGCTCCTACGCCTCAAGCTGCTGTGATGAATGGTGAGATTTTAGACTCTTTACCAATCTCAGAAACTGTTACGAAAATTCTAGAACAAGTTAAAACCAAGCGTAAAAGAGTTTCTACCGGCCTTTGGGGAACCAGTGTAATTGTAAAAAGAATTAATGTACCTCAGATGGATGAAAATTTATTACAAGAACAAATTAAATGGGAAGCTGAGCAGTACATTCCTTTCGATATGTCTGAAGTTTCGATTGATTATCATTTGATTCCAGAGCACCGAACCCAGGATGTAATGGAAGTTCTACTCGTGGCTGCGAAGAATGAAACGGTATATAGGTATGCGGAACTGGTTGAAAACTCAGGTCTTGAATGTGCTGTCGTTGATGTGAATGGATTTGCTCTAGCAAATTGCTTTGAGTTTAACTACGGGAATTCACAAAAAGAAGTGATTGGTTTATTAAACGTTGGCGCAGCCTGCACTAATTTTGTGGTTATGGAAAACGGGCATACGAGCTTTGTCAGAGACATTCCCGTCGGTGGTGGAAACTACACTGCAGATATACAATCCCACCTTGGAGTTAGTTTGGATGAGGCGGAGTCTTTAAAAATCTCCGCTGGGATTGGCCAAGAGGTACCTGAGGAAGTTTTCGATGTTTTGAGCAGCTCAAATGAACTTTTCTTAGAAGAGCTGCAGAGGAGTATTGATTTTTACCAAGCCTCTAGTAATGCGGGAGAAATCAAACGTTTTTATATTACAGGCGGGAGTATAGCTTTACCCAATCTTTTGGAGAGTATGCAAAATGGTTTAAATGTACCAGTAGAGATAATGAATCCATTTAAAAAAATTAAGTACAACGAAAAGAAATTTAATGCAGATTATATTGCACAAATCAGTAATTTTGTGTCGGTGCCTTTGGGCTTAGCTCTACGTAAAGGAACAAAATAGTGATAGAGATTAATCTATTAAAAGGATTTTCAGCAGAAGGTTTAGGTGGCGGCGAGTCCACCTTAAGTGCTACTTTTGCTACGTCACAAAAAGTTGTATATGATGAGAAGGATCTTCTTTTAAAGTTGGTTATTTTAATCATACCTAGTTTGATGCTTTATGGTTACGAATTTTATGATGAAGGTGTTGGGGCTGAAGCCCTAAAGCTAAAGCAGAGACAAGTAGAGAAGCTAACTCAAGAACTAGCGGGATTTGGTAAGCAAGTTGCTGAGGTTCGTAAAATTAAGGAAGAGAAGAATCGACTTACTTCGCGGATCGATACCATTAAAGAAATTTCCAAAGAGCGTCTTTCGAATGCGAAAGCGCTGGATGCTTTACATGATATTGTTCCATCCCAAGCATGGTTAAAAAGCCTGACTATAGAAAGTGGCAAAGTAAGTATTATTGGGGAGGCAACAGAAGATTTAGTTGTTTCGCAGCTATTGAGAAATTTGGACGAAAGTATCTATTTTAACGACGTAAAGCTATTATCATCCACTGAGGTTAGAAAATCAGGTGGGTCTTATAAAGCATTTAAAATTGACTGTGTATTAGGGCAATAGGTTATGGCAACAGACATTAGACAACAAATTAATCAAATGCCAGTCACACATTTTGTGTTGATAGGAATCATTTTGAGTGCGACCTATTACTATTTAATGTTTGAAGGATCTTCGAAGTACGAGAATCGTATAAAAAACCTTAACTCACAAATAGATAAGATCAATGGAGATATTGCTGCTAATAAGAATGTAGTAAAAGATATTTCTAAATTTGAAGAGGAAGTGAATCAAATTTCTGAACAGTTTCAATCTGCTATTGAATACCTTCCTTCGAAGTCAAAAGTAGAGGATGTGTTAGATCAACTTTATAGAATAGCAAGAACGAAAGGTGTGATTTTGTCGAAAGTTGTACCTGGAGGGACAACAAAGAAGAAGTTTTATGAAGAATTGGTTGTAGACATTCAGGTCTCAGGCAGTTATTCGGCGATTACGGGTTTTATTGTAGAGGTTTCGCAAATTCCACGTATTATTAATATTCATGGAATTTCTTTAAAGCCATCTTCTCGAAAGTCTTTAACGGATGATCTATTGTTGGATCTTTCTGGGAAACTTGTAACCTATAGATATATTGAAGGGGCAAATTAAATTGAAATCTATATTGGGGGTACTTTCTTATTTAATAGCGGGATTGGCGGGATTAGGCCTTGCTTCCTATATTGCTGGAATGGTTTTGAAGCCTTCGTCGGCGGCTATAGTAGAGTCTCCAACTCTTGTAAGTTCAGATGCTATTGAAAGAAAAAGAGACGATATATCTTCTAAGGTTGTCCAGATTCAACAGCAAATTGACAATGCGAAAACTGATGAAAATCTTATTGCCCAAGCTGGGAATACGAAGCCAGCGAATAGTGCTGGGGACGACATCATCATTGATGGACAAGATCAAAATACTATTGATCTTAAGTTTTTAAATGAAGAATATAAATATAATGCTTCGGAGCGAAAAGACCCCTTTAAGCCGTATGAAGCTCCTCGAGCGGTTTTTAACTCTACTCAACCCATAGGGCCAATGTTACCCCTACAGAGATTTAATGTGGAAGAGCTTTCTGTGCAAGGAATTATCTGGGGTGTTGAAAATCCGACTGCTATGGTAATGGCACCAGATAAAAAAATATATTATGTGAAAGAACGCGAGAAAATAGGAAAAAACAATGGTTATATCGCTCAGATTAGAGAAGGCGAAGTAGTGATTGTTGAAAGTTTTTTGTATGAAGGAGAAATTACATCTCAGGTAAAGATTTTACCGATAGATACGGTTTCTAATGCTAAAAAATAAAAAATTATTAGGAAGAAGGAGTTTCCTATGTATATGAAAAATAGTTTGGCAGTTTTAATATGTCTTTCTTTGCTTGGATGTAGTTCTGCTAGTAGTCAAGATGAGGGCTTAGCTTCAAACGCTGATGAAATAGTGGCTGAAACTGATTTTAGTGGGGAAGACTTCGGTGATTTCGAAGAGAGCGCGGAAGAAGGTTCAGAAGAGGATTTTTTTGCTGAAAGCGAATCTGAAGAACTGTCTTCAGGAGAAAATTTTACTGAGGACGATTTTTCAGAAGAGGACTTTAATGAGGATGATTTTTCAGAGGATGATATAGCAAATTCTGAAGAAGATTTCAGTGAAGATGATTTTTCGGAGGAAGATTTTTCGGAAGAGGATATGGTATTCTCCGAAGATGATCTCGAGGGAGAGGACTTTGCGGAGGGCGAAGCAGACGATTTTTTCGCCGAGGAAGAGTCTTTCGATGAAATGGAAATGGAGGCCGAACCTAGTGTTGAGTTGGCAGACCAAAATATTTCTGAACCTACTATAGAAGAAACTCCTGTGGTTGAAACACCAATTGTTGCCAGTGGTGACAACCGCATCGTCGGTTTGGATTTCTTGGCTAATAAAAACGGTGGAACCATTCTTATTTCAAGTCTAAGACCAGTCCAGTTTCGTCAAAGAAAAAACCTCTCAACGGGACAGCATATTGTTGAAGTGGAAGGAGTACAGCTACCTGAAAAATTCCAACGTCCATATGATACTCGTGAATTTAATGGGAGCATAGGTTTATTCCAAGCTTACCAAGAGAAGGGGTCCAATGTGGCTCGCTTTGTACTTCAGACAAAAAGTAATTCAGAGCCTTTAATTACTCAAGAAGGAGAGGCTCTTTTAATCTTGGCGCAAAATCCTGTGCAAGAGTATCAGATGGCGGAAGCTCCTGATGAAGGTGAGATTGATTTTGATAACAATCGAATCACTGTGGATACGGAAGCAATTCGCAGAGATGAGGAAGTATTAAAAGATAAAAGTATTGAAGACTTTTTGACTGGGAATACCAACTATTATGGTAAGAAAATAAATATTGAACTAGTAAATACTAATATAATCGAAGTATTTAATATTTTAGCGGAGCAAAGTAATTTAAATATAATTGTGGCCGAGGGAGTTTCTGGTACGATTACACTTCGTTTGAGAGAGATTCCCTGGGACCAAGCTTTAATGGTTGTACTTCAGTCGAAGCAATTAGGCTATGTGAAAAATGGCAATATCTTGAGGATTGCTCCACTAAAAACCATTGAAAAAGAAGCGAATGATGCTAGAGCCGTTATTGAAGCTCAAAAAAAGCTTTTGCCGGTGAAAGTTAGAATTTATCCAGTTAGCTTTGCACAAGCAAGTGATATTTCAAGTCAAGTACAGGACTTTTTAACTCCAGATCGGGGAAAAGTAAAAGCTGATACCAGAACCAACTCAATCATAGTTACAGATTTACCAGAAGTTCTTGAAAAGGTAGGTAAACTAATTAAAAGGCTTGATACTGAAACTCCTCAAGTTTTGATGGAGGCGAAGTTCGTTGAAACAACAGAAGACTTTGACCGTCAAGTTAATCTTGGATTAGGAACTGGTTCTTATACCAGTGAGTCTGGAAACTCCTATTCCTACACTGGTCTGACTGGAAATGGAAATGGCGGTTTAAATATGACTTTTAATAGTGTTTCCAGCCTTGGTAGTATAGGCGCATTCTTAGATTTGTATGAAAAGAAAAATTTGGCGAGAGTGATTTCCTCACCTAGAGTGATTGGTTTAAATAATGAGTCTGCAACAATAAGTCAAACCACACAGGTACTAGATAAGACAACAACAACATCAACTGATGGTGGTACCTCTTCGACAAGCTTTACACCAAGAGATTTAACATTAAACCTAACTATGACTCCTCAGATTACGGCAGATGGCGGTGTACTGATGGA
>JAYZXX010000103.1:0-36707 GCA_036140815.1 Bdellovibrionota bacterium | reverse complement strand
TACTAAAAAAAAGCTGCCTCAATTAAAATTAATTAGTAATTTCAGTATTTTGTGGTTCTAGCTATTTTCCAGGCACACTATCCTAAATTGAAATATCTATTTAAAGAGTATTAGGATTGAGCATTTTTAGTTTGACCATAGTAGCTGTTTTTATCGCCACTAAACCACAATTTTACTTCTTTGAAGTCTAAAATTAGGCTCATTAAATTTACGATAATCATTCCGTAGATCCAGGTAATTTCCACTGGGCTCATTTCAATGGTGATTGTGTTTCTAAGAATAAAAGTCAGCATTGGTACCCAATATAAATTAGCCATTCCCAGAACTCTTTTGTAGCCATATTTTTTATGAATTAAAACTTTAGTAACGAAGACCAAGACAAACACAGAAGTAACCAACTGAGCTTGCCAAAGGTTTAATAAAAACAGTGGCCATATGATATTATACATGATGATCACACTACACCAAAATCGGTGAAGCAAACTGGTTTTCCAAAGGTCTTTTAATAAGCCAGGCATCTGAATCTCCTATACTTCGAGTTTACAATTATCGAAGAAATAAATACAAGCAATGAGCTAAAAAACTACCCCTTATAAAGTATTAACAGTATTTCATAAACACTCGTCATTGAAAACAAGATAGAAAGTCACAAAAAAAAACCTCTACAATTTGTAGAGGCTTTTAATCAAACGAAAAAAATGAATTATTTCTTATCTATGATCTTTCTATAATCTGGAGCTTTCATTAGCTCCATCAATTCTTTTTCATTATCCATTTCGATACGAATTAACCAACCATCTTCCATTGGAGAATCATTCACTGGACCTGGATTGTCCATTAGGTGCTCGTTTACTTCGATCAAAGTTCCAGAAACTGGAGCGTATAAATCACTAACAGCTTTTACACTCTCAACAACACCAAAAGTTTGATTTTGAACCACTTTTGATCCTGCCTCAGGGATTTCTACGTAAACCACTTCGCCTAAACTTTCTTGAGCATAGGTTGTGATACCAACGGTCACGATGTTTTCATCAACCAAAGCCCACTCATGATCTTTTGTATAATAAAATTCTTCAGGTATTACTTTCATCTCTATGCTCCTTTAGGGTCTACAAATGGTGTCTTAGTCACCACAGCTTTGGCTTTTCTGCCTCTTATATCAACAAAAATTTCTTGGCCTATATTTTCAAATCCTAGCGAAACATACGCAATTCCAATGGCTTTGGCAAGACTTGGGCTTTGCGTTCCACTAGTTACATATCCAATTTCTTGACCATCCGCAGAAAACACCTTGTAATTATCCCTGGCGATACCTCGGTCTTCGATGGTAAAGCCAATTAGCTTTCTTTTTAAGCCAGCTTCTTTCAAGCTTACAGCAGCATCCTTGCCCACAAAGTCACCTTTGGCTGGTTTTACAACCCAGCCTAAGGAAGCCTCAAAGGGATTGGTCTCATCAGTAATTTCGTGCCCGTAAAGACTGTACTTCATTTCGGTTCTTAAAGTATCTCGCGCTCCTAAACCGATAGGCATCACTCCGAAATCTGCCCCTTTCTCTAAAAGCTTTCTCCATAAGTCTACGGCAACAGAATTTGGACAAAATATTTCGTAACCATCTTCACCGGTGTATCCAGTTCTAGCAATAATACAATTCTCGCTAGTAAAAGCTTCTACCGAAAAAGAGAAAGAAGCTAAGTCTTTCACACTTTCTGAAAAAATTTGATCCAATAACTCTGGAGACTTCTTTCCTTGAACTGCAATTTGCGCCCAATCAGAACTTTCATTTTTTAGCTCGGCCCCTTGGTTATACTTTTCAAACCAAGCAAAGTCTTTATCCGAATTGGCGGCATTCACGCATACCATGTATTCTTGATTTTCTTTCAAACAATAAATGATGATATCATCGACTACACCGCCCTCTTCATTTAAAATCAAAGAGTATTGGGCTTTGCCTTCCTTTAACTTACTAACATCATTTGTAGTCATATGCTGGAGACTTTTCAGAGCATTTTCTCCACGAAAAAATACTTCTCCCATATGAGAAACATCAAACAAACCAATGTTTGATCTAACGTTCAAATGCTCCTCTTTTAAATTTGTATATTGAATTGGTAAATACCAACCAGCAAAATCTACCATTCTAGCGCCGGCCGCTTCATGTTCACCTGCTAGAGGAGTTTTTTTAACCTCAGACATATTTCCTCCTAAAAGTCCCAATTTGGCGTTTCAAGAGCTATAAGTCAATCTATGAAGAGCAGACACTTAGCACTAATTTTCTTGCTGTGCTTCAAAAAGAAGCAAGGTGTTTTTAAGAAATCCTGCAATGGTCATTGGTCCCACCCCGCCAGGAACTGGACTCAATGCAAATGCCTTTTCATTCATACCAAGAGGATTTACATCCCCAATCAATTTACCTTCCTTCCTATGAATCCCAACATCAATAATACTAGCCCCTTCTTTGATATAAGAAGAGTCCACCAATTGCGGAATCCCCGCAGCAGCAACTACTATATCGGCTCGCATACAATGCTCTTTTAAATCTACAGTCTTACTATGACAAATTGTCACTGTGGCATTTTCATTCAATAGAAGTTGCGCCATGGGCTTACCAACTATATTAGATCTCCCGATTACAACCGCTTCTTTACCGGCAATTGCAATGTCATTTGCTTTTAGCATTTCAATTACACCAGCCGGAGTACAAGGCTTTACCAAAGGTCGTCCTAAGGCTAACAATCCTTGATTGTAAGGAGTTAAACAATCTGAATCTTTCTCTGGTGAAATTTTAGCTATGGCAGAAAAAGAGTCTAAAGATCCCGGTAGGGGCAACTGCAACAATATAGCATGAGTATCAGAATCCTGATTTAGTCTATGGATTTCATTCTCCAATTCTGACTGACTAATATTGGCAGACAAACGAATTACCTCGCTGTCCATTCCAACTTGCGCACATGCTTTTTCTTTGTGCCCTACATAAACTTGGCTAGCTGGATCTTCTCCTACCAATATAACACTAAGCTTTGGTTTTTTCGAAAGCTTTGAGATTTCATTTTTCAATTCTTCTTTAATATTCTGTGCGATGAGTTTACCGTCTAAAAGTATCATATTTCTCCTCTAATATTTTCATAACCTATCTTGAGAGAAAACTATAGAAATAACACTGTGAGACTTCTCCAAATTATTAGATCTAACAAAGCTGACTCATTAAACCTGAAAAAGCCCTCTTCAAATTGTAATCTTCTAATCTCGTCCATCATATTGTTGAGAACGTTTAGATAGCTCCATCAAATTGGCTAAAATTCTATTTTTACTTGGGTCATCATCATCTAAGGAGTCCTGATTTAAAGCCAAAATTGCAATGGTAATAGGGTTATTAACCTCGTGACTTAATGTTGCGAAAAAGCGTTCTTCTGTTTCAACTTGTGATTGTTTTTTGATCGCGACTTGGATCAATTTTCGATAGCCTTCAAATACAAAAGAATATCCAAAACTTAAAACCATTGCTCCAACTAAGCTAAAAAAAACACTCTGCTTTGGAGGTTGAACAAACTTCATAATCTCAGGAACTAAAGAATAATGAGTTAACAAGTAAATTATAATGGGTAAAAGCATATATAAGCCAAGAAACATGATGGCATAACGTATACCATATAAAAAAGAGGCTAGTACGATCGTGGGCGGGACCCATGCAATTAAGATGGAATTGAACTCTCCAACGCCAATCAAGCGGTTTATCTGGGAAAGACCTAAAAATACTGTAATCAACAAAAGAACACTTCGATAGCGTTTATACTTGAAGTACTCAAAAATGCCAAAGAAGCTTATTGCCATGATTAAATACAAGTCTAGCGCTAAAAGTATAGGACCTTTCGTATATTTCCAATTTACATAACTTAAAAATATTGAAATACAAAAGCTAATGGGCAAAATAACTACAGAGCATTGTTTTAAAATTAGTTTTCGAAAATGACTCAAGTATCATCCCCTTCCCAGAGGCGATAAATTTTTTGATCGACCAAAGGCTCCTCTCTCTCTGAAAGGCTGTGAATTTCATCCAAAGCCTGTTCAATCCGCCCAAAAGCCCTAATAAAAGCCTCATACCCCTTCGGGCTTCTACTTTTAAAGTCTGCTAAATACTGATCGGTTAAATCACATCTAATTTCTCTAATAATTGAATCCACCTGTTCTTTATGTGTCTTACTTAAACTCTCTAATTTTACAGCCTCCTGCTTTCGATAGTATTTACTTTCATAGACTTTGATTTGAAGATTAACAAAAAAAACAACCCCAAAAGTCAGTAAGAGTAGAGAATAATAAATTAAAGTCTCAATAAATATATTATCCGAACTTGGAAGATCAGAACCAAAAGTTGCGTAATAAGCCAAGCCAATGAGAAACAGTGAAAATAAAACAGCAGCTGGTCTTCCCAGAATGAAATAGCTGCATACACCGATCAATGGAAAAATGCTAAACAACGAAATATAACTAAAACTTGAATGGAAAAGATAAAAGCATATTGGCACAAAAACAGAAAGGGCTAGAAAAAAAACAGACCACTGGGGGTAGCGTTTACGACTAGCGATACAACAAGCAACGAAACTTGTAGTGAACAAAAGAAGGCGGATGTAAGCCTCGTCAGAAGATTCAAGAAATATATCTATAGCAATGACAAAGTTGACCAATCCGACAAATAAACCCAAATAAAAAAGCGCAATACTCCTGTACTTCTCTGACATAAACAAATCATTGCCAAATACAGATTGAAACCTAAAATTTTGAATACTTTCCCTTTCCAACTATAAAACCCTTAGAAAATAAGTCTTTTACACATAGAAATAAAAATTATTTCCATAGTTAGAGTCTAAACTTTTCGAGAGAACTTTCAAACTCTTTTGATCGACCTGCTAGTTGAATTAGATTTTCTAAAATAAGGTCTCTCTTAGGCTCACTGCCTTCGACATAATTTCTATTCAATGCCAAAATAGCAATACTTATAGGGTTGTTCACTTCATGACCTAAAGTCGCAAAAAAACGTTCTTCAGTTTCTAAATGAGAGCTTTCTTTTAAAGCAAGCTGGATTTTTTTTCGATAAACCTCAAAGACATAGGTAAAGCATAGACTAAGAGCAATAGCACCAAGCAAGCTAATATAGATTTTTTCTCCAGAAAAGCCTCCTAGCATAAAAATATCAGGCAGTTTTTCTCCAGCATTCCCTAATACTACTAAAATAGGAAGTCCAGTGTATAGAAACACAAAGAACACTGCCATGCGCACACTATAAATAAAGGATACTAAAAGTAAGGTGGGAGGTATCCAAGCAAAGCTAATGCTACTTATTTCACCCATAGAGATTAAACGATAAACCTGCGTGCCACCCAAATAAATAACTGCGATAAACTTGAGCATGCGTAATTTCTTAAATATCAGATACTCAAATAATCCAATGGCACTTAGAAGCATATACAAATATTGATCAAAGTTTCTAATAAAATTATTTGCTTCCACAAAAAAGTCCGCAATGCTCATCACACTAGCTACCACAAAAATTATGGGTAAAAGAAATGCGCTACATTCGGCAACAACTTCCCTACGAAGATCTACTGCTTGTCTTTTGCTGGCCATATCTCGTACACCTTGTCCTTGCTTATGAGGTTTTGACGTTTGCCTAAGCGATGAATCTCATCAATAGCGATTTGAATCCTCTGAAAAGCCCTTTGAAAAATCTCTGCAGATTTTGGGTCAGTAGCTTGAAATTGGTCCATGAACTCCTGATCAAGGTTCTCGCTAATTTCTTGAATCAAAACCGCTATATTCTCCTTATGATTTGCAGTCAGATCTTGGAGCTTTAAATTCTCTTCAGTGTTATAAATTCTTTGTTCATACAAAATGATTTGCAGTCGGATAAAATAAATCAGACAAAATGTTATCGCCAAAATGGTAAAATAAATAATTAGCTCAGGGAGAGCTTTGTATTTAACATAGAAGCTAGCTGAACTTGTAACAAAATAGGACAATACTCCAAACAATAGTGAGTAGAAAATAGCCGCTACACGTCCCAATAGAAAATAAACGCACAACGCAATTAATGGAAACAAATTTAGGATAGCAGTTTGATTAAAAGGAGATTTTACCAAGTAAAAACAGACTCCAAAAATAAAAGCCGTAGAAATAAGAATAATCGAAAGATTCGGAAATCTCTTTCGGTATATATAAGAGAGAGTACCGGCAGAGATAGTAAATGCTAATTGATATAGAAAAATTGGCTGAGAAAGTTCGAAATAGGAAATCAGCCCCACTAAACTGTTTAGAATAACGGTCAATATTGTTACCCGCGCCAAAACGCGGTGCCGAATGTCTTCAGACATAAAAAGATCATTACCAAAGCCTGGCATATGGCTATTAAAGCCAGATTCCCTTTCCCACATACATACAACTCCTAAACAATATTTTGCGATAAAATGGCATTGCCTCCAAGTCCATTTCAGTGAATTCAAGACCCAAGATCAGGAGCTGGAATGGGTGCGGGGAAATAGTTCAATTTTTGGTAACCAGAAGCATAACAGCGTTTAATGAAATTTTCTAAGTCGGAGCTACGAATGAAATCTATCTCTAGTGTCCAGAGAAACTGTAAAGATGTTTGACACCCACCCACACAAGTTTCCAATTACAATAATATTTTCAAATACTTAGGCCCATGAAATCTTTGCCAATTGACCATTTTTTGTAAAAAATGTATATTAGCACCAGTCGAGGAGATTAAATGCAAACGGATAAAACTACAAAAACGAAAAACACTAAAACTACTGACAACTCGGTAACTGACGCCTTACCTAGCTCGTTTAAGAAATTTCGCAGAATTCCTGAGGTGGAGTCTTTTTATCGTTTCATTTTTGAAAATGACCTTCGAAAAGAAGGTAAAGTAATTATTGATAAAATCCTTCTTAAAAGAAAACTTGTTCGTATGGCAGCTAAAAATGCTTCTAAAAAAACAAGTCGCGCTAAAACAGCAAAACACTAGAAATATCTTTAAATTATCAAAAAAAAGCTCCTCGAATTTGGAGCTTTTTTTGTGTAGGCTAGCTTCTTTTAAAGTCTTCTAAAATGCTGAGGCGATGTCAGAGCCACCAAAACCACTGCCAGTCTGAAGAGCATTGGTACCATCATTTAAATTATAGATATTCTTAAATCCTGCAGCTTGAGCAATCATGCAGGCTTGAAAAGACTTTGAACCATCTGTGCAGGCAAACAAATAGCTCTCTGATTTATCTTGGTTTTGAAGCCAAGCTTCAAAGTCATGGCCAAAAGGAACTTGTATTGAGTTTTCAAAACCAGAAATGTCGTTGGCAGAATGCTCGCCTAAAAATACTATTTTATGTTTCCCACTTTCAGCTTCAAAATTCGTGGACTCGATTTCATTGATTTCTATACCAGTAAGCTTAGCAACCCCTTGGGCAATCACCTTTGACTGCTCTATCATTTTTGAACTGAGATCCCCTGAAAAAGTAGACATTTGGTCTTCTAATACGCCTCCTTCCTCTTTGATCATTTCCGATTGGGACTTTACCTCTTTCATCATTTCAACTAAATTTACAAAATAATTACTTACGTTACCTTCTAACTCTTTCGTCTCTTCAATGTTCTTACCAACTTGCTTAACAATGTTATCTATGGTCGATTTATTTTCACGAAGACTTTCAGAAATTTCTTTAGCTGCGTCTTGACTCATTTGGGCCAAACTACCAACCTCTTGTGCAACCACACTAAATCCTCGACCGGCCGCACCCGCTCGGGCCGCCTCAATAGATGCATTAAAAGATAATAACTGAGCTTTAAAAGCAATTTGGCTAATCATTTTACTGTGCTCTAAAACTTGCTCAATGATCTTTTGAATTTCGATTAATTCTCGATTGGTCTCACTTAACTTTAATATATTTTGACTCATTTCACTATAAGAACCCTGAACATCACCACTACGCATTTGCAAGGTCTGAAGCCCTAGATCAATATCATCTCCACGCTGAACCATACCATTAATTTTTTTTTCAAAGTCTAAAATTTTTCCTTCTGTTTCTTTTGTAAAATCATTGTTTAATGAAACGGCCCTACGAAAATCTTTTAAAGCTAATTTTTTCCCATTGGAATCTTTCTCAGAAGAAAATGCATGCAACTGTACCGGACTAGAGCTTTCAAGTTTTGGAGGCGCTGATTTTACCTCTTTATTAACTTTGAAGCTTTTTGGTATTTTTTTTTGTAATTCACTGGATATCTTAGACACCCATTTAGAGAACTGCATCGATATCTCCCCTTGCCTTTTTACTACTACTTTATCGGTCCAGATCTAAAAATTGTTTATTTATTCATGAAACCTTTAGAAATCTAAAGCTTAGCACTAACCTTAAGGTTTAATAGGAATAAAATATCATTTTAAAACAGAGGGAAAAAATGAAGCAAACATTATACATACTAGTTATAAGCCTATTCACTGGCCACTACCTAATGGGAGCAGAAAAATCAGTAATTTTAGCTGGCGGTTGCTTTTGGTGCATGGAGAAACCTTTCGAACAAATCAATGGTGTCAAAAGTGTTACCTCAGGATTTTCAGGTGGAGAAACCATTAATCCTAGCTATAAAGAAGTCTCTAGCGGATCTACGAAACATATAGAAGTTGTTAAAATAATATACGATGATCAAAAAGTAAGTTTTTATGAACTATTAAAAGTATTTTGGCAACAAGTGAACCCAACAGATTCTGGTGGCCAATTTGTTGATCGTGGTCATCAGTATACCACTGCTATTTTCTATAATAATGAAATGGAAAAAAAAATTGCAGAAGAATTTAAAACAAATTTAAATAATCTAAAAATCTATCCTAAAACTGTTATTACTCCTATTCGCGGCGCCATGCCATTCTACTCTGCAGAAGAATATCATCAAGACTACTATAAAAAAAATCCGGTGCGCTATTGGTACTATCGAAATGGCTCCGGCCGAGACAAATACTTAAAGTCAGTTTGGAGCAAAGAAAATAAAGAAAAATATGAAAATGCATTCAACAAAAAACGGACAAAAATAGCAAATTCGGACACAAAAACTAAATAACATTAAACCCTATTGGCTCCTCCTTTGCTCTAAACTCAGGACAAAGGAGAGAGTTAAATGAATTTAAGCACTAAAATCAAAAAAGACCAATCTGGACAAGGACTAATAGAGTACATCATAATTGTTTCCATTGTAGCAATCGGGTCCATCGCTACCACTAGATATTTGGGGAAACATATCAATCATAAGATTGCTCAAATCACCGATGTAATGCAAGGAAAGGATGCTCGAAAAAATTCTACAGAAGACATCGGTAGAGAGCATCTTGTTAGAAAAGACCTTGGTAGCTTCTTTAAAGGAGCAAACTCTGGAAAAGATTCTAAAGATCAAAAATGATTATCGAAGCCTGTGTTAGTGTTTTTTTGCAAATAAGCCTGCTTAGCTTGAGCTGCTTAGGTAGTCTGATTCTTTGCTTGAATCTTTGCTATGAGACTTGGGTTTACGAAACCAGTATCTGCCTTAGTGCCAAAGCGAGTCACATATGTGAAAAACAACTAGAGCAAAAAGTACAGTTAGTATCACCTTGGTTTAAAAGTAAAATCTATTTGAATACAAGTTATAGCTATAGATACAGGAAGGCCTTTACTCGGTTAAAATTAACATTTTTCGAAAACAGAAATTCAAATATCCTATTTAAATATGTAGAAGACAAACTAATCTTTCAGGCCGGAATAAAGATTGATAGCTATTACAAAACAGTGGGTTCCTATGAAATTTTCTGAAGAAGCTTTCATTCAAATAAATCTGCTCCCCTTAATTAGTGTAGTAGTTTTAATGCAAATGCTGTGTATCTATCTACTAAAACAAGATATGGATAAAAAGGAAGTCCAACATCTTTGCTGGAACCAAAGCCTGTTATTTCAATCAAAGATTGGCAATTTCTATAACTATCTAGAGGCTAGCTATAATCCAAGTGCGAAAGCCATGAATAAAACTCTATTGCACCTGAATCGATCCATTCAATCGACAAAAAATATATATGCCCAAGCTGCCCTAAGAGCCGCAAGAGAAGCTCTATATTTAAAGCAGAAATCTCTACACTCGGTCATGCGATCTAAGTGGACAAAAAGTTTAGCCGAAAGAGAATTAGAATCAAAAAAACTAAAAATCGAAATCTCTCAGAAGAAGTATGTTAAAAACGTTCAACAAATTTTAGAACTCCCCTCGCTCAAATCCTTTCCACAAAATCCATTGGCAAGGGGATTTTCTCCAGAATACGAGATTAAGAATCAAAGTGAGTCAAATCTCAAAATTTTCTTCGACTACCAGAGTATTCTTAGAGTGCTTCAAAAAGTATTAAAACAGGATCAAAGAAATATTAGACTAAAATTTCAATGGTCCTGTGAAACAGAGATCATAAAATGGAGAAACCGATGGATTACAAAAATCAAAACGGAAGCATAATCATTGAGTTCTGTTTTATTGCATTTTTGCTACTATTCGCATGGCAGAAATTCAGTGTTGTTTATTATTCTGAACTTGAAAAATATAAAACAAAAAACCGATTTTCAAAATGGAAACATCAACTATAGCAGTAGGAGCTTAGAGTGAACAAAGACTGGTCCTTAAAAAAAATGAATCAAATTATTTTTACCAATAGTGAAGAACATGATCGAATTCGTTTGATATTTTTTTCTGCACTTATATTTGTTTGCCTTGTAGTTGGATTTTTTCAATACCAAGACAGTCAGGATAAAAGCCAGCAGAAAGGCTCCGTTACGCGCCCTCTTCTAAGCTATGACACATTAATACCATCCGGATACAACTTAGTACCCATAGAGATTGCCAATGCAGAGAACATTCAAGCTCTAATTGAAGACTCTGCTGTAGTTGATCTATTCATAGGCGGAACTGAAAAAAATCCACGTAGTAAAAAAGTTGCAAATCAAGTTCGTCTTCTACGAGCTCCGAAAAACCCAAATCTTTTCGCGATTTTATGTAAGAGATCTATGACAGAAAGTATAATGAACCATACCGGACCTTTTTGGGTCAGTGTCCTGAATCCGGACCAAGATGCAACCGCGCTTGCAAAAAAACAAAAACGTATGCGAATAATAACAAGTGATTAGGAGGGAGCCATGCTTAAGTTATTGCTCGTTGGAATTTTTTATTTTAATTCTTTGTTTGCATATGAAATCCAAATTGGTGCCGACGGAGAGTCATACCCAAACTACAAAGTAAGAAAGCTAAAAACAAGTTCTCCATCGAATCTCTTAAATCAAAAATTTATAGAAGCTGTTAAACTCTATCAGTCGAAAGAATCTCATAAAAGCTTTCGATTGTTTAAAGAAATAGTCGCTGAAGCCTATTTGTTTGAATGGCCTAAGGTGCAAAGACAAAGTATTGCTTACAGCTTTTTACGCCTAGCTGAACAAAATCCATTAAAAAGAGGTTTTTATATTAACGAAGCAAAAAAGTTTTATATAGAAGGAAACTTGAGTGCCAGCTCTTTTTCAAAACATACGATTAACGATTTAAAATCTAGTGTTCTAAGAACAATGGATTTTCCTCTTCTTCATTTCTTTAACTCTCCACACTATGTAAGTATAAACTCAAAATCAGTGAATTTAAAAAACTGGATAAAGCTCAAACTTCCAGAGGGGCCTATTAGATTAGTAATATTATCAAAAAACCAAGAAGAGTTTATTTTTACAGGAAATACGCAAAATCTTTTGAATTCGAAAATCTCTATAAAAGATCTAGATTATGGGACTTGTCTATCTCCAAAACTTTTTGATGAAGACCTAAAAGAAAAAAACTACAGGATTCGTTACGATAAGAATTGCAGCTATAAATACAGTGCTGGTGTATTTGTACAGGACAAAAGGTCGATTACAACCAGCGTAGTCATGCCCACTATGGATAATAAAGATCAGATCCCTAAGCTAAAAATACTTTCACCAAAAAGAAAGTGGAAACATTGGGATAAGGTAGCTTGGGGCATTGGAATCTTAGCAACGGGGCTCATTTACCAACACAATAATCGCACAAAAAAAGTGGTCTATTCAGAGTGACCACTTTTGGTATTTCATTTTTTTAACTGAAGCCTATCTAGATCCACCATAACCAATTGTGCTAGGAACGTTTGGACTAATTTGTCCTAGACCGTATCCTGTATATGGCCAGCCCGTAGAGAAGCCACCATACAAGCTTCCTCCTAGAGATCCACCTAGTCCTAAACCAATTCCTAGGCTTCCAGAACCATAAATACTAGGAATCCCAAGGCCACCGCCTACTCCTACTCCGATTCCTCCACCAATACCGGCTTGTGAGGCTAACTGGGCAGCCTGCTGATTTAACTGAGCCATCTGGCTTTGTAATTGTGTTAACTGTTGTGCTGCCTGCATTCTCTGTTGAGTCTGCTGTTGTAACTGTTGGTAGTAAGCCATTTGTTGCTGCTGTTGTTGTTGCAACATTTGCATTTGTAATTGTAGCTGTTGAGATCCACCACCTATGTTTCCAAAACCAGACATTCCATAAGGGTTAAAAAGATTCCCCTGACATGGAGCCTGGATACAACTCATGATTCCGCCACCAGTATTGAACATTCCTGGTTGCATCATATTCCATGGGTTACTCGCCAAACCACCCATTCCGGCGTAGGCAGACAAACCTCCAAAAGGGCTCATCATCGCATACGGAGAATACATTCCATATGGATTCATACCACCGGTTAAACCAAGGTTCGCACCTGGCATTCCAGCCATACCTGTCATACCTAAACCTAACATTGGACTCGTTTGAGCATATGGACCATACATGCTTGCATAGGGACCATAAGCAGACATCATTGCAGGATTCATTTGTCCCATCATATGAAATGGAGTTTGTACTCCCATTGGCCCCATTCCACCGTAGTACATGCCACCCATTGGGCTCATCATATTTTGACCAAACGGATAACCAAATGCTCCGCCTTGTCCCATCATTGCCATCTGCATAGCGTATGGATTATTCATACCATAAACACCACCGAAGCCCATACCGCCCATACCGGTCAAACCGCCCATGGCACCCATGGTTCCTCCACCACACATATAAGAACCATTCACTAAACCACTAATGGTTCCAATGGCACTTAGACCTAAACCAGAGTAAAGATTAAAGTTTGGTACTGGTTGCATTGTATGACCTGCTTTGGCAGCCATATTAATTGCGTTGTTTTGCACTGACTTGTAGGCTCTTAAACCTAAGTACTGACCAAGAAGACCTGCACCGGCACCAATTATGGAACGAGTTAATAAAGAGTCTCTATCTTCTTTCTGTCTGTAACCAGAGTATGCACAATCTGCGCACCATTTTCCTTCGATTTCAGCGTCGCTGATTGCATCTTGAGCTTCCTCTTCGTAGTACTCAACATCTGTTTCAGTAACTTCGATAAATTGCTCAATGTGGTCTTGAAGGCCTGCAACCTCTACGTAGTCTTTTACGTACTTTTCACAACTCTTATATTTGTTTGCGTTGGCCGCTGAAACTTCTCTCTTAGCGTCACAGAACTTTTTGGCATCCACTAGTTTATCGGGATCATCACTACAAACATCTTTAATGTCGTTATAACTAACGCCATCTGGTAGTTGAATGAATTTGCCAGCCCAAGTTTCATAATTTGCAATTTGAACATCAAGATCCAGTGCAGAATCCGGTTGGAAAGCTTCGTATCCAGAGGTACCTCTTGAGGCTGATTCCGTATTTGTAAATATCCCTGTAGGCCAACTAGCACCAGCAGATAGAGCTTTTAAAGCCTTAATAGATTTTTCAATCTCATCTTTTTCGTTCTTACTTACATAAGCAGCACATTCCTTAACTTCGGCCTCATGAGTTAACTTGCCACCATCGCCGTTCTTTTTTACTTTAACATCAATCTTGTGATATACTTGGTCTCCACGAAATTCAAGAAAAGCTTCTAACTTATCCCATCTCTTTCTTTTGGCATCATTTTCACCATCAGAATCACGAAGACGACCAACACGCTCTAATTGGTCTGAAGCTTTGTCTTCTACTTTTCTCAATTCGTTTTCTGCAATTTCTAATTGTAAACGAGCTTTATTATAAACTTTAACTTCTTTGATATCACCATACTTATCATAAGCTTCCGTATCCGCCATACAACCTTGCATACCTGGAGAAAAACCAGTTCCCCACATACTACCGTACATTTGTGCGTTTGCGTTTGCACTAAATGCAACTGCGATCGAAAGAAAAATCAATCCTTGAATGTTTTTAAAAAGCACTTTCATTCCAATACTCCTAAGCTAGGAAATGAGTCTATTCACTAGTCTTTTCGACCACTTTGCGCCCAAGCTTGACCCAGGTTGAGAAGATCTACACATAGGTCGAGAGCGAGACTCAGTACACATTTATATAGTATGCAAGAAATCCTCTTTATTCTCAAAAATACACTTCTGCATTTAAGCCCTTAGGAGGGTTTGTTAGGGATATTTTTTCCATTAAAATTTTCTGTATCAAAAGAGTACAGTACCTGAGACTAGGTCTGTTGAATGGTCTATCCCCCGTCTAGCTTATTTGTACTGGTTCCTTAAATTGCGGATACATAATGATTAAATCTTTGAGCTTATTAAATGAATATACTATTCACGTGAAACCAAACCTAGACGGATCTGAAATTCCTAAAGAATTCTAAGCTGGATATTCTTTCATATACTGGCCCCTTTTTATTGCGGATACATATAAGTTAAGCCTCTGAGTTTATAAAATGAATATATGATTCACAAGAAATCGAACTTAGACGAATCTGAAGTCCCTAGAGAATTTTGAGCTGTATAGTCATTCATCCGCAACTAAGTAGACCAATATAAGTCTGTTATCTCATCCGAACAAGAACTACATTTTCTTTACTTCGATTTTTTTGAAAAACATATCTACAAATAAGAGTTAGAAAAAAAACTGCTATTTAGAAGTGAAAAACCGAATGAGTCCGATTCCTGTTTCCGAAAACTGAATGCAAGCACAGTATTAACCTACATCGAGAAGGTAAGCCCCTTGCATCATTGAAAACCATGAAAGTTCTTATCCTTGTTTTAAGTATTTTAATTCTAAAAAACCAGACTGCTTATGCAGATATGCATTACTTAGCCATAGGCGAATCGCGAATTCTCGATAACTCAAAGCTTCTCGATGTCTATCTCTCTAATTCCAAAGTCCTAAAAGTAAAAGACTTAAACACAGGGAAGCTTTTAGTAAAAGCGGCAAGCCTGGGAACAGCAAAGCTCAGTATTGGAACTACTGACTACTCTTATCAAGTAATATCAAAACCCACTTACCAGAGATTGATGGAACTAAAAAAGCAAATAAAGAACTGTTTTGGCATAAGTATTGAGGTGGTAGAAAGTTGCCCCGTCATTCGCGGCAAGCTTTTGAAAATATCTGATTGGCAGAAAATTAGTTCATTAGATTTTGGAAAAAAGATCCCGAATTGCGCTCTCCCCTATCAAATGAAAGCAAGCATTTCAGAGGATATACCCCCTAGAGATTTAAATAAGCTTCTCAAGGAGAACCAGTCAGATTTTTTAAAAATAGTTTTAGACGCAAAGAGAATGGCCAGGCTTTTATATTCTCCACAGTTTAAAAAAGTTGCGCAAAATCTAGCTAAGCAATTAGGTATAGAAATTGAACGGGATCTAAATCAAAAAAATGAAAGCACCTACCATTTTGAACTTATCGCCGTTAAAGATTCAGAGCTAAAACAATATGGAATTGGGCTACCCACATCAGCAAACTATAATTTTGCAGAAGGCTTTGAAACAGGAAATATCAATGGAAAAATCAGTTCTCTCTATAATGCTGGAAAGTACACCCACTTACAGGGGATTCGAATCAGTACACTGGATGATCAAAGTTCAAAATTTCACTCTGGTGGAGAAGTCCCCGTAAAGCTAGTTGGTGAAAGAAATAGCCAAATTACTTGGAAAGCCTATGGTTTTCTTCTAGAGGTGCAAACGACCCAAAGAAATTGGCGGGAAGAAAAAATTAAACTTCAAGTCACAGCTTCAAACTTAGATAGCGCAAACAGCATTGATGGAATTCCTGCCATTCAAAAGCAATCCTACTCGGGAAGCTTTGTAATTGCAGATGAAATACAAATACTTTTTAATTTTAGAAATCTAGGACAAACGGATTCAAGCCAAAGTAATTTTGGCATTCATTGGATCCCTTTTATCAAAGATCTTTTTTCAGAAAACCAAATTCGCATGGAAGATCATCATTTAATCATGATCTATAAACCTGCAAATACTATTATTCAGAATGACTTAGGAGATAAAAATGAATGAAATGATTCAAATTAATGAAAATTTTGTGCAACAGATTCCTTTTTTAGAAAAATCATTCCAAGATCGTTCCACGGATATTTTTCCTGAGCTAAGAGATCGATTAATGAAATTTTCAGAGGAGCTTGATCTTGAACACAAAGAACGACTTGAAGAAGAATATTTTGGCACGGGACCCTTAGCAAATATTATTGAGGACACTGAAATCAATGAAATTGTGATCAACGACCATCAAGATATCTTTTTTGAAAAAGCCGGGGCTTGGCATAAATTGAATGATCATTTTCTCTCCCCAATGACTTATAAAAATTTTATTCAAAGACTTTGCCACGAAACGGGTTCAAAGATAGACCAACAAGATCCCTTTGTTTGTGTTCGATGGGGGCAGTTTCGAGCCCATATTACAGAAGAGTCTATATCGGGAGTTCCTTGTCTTTGTTTACGACGCCACCCCAATGAGCATTGGAACTTTAAAAAACTCTTAGACTACGATTGGTGTAGTGACTATCAAATGGAGCTTTTGCAAAAATGCATTGAAGAAAGAAACAATATTCTTGTCGTTGGAGCAACTGGCTCAGGAAAAACATCATTTATGAACTCTTGCTTAGACTATATTGGGATCGAAGATCGTTGTATTTTACTAGAAGACACTGATGAGCTTTACATTCCCAATCCCCTTTCCGTTAAGCTATTGGCTCGACTTAAAACAGCTGAAAACCTACCGAGTATTAGCTTAGGAGACTTAATTCACCAAAGTCTACGAATGCGTCCCGATCGATTGATTTTAGGAGAAGCCAGAGGGGCTGAGGCAAAAGATCTTCTCATGGCTATGGCAACTGGACACTCTGGTTCCATAGCCTCTCTACACGCATCCAATGCACAAGAGGCAATTTTACGCTTAGAAATGTTAATTCAGTTAGGGGCTCCTCATTGGAGTCTTGAGGCCATTCGAAGACTGATCTTGCTATCTATACAAAGCATTGTCGTAGTAGGTAAAGTAAATGGAACAAGGAAGCTTTTGGGGATTTGGAAGCTAGTAAGCTTAGAACAATTTGGTCTTATCTTACAACAGCTAGATCGATAATTGAGCGAGGCTTATAAACCAACTTTTTTTCATTAGATTTTAATCCCTAAAAAAGAGGGCTGTATTGAAGAAACAAAAAGGCTTAGGTAACTCACCTAAGCCTTAAAAAATTGATTTATAAAAAAATTAAGCTGCTTTGAGAACCAATCGTGGGTCTACGTCTTCAAAACGAATGTATCCGTTGTCATTCATTTCACGAGTAGTTTGAACGATTTGAGCTTCAGCGGCAAAGATCTCACCCGCTGAAAAGTTTTGTTTTATATAATCAGATATTTCATCCCATTTAATTTTTGAAACTACAGACTCTACCTTTGCCTGAACATCTTCAGGCTTACCCTTTAAGGCAATCCCTAAAATTCTCGGATTTAAATTATGAGCAATGTCTTTCAAATATACATTTTCCCAAGAAAAGATCTTTTCAATACTAAGAGCTTTCATCTTTAGAAGTTCAGCCCAGCCTTGATCTTCTTGTTCAATTAAGTTTAACAACTGATCTCTTTTCGCTGGATTGGAAGTTTCAATGAGTTTTAGTAGCTGTTCAAAACCGCCTTTTCTACGGTACCTATTTAATAGAGCCATTTCTGGGTCCTCCCAAATAAAGAACTAAAATCGGTTGGTTTGCTGCAAATATTTAACTGAGGAAAAAAGTTTCTCAAAAAAAAACGTCTTCAAGCTTAAATGATATGATTTTATAAATATTTGCTATTACTTAACAATTTTAGGTATGTAATTACAAAAAAGAAAACGCCAAGCCTTATAGCTTGGCGATAAAAACTATATCCTAATTTATGCTATTCGGGAGAAGTTCTCCCCTACCGCATTAAATGACTCAAACTGTTCTTGTTGTTGGTCAACTTCATTTGCAAATCGACCATAAGCTTCATCCTGAATACCGTAGTCTCTCTCTTCAACAACATTCATAATTTGCGAGTTTAATTCGTCATAGCTTGGCTCTTTGGCAGTCATTTTATTGATAGCCGAATCATAGTCTGTTGCTACTACTGGCTTTAACTCCTCTTGAGCCTTTCCAAAAAAGTCATTCGACATGCGATTAACAATTTGGGCATGCATTCTATCTTTTAATTTTCTTTCTGAAAGCCTTTCATAAGCTTTTGGCGCCTCACCTAAAGTTAGTTTCGGCCTTGCACGTACCACTTCCGATTTACTTACCTGCCTGCCAAAGCTTGCTCCGTGACCTGAACGAACGGGATGTTCGCCCTTACGATCCACTGTCGTAATGCGACTAGTAGCCGGTAATATTCCACTAATCTTTTCCATTGCTCTCACCTCCTGTGAGTGTCTTTACGAGGCATCCTTTCCTCATACACTAAATGTATCGGAATCAAACGTTTCAACTTGATATGCTTAGAAAAAAACTTCACTAAAGTCCTAGAAAACCTAGACTTTTGCCTAAAGAAATTTATTTAGCTGCCGAGGGTATATATAGAGGGAGATCAAAAAAGTGAAATCAAAAAATAGAGGCAAGAAGAAACCCAACCAATCCAACTCAACAAACAAAAACAATCTAGTTAGAAGCCTAGCTAGTTCTGAACCCTCAAGGCAAAATGTGGGATTGGCTATTTTAATTTTATTAGTGGCCCTTATTTATCAAAATAGAATCCACTCTGAACACTCTAATGCCGAAAAACAGCGAAATCCAGCCTCTTTCGCTAATGTTGAACAGCCAAGTATTAGTATGTTCAAAAGTATTTTACCCGAAAAGTGAAACACTATAGTCAGGCTATGTTTTTTTAAAACCTATAGCCTCTACCTGTGAGTCTTTTAAATTAAAAGCGGTAAACTAAAATTAGTTGTAATACAGCTTTTCACTAAGTTTATCCCTTTAAGCCAAGAGAATAGACTACTAATATCTTGTATTCTATTTTCAACGATCAAGGCCAACCGATGTCAATTATGGGAAGCCAATGCATTATGCCTTTTATTCTATCTAGATCTTTGCTAAAAACTTCTACAATGAAGGAGTTATTCAGTGAGCATTGAAAAAATATTTTTAGGCGCAGGATGTTTTTGGGGCGTTGAAGCAATCTTAAAAAAACAAGACGGTGTAATAAGCACTGAAGTAGGATACATGGGTGGACATTCAGAGAATCCAACTTACAAAGAAGTTTGCACCGGTGAAACAATGCACGCTGAAGTTGTAATGGTAGAATATGATAGTTCTCAAATTTCTACTTATAAGTTGTTAGATGTTTTTTTGAGACTACATGATCCAACCCAAGTAAATCGTCAAGGAGTTGATGTTGGCACTCAATACAGAAGTGAAATTTTCTATAGTTCTGAAGAGCAAAAAGAGATCTCTGAAAAAATCTTAAAAGAATTTAATCAAAAAAACTCCTTTTCAAAAGAGGCAGCAACAAAGATTTCTAAGGCCGAGACTTTTTATGAGGGTGAAGACTATCATCAAGACTATTTTGATAAAAACCCGGGACATTTGTGCCATACTTTACGAGCTGAATGGTGATAAATATTAGGCACTTTATTTGCTTCTTTTATAGAGCATGTTATCAGGAATACGATTTATTGAGCCGAAGGTAAAAATTCAAAGACTAATATTGTCACTGTTAATAACTTTAACAGCTCCAATAGCATTTTCGGCTGAAGAATTAAGTCCAGATCAAATCTATCCTAAAAATAAATACCAGAGAGTAGATACCTACTACCTAGGCGATGTATTTACCCGATACATTGACAAATCAAACGGAAAAATTGCTGGTCAGGCAATTAATGGTGGTATTGTTGAAAGCTATTCTGAACTATTAGACTATGAAACCCCTGATTTTCTTGAGAGTTTCCTAAAATCTCTACCAGAAAACATAGACTTACAATCTGCAAATTTATTCTTGAATGCTCCAAACAGCAATGCTCGCTCGGACTCTAATCTTCAATATGCAATGCTGAATAGTACAACTTATCAAAAGCTGGCTCTAAGTTCGATGAAGCTTCCAAGTGCCTCTGTTAAAATAGATGGAAATTCGAAGTGGGCCTTTCAAAGACTCAATTATAATTTTTTAAAGATCATAAATTCAAGCTTGGATGAATCCTTTGACGGACTAAACCTATCTACAAACTTCAAACTTTCTGTAGAGGCATTAGTTAATGTTAATAGTCCTTATCTAAAACAAATCTTGCTCCATTCTTTGCTTATAAAGTTTTCAGAAAGACTAGGAGACTATCCAGAAAGTTTCTATTTCGCAATAGGCAGTTTTTTTTATGAACTAGGCTACCAACCCACTGCCATCGGAATCATTAACCCTGGGCATTGTGAAACATTTAACTACATCCCTTCCTCCGTAGGCATTTGCAGAGAAAGACAGACCCATCTATACCATTCCCAAAACTTAGTTGATTCAGACTTTTTTGACCAAAATCAAAGAGTTAAATATCCAAGCAAAGATTTAAAAAACTATTTAAAAAACATTAAAGCGCTCTATTCTGGATTAGAGATAAACCCTAGTGAAGTGTATTGCGTAGATAGAGGTAAGCTGGATTCCTATCCTGAAAGTCAAACCTCCTCATTGCCAACAAATAAGATTTTTATTTCCAAGGTGCCGATGAATCTAGATGGTACTGATAATGTGATGTCTTTCACATATCTTAGTTTGGAAGACTTTTCGAAAGAGCTAATTTTTCCCTACCAGGAGCGAAGCTATAAAATATCCTATAAAGGTATTCATTTTTTGATATCTCAATCTGAAAAATACGAAATAGAAAACATCTCCATGACAAATAGCTTTAAAAAAGTTCCGTTAAAGTCTGGCCTTTTCAATACAAAGCCAAATGAAAAGAAAAACATTATCTATGAACAAGAACGAATCGTCTTAAAATTAGGCCTAGTTTCTTGTTTTGAAAACTATCGAGACACTCAAAAAGAACTTGCCTCAATCCTCGGAATCAAAAGCCAAGAAGCTACAAAAGAGCCTTCTAAATAACTATCTATCTGTGGCCAAATATATTCGTCCATAGGCAGAAATATTTTTAGTAATTGTAGATTAATTATATCCAAGCAGGTAACTATTTTCCCTGATAATACTCAACCTCTTCCTCAACACATTTAGCAAAGGCTTGTCTAGCATCTTCACCGCTCAGATTCAGCTTAAGTTCTTTCGCTCCTTGGCTTACAGAGGCATAAAAGCCACCACGGTGAGCTTTAAAAGAGTTATAGTCTTCAGTATTTCCCATTAAAAACTTTGCTAAATACTTATCCACTAAAAAATAGTCCGCATAAACTTGGTTGCTGTAAATGCTTCGATAGTAGTATCTTCGTGGAATGCTCGCTTGAGCTGTTGTGTATACTCTGCTATCAAAGTCTTCGCATATCACCTGATCTAGTCTAAGACCTAGCCCCTTTAGGCTCGCCTCGAAAATTTCTATAATTAACGAGTTTCTCTTTCTAATCTCAGAAATATGACTTGGAAACTTATCTGTATTTATATTGTGAATTTGCAAATGCTTTTCCAATACGGATTTATCATCGAAGCAATAGTTCACAGCAGATTGAGATCTTCTTAGAATTTGACAATGTCCAGTACCAATAAAGCCTGGCGGGCTATAATCGTAACCAACCTCTTTTAAAAATTGGCTCAATATGAAATAGTATTCGGGAGATTGATACTGTAGCCTAAACACCCGATCCAACAAAGAATGTAAAAATATGTTTTTGACTACCTGATTGGGTATAGAATCAGCTATTCTTTTAATTTCATTTTTTCCATTTGAAGATAGCGCCCTAGCATTATCTCCCATGAAATGCTTTTTAACTGTCTTTTACAAATGATATTTTAAACGATAACTAACCCATTGTTTTATGCTAGTAATTCGAGTTTCCTGAGGATGATTAAAAAAATTAAGGTCAAACAAACGAAAATTATCAGCCATTGAACTTAAATAGATATCTAATAACTCAGGATCTTCATAGAAATTAATAGATAATGGATTTTCAAATTGATTGCCTTCAAAGAAGGAGGCAACTAACTTTCCTGTTTCTTTCGAGTAATGGCGTTCATATTTGTCACCTAAGAAATAGGTTTCGAAAACTTCAACATCTGTAGAAGCTAAAACATAGGGAGAGAAAAATATCCCTATGCAAAAACAAAATAGAACTCTACAACTCTTTGTTATCATAAAACCCTTCCCCCCCTGATTGGTTTTACTTGGCGCTTAACCTACATCTTGGCTGTACGCTCTGATTTTGCCTTTTCTTCATCAACAAAGTCTCATAAAAGGCATCTTTGTTTAAAGAATAATGTGGACGCCACTCGGTCACATTTTCACCGGCTGCTTTGAGCCTTTTGACCTCAGCCTTCGTTTTATCAAATAGCTCTAAATGTTCATCGGCTGTAATATTGCCTTTATCTAAAAGAGTTCGAACAATATTTCTGACAAGGTGCCAATTTTCAGTAAGCTTTTTAACGGCTAACCTATCTGCCTCATCAATCCATTCTTGTGAAATTTTAGCGATCAATTCTTTTTGTGATTCTGTCGGGTCCCACTTTCCATTACCGTCATACTTAATGCCGCGAACTCGAGGGTCTAAATTGTATTTAACAAGTGCATCATAAACAAATCTAGAAACCTTTTCCATATCGTTGGACCAGCCACCATCAATTTGATATCCAGCAAGCTTTTGCGCCAAGCCACCGGCACGAAGCGCCGCCAAACGATTGATTAGGGTCTCTTTATCAAAAGATTTACCCGAGTATTGCTTCAATTCTTCCCAACGAACATAGCCCAGAAAATGATCCGCCCCGACCACGGTAATGTACCCTACCCTTTGACCTGTAATTTTAGGATCATTCACTACCGCATGACCTGCTTCGTGGAAAGCTGTAGCTGCTACGTATCGCTTTCCTTGTAAATTCACCTGAGGTGCAAATTCTGTAACAGGAACATTTAAGCTTTTTAGATCTTTTCTGCCCTTCTTAAAAACAACATGAAAATTAACTTCTCTTTCCCAATCTGTGCTTGGGCGGTAGGGCACTTTTGGTAGATTATCAGATAAATCTATAGTAACGCTAAGGTCCTTCATTTTGTGGCCTTGCCTTAATAGCTCCAAAAGACCTTGATCGATTGCTGCTTTTAAGCGGGTGTTAGCCACATCTTTTACACTTCTTCCACCTTTGGTTGCCCGGAAAAAACTAGCGCCAAATTGCTCATAAAAACCATCAGCGAATTTTACTCTCATGCCATTTTTCTTGTAAAGATCAAGAACTGGCTTAATTAAAAGTTCACTGATTTGTAAAATTTCTTGTTTCATCAATGGATGAGATAAAATCACATCTGCCATACGCCCTAAGAAAGGCTCAGGAATACCTCGTTCGCTTAATAGAGCCAATAACTTATCTTTGCTCTTATTTCCTTCATAAATCGCCTTACGCATATCATCTGTAGTATTACCGGCAAACAACTCCTGACCATCATTTCCTGTAAAAAGAAAGATGTGTTTCGTCAAATCGTATACTTTCCCTGTGTTTGGAGATCTCCATTCTTTCTCATCAGTAATGGCATATAGTTTTTTAAATAGAGCATCCTTCTTGGCCGGATCATTCCCTCCCAAATTAGAAGCTTCGTCAAAAATCACTACTCCCCCATTTGGATAGTTAATTAAAGCTTGTTCAAAAACTCGAATCTCTTTCCCACCTTGATACTCAGGTTCAACTCCAAAGAACTTTCCCCACTTTGATTTATCATCAATGTCTCCCAGAGGAATCAAAGTCACACGATCGTTTGAACCAAATAAAACACCTGACAAAGCTTTTCCTGTTGCGGTTTTTCCAGAACCTGATGTTCCCACCAAAAAGAAGCTTAGTGCACTGTCGGCATTAGGATTTAGTTTATGCGCCGCCACCGCTTGAGCTATAGAGTGATTGGCTTCCTTTTGATTTAGAACTGCTTTATTTAACTCTTCTTCAATAGAAAAAAGTTTTTCCAATAGTTCAGAATCTTCATAGGGATTGAAATTTTCCTTTACTTCCGCAGGGACCTTTAGCTTTTTTCTTCCATGATAAATTTCAACATATCTTCCATCTTTTGAAAGCTTTAAACTTAATCGACTGCCCTCTTGAAGATCCCAATCTTTATTGCTTCTGGCTTCCGTCATAGCAGTATTAAACAGTAGCTCAGTACGCTTAACAATCTGCCTTGCCCCTTCTTTCATATTGTAGTTGGTTAGACTTAGGTTTCTAACAACCTCATCTGTGAATCTTACCTTTAAACCATAAGTCTCCAGAGCCTGGCGTACATGATAGGACAATAGTTTTTCTGCAATTTTAGGAGCAATTTCTTTGGTAATAGGCATTGCTAAAGTAAAGCGATCAATCCTAGCTGTAATGGAATTATGTAAAGTAAAACCATCGTTAGGGCCTTGTGAACTAGTAAATAGTTCTTTGATCTTATCACTATCAAAAGAGCGAATGTGATTTTCTAACTCTGCCTGTGACCAAGTATCTATTCCGTCAGGGTAAACCATAGCGTCGGCTTTATTGCTGGTAAGTAAAACCAAAACCTTTTTAGGAACAGCAACCGATCCGTCTCCCAATGCCAATTTACCCTTATCAAAAAACTCCATAAGTTTCGTGGCAATGTCTTCATGAGCCTTTTCAAACTCGTTTATTAAAATAACGGCAGTATTAGCTCCACGAGATTCATTCAGTAGAAACTCTCCCAAAACCCCTTTTTTACTACCGGCATAGCCTTCCCCTGAACCTGTCAGAGTATTCATACTGGTTGGATCTTTATAGGCGTTTCCATCCAACTCTAGGAAGGCATTTTTATTGTTCAGAGCAAGCTTCGCTATGGCATTTCCAACTTCTGTTTTACCCACACCCGTTGGCCCTAGTAACATTCCTACGCGAATATTTCTTTTACGGTCTTGAAGAAGGTCACCAAACAACTGTACCACATCATGAACCATTCGAGTTTGCCCCAAAACCTCTTCGTTTAATTTTTCTTCTAAATTGGTTTGAAACTGCATGAACTTGGTTGCTTCAAACGGGTTGACTGGTAAACCTAGTTTTTGTTCAATGATTCGGTAAACATCTGCTACGGTAACATTTCTATTGCTAGAATTTTTTGACTTAGAATTTACAAAATCATTGTAGGCAAACAAAGAAACATCCTGAGCAAAACGAATGCTTGAATTTAACAAGCCTAAATCTGGATACATGATTGGTGAGCTTTTTACGATCAAATCTACCACCTTAGGAGAAAACTTTAGGTAGTAATAATCTTGAAACTTCGGGATCCAGTTTTCTAATAAAATATCAGATACAATCTCATCTCTTAATTCAAGGGTATTAATTTTCTTGTATTTATCCTTCAAGCTTTCTTCGGCTTGAAAAATGCTATTGGTTCGTTTGCTTTCCCCTTGCATTAAAAACCGAACGTGATCCGAACGTTTTTGAATCTGCGAAATGTGATAAAATGTCTGCTCTGGCAATAAATGGGCGTCTCTAACCACCACAATAACTTTTTCTTTCAGATCTCTACTAAACACATTGTTTAGACCTTCAAAATAATCGCGACAAGCTCTTAGAACTGTAATAGGGTTAGAATATTGTGCCACTAGCAATATATCTCGGGCCGAGACTTCCATAACTCCAGTATCTGAAAATGCGGATAGATATTGACTGAATTTGGGGTATTTTGATTCAAGGAGTGTTTGTACAAAGTTTTGAATCAAGGCAGTTTTTCCACTGCCCGCTTCACCAACTATGAAAGGGATAGGGCCTTCGATCATTATAAAAGAGTCTAATATACTTTTCGTTTCAGCATCTCGCCCATAGATTTCAAAACTTTTGCCATCAATTTTTCTTTGCTTCTCAAGAAACATTAAATCAGCGCGTAAAGTGATTAACAGTTTGTCCACTTGATCATGAACATCTTTGTTCGCCGTCCCTTTCTTAACCGCTTCTAATCTTTGTCTTAAATCCTTCTTACTCCAAAGGTCTTCGAACTTATTTTGATTGCCTTCATAAGGGATGGGTAATTGCTTCTTGCTTTGACTGCTTATATATTGGTGATATGCTTGATTCGCTTGTTTGTAGAATGCTTGTCCAAATTTTTCTACCAAGGCCGCTGCATATCCTGATAGGCGCCTTAAAGATATGTCATTGTCTTTATAAGACTCTGGTGGGTAGTTTATAAACAACTTATTTCTTTGTGGATTCAGGATTTGATTTTGCAAATCTCTTACGAAATGTTCTTTTAATTTTGCCACTTCTTTATCTTGCGGAATTAAGTGCATTAAAATTGCTTGGAAAGATGGGACTGTAATAGAAAAAGTGGTTAGGCTTTTACTAATGATTTCAAACAAATATTTATCAACACTCTCAACAGCATATTTTGCTGATAATTCACCAATTAACTTTCTAGCGTCTGGAATATTGTCTTGGCTAGAAAAACGAAGTTCATAGTTCTTATAATCTTCAGCTTCAAATTCAAACTTTTTTTCGTCCGCGAAAACAGCCGAGACCAAAAAAATACTAATAAGTGCGTAAGATAAAAGCCTTCCCAAAGCCTTTGCCATATTCCCTCCAATAAGAATAGCTAATATAAGGCCCTAAGTAGCTAGGAACAAAAATGATTTTAACTTTAGATAAACATTATAATGCTTTGAAAGAATTACTCCCAATTTTATAAACCAGGGCTTTCGCTGCCATTAAGGTAACTTATATATACATAAATCTAGTACTAGAAACTACGAACGAACAGGGATTTCTCGGCTTAAAAAGGCTTTTTCCAGCTCTTTATTGTGGTGATAGCGCATTCGCAAGCAAGTCCCTACAATATGACTCTGATTAAAGCCAATGATTCGAAAACCAGCTTTTAACTTCAATCGAATGATGTCGTTGTTCCACATATGATGGAAAGAATCCACTTCATCAAACTCTTTGGTATTTTCTAAAATCATTTCTAACATTTTCTGGTAAATACCTTGTTTTCGATAAGCTTGGTCGACCAAAGAAATGTTCATTTGAAATTGCTTTGCAGTAATGGCATGTCCCCAAGACAAGGCGACCAATTTATCATTATCAAAAACTCCCAGACGTAGCTCTTTGCCCGATGGAACAAAGCTTGAGTCCCCAGGACCGTTTAATTCAAAAGCAGGAAGTACATAAGGAGAATTGTGGAGGTTTCCGTCCATGAGTTTTTTATAAGTTTCATCATCAAATTTATCTACAAAACGAAATTCAAATTTGGTCTCTTGCTGTTCTTCCATACATCTACTCTTAAATAAAAAAAGAGGGGCAAAGCCCCTCGCTACTATTCTTCTTGCTTTTGAACCCGAATACTTAGTTCAAACAATTGGTCACGATCTACCTGACTTGGAGCATCGGCCATCAAATCGTAGGCCTTTGCGGTTTTTGGAAAAGCAATTACGTCGCGAATACTCTCAGTATTGGTTAGAATCATACTTACGCGGTCAATCCCCCAGGCAATACCACCATGCGGAGGAGTACCATAGCGAAGAGCTTCTACAAAAAATCCGAAACGCTCTTGAGCTTCTTCTTCAGAAATTCCAAGAGCCTTAAACATGGCCTCTTGAACTTTCGGGTTATGAATACGAATACTACCACCGCCAATCTCATAACCGTTACATACTAGGTCGTAAGCCTTGGCAGTCATTTTACCAAAGTTTTCTTCATTGTGATTTACTAGGTCATCAACGAACTCATCGCCCACCATGGTGAACGGATGGTGCATAGCATACCAACGACCGTCTTCTGGAGAGAAATCTAAAAGAGGGAAATCCGTGACCCACAAGAATTTATCTTGTGATCGGTCAATTAGGTCAAAGTCACTTCCAAGATTGAGTCTTAAGGTAGAAAGTACGGAACAAGTAGTTGACCAAGTATCGGCAATGATAAAGGCAACATCACCTTCTTTACCACCCATGGCAGAAATGATTCCCTTAAGTTTTTCATCGTCAAAGAACTTTCCAACAGGAGAAGAAATTTTATCCGCTTCCCACTTAATCCAAACTAATCCTCTGGCTCCAGACTTTTGCGAAAGCTTTGTGAGTTTATCAATTTTTGCGCGGCTGACTTCAGAAGCTTTACCTTCTAAAAGAATCCCTTTTACCGCACCATCTTCACGAGCAATTACGTCTTCAAATACTTTAAATCCGCAACCAGTCAATACTTCGCTTAGGTCATTAAGCTCCATACCAAAGCGAAGATCTGGCTTATCACAACCATAACGGTTCATAGCATCGGCGTAAGTCATACGAGGAATCTCAGCGATTTCTCTGCCGCGAACTGTCTGCCAAACTTTTCTTAGAACTTTCTCATTCATAGTTAAGATATCATCAACATCTACGAAACTCATCTCAACATCGAGCTGAGTAAACTCTGGCTGACGATCCGCTCGTAAATCTTCATCACGAAAACAACGAGCGATTTGATAATATTTGTCGTAGCCAGAAACCATTAACAACTGCTTTAAAGTCTGTGGACTTTGTGGAAGAGCGTAAAAAGAACCTGGATGAACACGAGAAGGAACTAAATAATCTCGCGCGCCCTCTGGTGTACTTTTATATAGAATTGGAGTTTCGATTTCCCAAAAGTCCATCTCGTTCAAGGCAGCACGAATGGTAGTCACTAATTTGTGACGAGTTTCAAAATTCTTCTGTAATTTACTAGAACGAAGATCTAAGTAGCGATACTTTAAACGCATATTCTCAGATACTTTGTCGTCGTTCACTTGAATTGGAGGAGTTTCTGCTGCAGACAAAATAGCACATTCAATTGCTTCTACTTCGATATCACCTGTATCTAGCTTTTTATTAGCCATTCCTTCAGGGCGTTTTCGAACAATACCCTTTAATGCAATTACATACTCGGAACGAAAGTCTTTTGCTGTCTTCGTAGCCTCTTTACTTGGATCAAGAACTACCTGAGTCAACCCATAACGATCTCTTAAATCCAAAAATACCAATCCACCATGATCACGGCGGGTGTCTACCCAGCCCATCAACACAACTTCTTGACCATCATTTTCTGCACGAAGCTCACCGCAAGTATGGGACCTTTTTTGCTCAGATACAAATTTCAAACTTCACCTCTTATAATTTAAAGTTTACCGATTTCGGAAAACGATCTTTTAATTCTTGTTCGATTTGGGTTAAAAGGATTTCTTCTTGTTCACCCGTTTCCATATTCTTTAAAATGGCAAGATTGTTATCAATCTCGGTTTGCCCCAAGATCATAACGTACTTTGCCTCTAACTTATTGGCCCGCTTCATCTGCGCCTTGAAAGATTTGTTGTCTAAATCCATTTCGGCTCGAATTCCTCTGGCCCGAAGCATTTGACATAGTTGCAAGGTCTTTAGCTTTCCTGCCTCATCGGCATTGATGAAACAAATATCTACATAAGTCTTCAGCTTTTGTTTTACTTCTTCTAATAAAATTGTAAGACGCTCTATACCGGCCGCAAAACCAACTGCGGGAGTAGCTGGGCCACCTAAGTCTTCCACCAACTTATCATATCGACCACCACCTGAAATGGTTGCCTGGGCCCCTAGTTTTTCAGAAGTACAGACAAACTCAAAAGCCGTGCGATTGTAATAATCTAAACCTCGAACAATCGTAGGGTCTACTTTAAACGGAATATCTAATGCCACTAAGCCATCACGAACTTCATTAAAATGTGGCTCACATATTTCACAAAGGTGATCAACCATCGCCGGTAAATCTTTGGCAATTTTTTTACAGCCTTCCACCTTGCAATCCAAAATTCGCATTGGATTCGTCTCAAGACGGCGTTGGCAATCTCCACATAGCTGGTCTTTCTGTGGACTTAAGATCTCGACCAACATTTTTTTGTATTCAGGCCGACATGTATCACAACCCACTGAAGACAAACGCAACTCAACATCTTGCAGACCTAAATTATTAAACAACAAATACTGAAGTGCTAAAACTTCAATATCAGCCCTTGCCCCTGCCGGGCCAAACATTTCGACACCCAGTTGGTAAAATTGACGATATCTACCTTTTTGTGGACGCTCATGACGAAACATAGGAGCAATATAAAACAACTTAAGAACAGGATTGGCTCTTAACCAGGAGTTTTCTAATACAGCCCGAACCGTGGCCGCTGTTCCCTCAGGGCGTAAACTCAAAGACTCGCCATTGCGATCTTCAAAAGTATACATCTCTTTTTCTACGATATCCGTTGCCTCACCAACACCACGTTTAAACAAAGCTGTGCTTTCCAAAACCGGAGTTCTAAGTTCTACAAAGCCATAGGCATCAAAAACTTTTTTTGCATGAGACTCGATATAGCGCCAAAGTGGGCTGTCTTCGATTCCGATATCATTCATTCCTCTAACTGACTGTATTTTCATAGCGGCCATTCTGACACAAGCCCAGGATTTGGTCAAAAATGATTCTGCTTTCCTGTGTATTTTATAAGTCCTAAGCCGGTGAAATAAATGGCTTTAGGCACAGTAGTAAGGGGCCAGATTAAAGCCCAACTACAGCCAATGAATCATGAGACGATGCTACTTGTAAAGGCAGTTCGCTGTGGAAATCCACTTCTTAAATTTACTCTTCTAATTCTTCATGAAGATTTTTCTCAATTCAGTCGTGTTTTTAGCGACTTATGTAATCCCTGCAATGCGTTTAAGCTGTGGACTTGCTAAGGGAAAGGCATTAAAATGGCCTCTATGGCTAAAATAAATATAGAATACAACTCAAGTTTAAGTGCAGAAGAGACCTACTCTAAAATTAAAGGTCTTATTGATGACAACAAAGATCTAAAATCCATCGATAAAAACTATAGCTTTTCAATGGATGACGACAAAAAGCAAGCAAGTGCAAAAGGCAAAGGCTTTGATGCAGATATGCAGGTGATTTCCTCAGGGGACTCTTCTGTAGTAAAGTTCTCCATCAATATTGGTTTAATGCTAAGTCCGTTCAAAGGCGTGATTGAAGAAAAATTAAAATCAAGACTAGAGAAGGTTTTAAGCTAAACTATGTCCAAAAAAAAGTCCTCTCCCCCAAACGATCATGATGAAACTCAAGAATATGAGGCTGAAGTAGTTTGGGATGACGAAGATGGTGACTCCGATAGTCTAGAGGCTGAAATACTTTTCGATGAAGAGGACGAAGAAGATTCGGAAAATGAACTATCTAAAGATATCTTAGACAAGGAATGGAACCTAAGCTCCGATGAAGATGAAGCTTATGAAGACTATGATGATGATTTCATCCCGGAAGAAGAACTTTTAGATATCCAAGAAGAGTTAAAGGCTCTATCACCCTCAAGTAACGAAAAAAGTCTCGCTGCTACCAACCCAATGACCAAGTATATGCAAGAGGTAAACCGCTACCCTCTTCTTACAAAAGAAGAAGAGTATGATCTTGCTGTAAAATTTCGAGAAGACAACGATCAAGAAGCTGCTGAGAAGTTAGTGACTAGCAACCTTCGATTTGTTGTGAAGATCGCTGCTGAGTACGCAAAATTTGGCGGAAAACTAATTGATCTTGTTCAAGAAGGAAACGTTGGTCTAATGCACGCTGTACGAGAATACAATCCTTATCGCGGAGTAAGACTAATTAGCTATGCTGTATGGTGGATTCGTGGCTACATCAAAGAATATCTGATGCGACAGCAGTCTTTAGTTAGAATTGGTAGTAATGCAAAACAAAAAAAATTGTTTCACCAACTACGTCGCGAAGAGCGAAAACTAGAGTTAATGGGTAAAGAACCCGATGTAAAACAATTAGCGGAAAAACTGGAAGTCAGCGAAAAAGATGTTGAACAAATGCAACAACGAATTCGTCACGGTGATTTGTCTCTCGATAAAACGGTAGGAGATTCTGAAACCAACTGGCTAGATCTTCACGCCGATGAGGAGACTCCAGCACAGGACGAGGCTTTAGCTCAACAGGAAATTCTCAACTTTATTTTAGTAAAAATAGAGGAGATCCACGACAAGTTGAACGAAAAGGAACTCTACATTTTAAAACATAGAATTATGGAAGATGAACCCAAAACATTACAAGAAATTGGGGACCATTTTGGAATTTCTAGAGAACGGGCCCGCCAACTAGAAGCTCGTATTTTAAAGCAACTAAAAGAAAAAGTTTTGGAAGAGCTTCCCCTTCATGAAAATGAATAAAATTTATCCTTCGCCATTTTCGTGAAAAAACACCACATTAAACACAAGTCGCTTTGAATAAAAATTTCTTATGCTATAAGTGAGACCGGAAATCTTTGTTACTTGGGGAAGTAAATGCGGAAGCGAATTAAGGCATTTTTATACCTGCTATTGTTCTTTATCGAGGCAGGATCTGCTCAATCACAAATTGAAACTTACCAGCTTTTTAAAGAAAAAGGTGGTTATGCCTCTGGCTACAATCAAAAAATGAAAGAAATTATAAGCCACTTTGAAACTGGCAATACGGAGCCCTTAGTACTTCAATTTAGCAGGTCGAAAAGTTTTCAAGTAAATGGCTTATTAGGAAAAGGAGACTTTTTCAATGCCATTTTTGACATTGGCGATGGAAAAGTACTTCGAGTGCGCCAGACAAAAAAGAAGCTCTTTGCGCCAATCAGTTTAATGTTTGGCTATCACCTGCCTTTAATGGACAGTTTCTATACTTATAAAAGTGCCTATTTAGAGTTATTAAAATCAAAGGTGCCTATGCCTAAATCTTATTTCACTGAAACTCACGACTCTGAGTTTTTAGTACAAGAAAAAATAGAAATAGCATTTTTATACTCAGACTATATGAACCCAGATTTCAGAAAAAGCTTAGAAAAAGATCTTTTAGAAAAAATAGAAAATGATCTTGTAGACTTTGCGAAAACAACAGCTCGATATCATCAAATTGGTGATTTTCGTGAAGACAATATTGTCTACGATAAAAAGCGTGGATGGTTGCTTTTAGACATGTGGAACAATATGGGTGTAGCGGGAAGTATGGACGACGGAAATGTATTTGAAATGAATGAACGAGATCGCGTTGCCATCAAATCTAGACATATGGCAACCGTACCTGATTTTCTACCTGCTGTACATAAACCAGAATTGCCAGAGCATATGGTAGAGCGAGTAAATCAGGCCATCTTAGATGCTCGATGGATTCTTTTAAACAAAATTTGTAAGAACTCTGCTAGATAATCTCTAAGACTCAGCCAAATCTTTAATATGCTGTATAAATGCTGGCGCCTGAACCTACTGCTATAAGCCCCTCCAAAGCTAGGGCCTTAACAGGCTACTCCTAATTCAATCATATACTTTGTTTTATCGATTTTTTCTGTGTAAGCTTTTAGAGATTTCAAGGAGATAGTATGTCAAAGATTGCTCTAATTAGTGGTTGCTCATCAGGGATTGGCCAAGGAATTGCCGAAGCTTTAGCTGCAAAATCATGGGTTGTTTATGCAGGAGTTCGTAGTGAAGCTGATTTCAAACGCTTAGATAGTTTATCGGAAAACATCTACCCAATCTATCTCGATGTAACTAAAGAAGAACAAATCAGTGCCTGCTTCAAAAACATCTCCGAGAAGCACGATAAAATTGACGTGCTGATCAATAATGCCGGGATCGCAACAGGCGCTCCCATCGAAGCTAGTGAGATGCAGGTTTGGAGAAAGCTTTTTGATGTTAACGTATTTGGTCTTGTGGCCTTAACGAAAAAAACTTTGCCTTTGATTCGCAATGCTAAGGGTAGAATTATTAATATCAGCAGTATTAGTGGACTTGTTGCCTCCCCTTTTATGGGAACCTATGCAGCAAGTAAGTTTGCCGTTGAAGCTTTGTCTGACTCCCTAAGACGGGAAGTAAAAGACCAAGGAATTCATATTTCATTGATTGAGCCCGGCCCGATTAAAACTAAAATCTGGGACAAAGCAATGATTGAGAGTAAAGCGGCTATTGACGCCTATGACTCAAATATCAAAGATGTCTATGGTAAAGCCATCGAAAAATTTAAAGCTTTGATCGATAATGCGGTTGAGGAAGCCGTTCCAGTTGAGGAAGTAACAAAGGTTCTACTTCACGCTTGTACATCCAACAGTCCAAAGACTCGCTATATGGTGAGTAAAAACAAAAACCTAATTCGAATCATTCGAAGTCTTCCAGATAAATTGGCAGATAAGCTAATTTTAGAAGTGAGAAAATGAATTCAAAAATTGAAACTCAATTTAAAAAAGAAATTGAGATCGCTAAACAAAAAATGTCAGAGAAAGATTTTGATTTATCCTTTAGGCATTTAGAAAGAGCCCATGTGATAGGGCAAAACTATGTGAGTCTACACACTATTTCTCACTATCATATGCTTCGCCATGGGGTTTTTAGTGGAAATATAAAAGAGATCATTGGCCAAATCATTCGATTGCCATTGGGGATTTTGGGCTCAGCCATTGGGATTGTACCTACTGGAAATACTGGCGGTGCTAATGTTGCAATGTTTAAAAAAATGCCCATTGATCCCGAACTGAAGTTGATCATGAAAAAAGACAACAGCATTGAATCATAGATTATACTTAGTTCAGTATCGACCAGAGTAAAGCCACTTTAAGTTGGCTGTAGTTTTCCTTCGTTATTTGAAAAATATTAGAAGACAAAGTACTTCCTTTAGGCCTGGGTTTAAGGCGTTTGAAGAAATCCAAAATATCTATAGAAAATGTGAGACAAGCTTGTTTTCCCCCCCAAAAAAAAACAAATCCCAGAACCTTCTGCTCTTACCCAATATTCAAAAAGATTCTAGACCAAAGTTAGTAAACACAAAGTCTATTGTGACCGATATACTATTGTGAAGCTACTCAAGAAAATTACGCAGTTAGAAAACAAGGCCACTTACCTAAAAAATATTGGTATTTTTTTGCTAGCTATTCACGCTCTAGCATTCGGCTGGTATTTGATTGAAGGTTTTTCTGATTCCCCTAATTTTTTAACTTCATATAACAAATCAATCTACTGGACGATCACCACCCTAACTACCATTGGCTACGGTGATATTACTCCACAAAGCAATTGGGGCCGAATTTACACCATGATTGTAATGCTAATGGGCGTTGCCGTTTATGGTGCGGTAATTGCGAAAGTGTCTTCCCTTTTAATTCAAAAAGACAGACGCACCGAAGTTGCTAAGGAAAAGTTAGAAAACCTGAAATCTTTTATGAAACACTATGAGATCCCTGCATCCGTTCAATCTGAGATAAAGGACTACTACACTCACCTCCTAAGCAAGCAAGCCAATGAGTTTGAGCAACAAATTTTAGAGGAACTTCCAAGTGGATTAAAAAAACAAGTTCTCTTACACATAAAAAAAATGCCATTGAAACGAATTGAACTATTTAAAAACTGCAGCGAAGAATGCTTACATGATGTGTGTGACAAACTGGAACAAGTTTTTTTCGAACCCAATCGCTATATCATTAAAGCAGGTCAAACTGGCGCCGAAATGTTCTTATTGGATCACGGTTGTGTTGAGATTTTTATCAACGAGCAATCCATTGTGAAACTAGAAAAAGGCCAATGCTTCGGCGAAATGGCTCTACTTGGTGAACAAACAAGAACAGCCGACGTAATAAGCTCTAGCTACTGTGACCTTTATGTTTTATCTAAAACAAATTTTGATGAAATTTGCAAAAAGCATAAAGATCTTTATGATAATGCTCAGGCTTTGATGCAATCTAGGTTGAAAGTGGCATAGTTTTAATAAAAAATTATCTACTGCTTTAAACTGTCTTTCCTTTTAGGTAATTAAATAGCAGCAAAATTTTTCACCAAAATAAAAAACTCTTTCAATATTAATTGGTCTTGCTATTCTAAAAAATTAATTTTCTGCAGAATCAACTAAATCTACCAATTCTTTCCAAATCTGAGTCTTACTAATATTGTCGCCTTTATCTAGTAGGAATTTTTGAATCTCATTGAGTTCTGATTTTAGGTTTTTAGGATAAGACCTAGTCTCAGAAACAGAAGACTCTACTTTAACCCCAGTTCCTCCCCAAACCGAACGCTTTAAATAGATCTGGCCACTACTAGTATCCTTCAACATGGGTGTTCCTGTTATAAATCTATTTGGAAACGAATTATACCTAGCTATTTCAACTGCGTGGATAATTTGATCCTTCTGATCTTTTGAAAAATGGTACTGTTTAGATTCCATAGAAAGATATTCCAAAACTTGTATTGAAGTAGCAAGTTTTCTAGCATTCAAAGCTTCATGTAAAACATAAACGAGTATATCATAAAACAGGCTTTG
>JAYZXX010000102.1:0-4682 GCA_036140815.1 Bdellovibrionota bacterium | reverse complement strand
TGGATCTCTTTTACTTCTTTTAAGACTTGCGCCTTAAATTCCTCGGAATGTAGTGACTTAGCCAAACTGGACCTCCTAGACTATTCTAACATATCAATTTGTCCGGAGTATATAGGGGGCTAGATTGTTTCTTTTGCTTAGTTCTGTCGCATTTGCAAAATTCTCTGCTGGTATTGGCTACATTGATGTTCCTGAATACCGAAAAGACAATGCAGTAAGCCCACTACCCTTTGGATGGAACACAATTCCGCTAATAAGTTATAGAGGAGAAAGTCTAAGCATTTATGGCCCCAACATCAAATACCATCTTTTTAAAGGTCCTATCGCCTTTGATTTATCTTTGAAAGCTTCAGGCGACCGATACCAATCCCGAGACATCTCCCTCAGAGACACAAGCATCGACGCTGGCTTCTCCCTTCGACTATACTTTTTAAATGTAGATTACCATCGAGACGTGGCTCGTACCTACAAAGGTGAAAATGCATCCATTGGGCTTGGATGGAGATTTCAAATTTCAGAAAATTTTCTATTCATCCCATCGGTAAAAAAAGAGTTTTACAGCAAAGAGTTTATCAACTTTTACTACGGAGTTAAAAATTCTGAATCGATATACTATGATAGCTATGAAGTATACGGATATGGATCGAAAGAAATTATCCATGGCAGTTTAGTATATTTACTGGGCAAAGCAGAAAGACTCGCTTTTAACTTAACTCAAAACTACCTTGGAGATAGCTTTACAGACTCCCCCACAAACGACAAAAGTCAGTTTTTGGTTTGGTCTCTTTTTTGGTCAAGAGAAATTTAAAATAGGCTCCTGATAATTCAAAAGCCTTTAACATTTTTTTTATTTTGGTATTTAAGTTATTGACCGTAAGGACGATACTCAAGATTTAAATCTGTCGCCACTGGTTCATATCTAACAAAACCATCGTAAACGTTTAAACCTTTTAGTAAATTCTCATCATTTGCAATTGCCTCTTCGACACCAAGACTTGCTATTCTTCTGGCAAAAGGAAGAGTCACATTGGTTAATGCATAAGTAGAAGTTCGAGATACAACTCCAGGCATATTTGGTACACAATAATGAATCACACCATCCAACTCGAAAGTAGGCTGTTCATGATTTGTTGGCTTACATGTGGCGATACAACCACCTTGGTCAACAGCAACATCAACCACCACTGAGCCTTTTTGCATTCCACGAACCATTTCCTCTGTAACTAAGTGAGGAGCTTTTTTTCCAGGAAGCAATACGGCACCAATCAATAGATCCGTTTCAGCCACACAAGCTTCAATATTTGCAATACTTGAATACAAAGTGGTAACACGACCATCAAAAATATCATCCAAATATTCCATTCGACTATGGTTTACCTCTAAAACAGTCACTTCAGCCCCTAGTCCCACAGCCATTTTAGCGGCGTTGATACCTACAACACCACCACCAATAATTGTAACCTTGGCACGCTTAGTTCCAGTAACACCACCTAATAAAATGCCTTTACCACCCTTATCTTTTTGCAAATAGAAGGCTCCAATTTGGGTAGCCATTCTTCCAGCAACCTCACTCATTGGAACCAGCAGAGGAAGACTTCCATTTTTAGCTTCGATGGTTTCATAGGCGATGGCCTTTACCTTTTTATCACAAAGTGCTTTTGTTAAAGCTGGCTCTGCAGCAAGGTGAAGGTATGTGAAAAGAATTTGCCCTTCTTTTAAAAGATCGTATTCCGCTGGAAGCGGCTCTTTTACTTTAATGATCATTTGTGCTTTATCGTAAACTTCGCCGATGCTATCTAATAATTTCGCACCTGCTTCAACATATAGCTCATTGGAAATTCCAGATCCAAGACCTGCATCTCTCTGAACATAAACTTCATGACCATCAGCAACCAACTGCTGAACACCTGCCTCAGTCAAGCCAACACGATTTTCACTGATTTTAATTTCTTTTGGCACACCAATAATCATAGTCTATCTCCTTTAAACAAACGGCCGCTATGAGCTAAAATTAGAATAGCTAGTTTTAAAGGAAATTACTGAATGAATGCAAGAATTTAGCGATGACTCAGCGGGTAAATTATACCCACAAAGTCTTTTGATCTACCGCTTGGTCTGTTAAACCAGCACCTAGCTCCATTTCGACGTAGCTATCTTCATTTTCGAGAAGTTTTTGGATCAATTTATTCATTAAATCATGGCCAGCACGAAATAAAATAATATGGCCTAACAAAGGCTTACCAAGAGTTGCAATATCACCGATCGCATCCAAGGCCTTATGCCTTACAAATTCATTTTGCCAACGAAGACCTTCTTCGTTAATTACTCGGTCTTCACCCAAAACTACCGCGTTGTGATAACCTCCCCCTAACGCAAGCCCCGCCTCATGAAGTCTCTCAACGTCTTTTTGAAAACCAAAGGTTCTAGCGCGAGAAATCTCTTCACCAAAACTCTGTGGATTCACATCTAAATCAATTTTTTGCCTTCCAATTTCTGGGTGATCAAAATCAATCTCACAGGTTACACGTAGGCCATTGTATGGAACGATATAAGCGTGCTTCTCCCCGTCACCGAAGTAAATCGGCTTGGTCACACGGACGTATTTCCTTGGTTGCTCTTGCTCAACCACTCCCACAGCCATCAAAGCATCATAAAACTCTTTCGCACTTCCATCGCAAATGGGAATCTCAGGACCACTTAGCTCAATGATTAAGTTATCAATTCGCAAAGCCGTTACCGCTGACAAGCAGTGCTCCACAGTGGAAACACTAAAATATTCAGAGCCTAATGTGGTTGCTAACTGAGTTGCTTTTACAAACTGTGCCTGCGGAGAAATCCATGGCTCTCCCTCAATGTCTCGACGAACAAAATGAATCCCAGTATCTTCCGGTGCCGGGCAAAATGTAATGGAAGCAGGCTCCCCTTTATGAAGACCCACGCCCTCAACTTTGACTCTTTCTTTGACTGTGCTTTGTAAATACATAAGATCATTATCTTTGAAAGAGCCTTTAGAAACAAGACTTTTGGAAGGCTCCGACTCGTCTAATGAATTAATTACGGCGAAATTCTCGCTTTTTTAGCAAAATAAGATATTTTTGGAGCTATCCTATAGTCATGAAGTCTATCTCACTTCTTCTATTTATTTTATTTCTTATATCCTGTGCCAGTGAGGAAAAACACCATGGCCCGCCCGATTTGCCTGTGGGGGAAGATGTGCATTATGGTGCTTATGCTGCGGATGGCTTTACCTTCTATACGCCAAGCCCTGATCATGAAGATCCTCGGCCCATTATTTTTTATCATAAGTATTGTACCTTAGCTGGGTTTGGGGGGGATTTTATTGGGACGCAGTATGATTGTGATGATTTGAATCGTTGATTTTTTGTTCTTTGAACCTTTTGTTTTATCTTTGAGTTTTGTTGTTTGTTTTTTTGAGGGCTTCAGATTGGGTTTGTTTGAGGTGACTTGGGCTTGTTTGTTACTCCTCGTTTTTTTCCTTCGTATGAGCCGGCCAGCTGAGAAATGTATTTTTTCAGAGGCGCTGTTCCGGTCGCAGCCTTCGCTGCTCCCTGCCATCCTTGGGGCTTGTTGAATCCCATCCATGGGATTCAAAACTCTGAAAAAATACATTTCTCAGATGGCCTCTTTCTCATTTCTTCTTTACCAAATCTCGGAGTTCTTTCTTTGTTTGCTGGCGCGGGGGTATGGGGCGGCCTTGCCGCCGATGGCTGTTGAAGTCGCTTTGCTCTCAAAGGTGCTTTTGCTTTTATTTTTTTGCAGCAGTAATCATTAATAGAAAATACATTTATAGAGAAGAATATAGCCAATAAAGTTAAAAGTTTATTCATAACTCATTCCTTTTAGGGAAAAGTAGCATATCAGTGGAAGAAAATATTTTAGACTCCGAATCCTTGTTACTTTTCAAGGCTTTAGCAATCTACTAACACTGATTTATCTTCTACCTGTCCAATGTTTTTACAGCGCTCTAATACTTTTTTCATTACCTACTACCTGAGGAACCTAGCATCAAAAGCCAGAGCTTAAATCAAGTAAGTCCTCGCCTATACCTAACATTCCTTTGAAATTCTTTGGATAGCTGCCTCTTGATATTAACAATAGGATTCACTAGAAGCTTTTTCTAGAAACTTACGCAATTTAGAAAAAGGAAAAACTTGGTATCTAATATTTAAACAGCTCTGCAATTACTTCTACAATAATCGGGACACTGGTAGATCATTCCCAAATGCATTATAATTTCGAAATCTCGAGGTTGGTGTTTTGAAGTTTATTTCTTTTATTTTCTTTTTGTTTCTTAGCTTAAATTGCATAGCTCAACCGGCGTGGTTAGAAGTGACAGAGCAAAGAGTCCAAGTTTCAGATGAAGTAATGCAAAATTGGCAAGAAAATGTTTTTAAATCAGGGAAAGAGTTTTGGACTGTTGGTAATTTTTTAAAGTTCCACCTTTTCTTGAACAAGATTGGATTAAGTCTAGAACAGAATTCATATATTGCAAAACAAATGCGCCAGAACACAGGTGATAATCATATAGAAACGGGAGATTTATTTAGCTTTTTAAATGTTCCAGTAGATAAATCCCTACGGGCCTATTATTTTTTAGATTTAGAATTTCTTGCTTCTTTAAAGATTGAGCAAGTTCAACAAATTTATCAATACATGGAAAA
>JAYZXX010000101.1:0-3276 GCA_036140815.1 Bdellovibrionota bacterium | reverse complement strand
GTCCGCACTTACATTCGAGAGCAAGAAGCTGAAGATAAGAGACAAGAGCAGATGACAATGAATTACTTCTGAGAACAAGGGGCTGTGCCCCATTGTGATACCTCCAGTTTCACTGGAGGTATTCATTTTATTGGTAAAAATCCATAGTTCCAGTTCCATCTAAAACAGCAATGGCTTTGCGGTGTTCTGATTTCACTACGGTTTCTACACTCCAGTTTAAAGACATTTCAATGTTTGCGATTGGATCATCTAGGCTACCAATGTTTGTTGGCAGACTGGCTTCATTTACCGCGGTAAATTTATAACCCCAAGCTACTTCAAGGTGGGTAGGGAAGATTCCGGCATTTGCGATATAGGAGCCTTTTCCATTTAAATTTCCTGAGTGGCTATACATGACTCTAAAAACAAATTTTACAACTTCCATTCCAAACATGTTCTCATAGGTGATCATATAGGTTTTGACTTCTGGCTTCGACCAACTACTTAAGTCACTAGGTGTAGAAACATTATTTGGTAAAATGCTATAGTGGTTTGTGCGGATATCAACAACTGGTTTATTGGCTTCTATAATTTTCCAAATTCTTTCACCAATTGTAATAAACTCATCTATGACGGCAATAGGGCTTTTCGGAGCCCCAGGTATAGTGCCTGGTTGTCCTGGTGTTGGTAATGGTAGATTAGGTAAAGGAATTATGGGTGGCTCTTGACCTAGATTGTTGTAGTGAAGAGCTTGTTCTTCTTGGCTGATTTCAATAACACTAAAGTTTTTGATCTCAAAATAGCCATCCCCTTTTTGATTTACTTCCTCTGCATTTAGCCCCCCAGCTTGCAAAAGTAATAAACCTACAATTACATACTTTATCATCGCGTTTCCCCCTTGTTTGCGATTCATATTGTAATATTTGCAAGTTTTATATCATTGATAGGCAATTGAGGAGAGAAAAAACTGTTTGCTCTGTGTTGAAAACTAGAATTATTGAATAGAAGATAAGCATGTTTCCAAGATCATTGAATGTGTCCGGAAAATTTTATGTCTACTATAAACTGTGCTTTGGGGTGTTTGTTTTGGAGTGGCATTAGAGTCTTCGTGGGCTGTTGTCTCGACTTGGGGATTATAGAAAAATGAGCTTCAAATGGTTTTAAATTGGAGGGTGAGTTTTCATTTAAATGCGATCTAAAACTAATTTTAACAGGCCCATATAATTGCGGATGATCAATTGTATATACCTAAAATATGTACTATAAAGCTGCTCATGTTTCATAAAGCAAAGTGCCCAAAATGTAATAAAAAGTTACCCCTTTTTCTTTTCTCAGCAACAAGAAAAAAAGGAGGTAAGGGAGATGATCAATTTACGACTTGCCCGTCTTGTAGTGTGTTGATTCATGCAAAGTCTAGCGAGGCTCATCAAAAAAATTTCTTGTGGATTTTTTTGGTACCTCTATTTGCTACTCCTGTGATTTTTTCTATTCGCGGTATAGTGCCTAATAACTTAATTGAAATCTATTTTTTGCTTTGTTACGCCATTTGTTTTTTAGCGCCAGTGATTCATGGTCAGCACCAAATGGACTTTTCTGAAAGTGATGAAGATGAAATGAATAAAATATTAAATAGCCAAGGTAGTAAGGAGACTGACCATGTCTAAAGAAAAAGTATCAGATATTTTTAATCCAGAATTGTGGGACGAAGTTCCAGGTTTTTCTTTTGAAGACATCACATATCATCGTGCGAAAGATCAAGGCTGTGTTCGTATTGCCTTTGATCGACCTGAATGTAGAAATGCCTTTCGCCCTAAGACGGTGGATGAGCTTTTTCAGGCCTTAGAGCATGCCCGTATCACGAGTGATGTTGGCTGTGTTCTTATAACTGGTAATGGTCCAAGCCCGAAAGACGCTGGATGGGCTTTTTGTTCTGGTGGGGATCAAAGAATTCGCGGTAAAGATGGATATAAATATGAGGGGCAAGATGGTCAAAAAGATCTCGCAAAATTAGGTCGATTGCATATTCTAGAGGTGCAAAGATTAATTCGTTTTATGCCTAAAGTAGTGATTGCTGTTGTTCCTGGTTGGGCTGTTGGTGGAGGTCATAGTCTACATGTGGTTTGTGACATGACCATTGCCAGTAAAGAGCATGCCGTTTTTAAACAAACAGATCCTGATGTTGCTTCTTTTGATAGTGGTTATGGTTCGGCTTATTTAGCGAGACAGTGCGGGCAAAAACGTGCACGTGAAATTTTCTTTTTAGGTAGAAACTACAGCGCACAAGAAGCAGTAGATATGGGAATGGCAAATCTAGCGGTAGAACATGAAAAATTAGAAGATACTGCTTTAGATTGGGCTCGTGAGATAAATTCAAAAAGTCCCACAGCCATGAGAATGCTTAAATTTGGATTTAATCTGTTGGATGACGGACTTGTTGGTCAGCAGCTTTTTGCCGGCGAGGCTACTCGTTTGGCTTACGGTACAGAAGAAGCTCAAGAGGGTAGGGACTCTTTTGTAGAGAAGCGCCCTAGGGATTTCACCAAGTATCCATGGCACTATTAATTTGCTTTCTTACACGTAGCGTAATTTAAGGGTTGGAGGGCAATGAAACTTGCTCTTTTTCCTTAAATAAATGAATATCTACGCTATGTTACAAGATAAATTGCAAGCAATTCGAGAAGAAGCCGTTGCAGCTTTTAAGGCCGCAACTTCCAGTAAAGATTTATATGATCAAAAAGTAAAATACCTTGGTAAAAAAGGTAGTTTTTCAGAGCTTATGAAAGAAATGGGGAAGCTCGATAAAGAAGAGCGTCCTAAGTTTGGTCAGTTGGTAAATGAAGTAAAAAATGTTCTAGAAGATCTCTTTAAAGAACACACAGAAACTTTAAAAGAAAAAGAGCTAAACGCTAGCCTTGAAAACGAACGCATTGATATGAGTTTGCCAGGCAATAGAAGTCGTTTAGGTAAAAAGCATCCTATCAATTTAGTGATTGATGAGTTGGTTGATATTTTCTCTCGCATTGGTTTTAGCGTTCGCCTTGGCCCTTTAATTGAAAGAGACCGTTACAATTTTGAAGCATTAAATATTCCACCGGATCATCCTGCCCGTGATATGCAGGATACTTTTTATATCGATGAACAACACGTTTTGCGCACTCAAACTTCGCCAATTCAAATTCATAGCTTAGAAAATGAAAGCTTGCCATTGAGAGTTTTAGGGCCTGGAGCTGTATTCCGTTCCGATTATGACGTTAGTCATTTACCAATGTTTCACCAAATTGAAGGAATTTTGGTAGA
>JAYZXX010000100.1:0-12987 GCA_036140815.1 Bdellovibrionota bacterium | reverse complement strand
AAATTTTTCTGAGTTCTCTCAAATTGAATCAAATATCTTAACATTTGAAGTGTCTGGTTCAATAAAACTGAGGCAAGCTGCCTCTGAGGAATAATTCACAAAAAATTCTAAACTCTAAGTCTTCCATATCCGAAAACTATATATCATGTTTGGAACGTATTTGAATAACGTATTTTTATTGAGTTTTGTGCTTTTTTTAGCATCGTGTGATTTTGTTACGAAATCTAGTAGCGAGCTTTTAACGGATATTTTTAATCCAACTGATAAATTAAGTATCTCACTTATTGACTATGACTCTAGTAATACGGACTACACGGACGATAAAAAAGTTAAAGTAGAAATTCAAGATGACGACGGAGCGGTGGCTTGGTGTATTACAGAAACTATCACTGACAATTCTGACGATTTATGTCCAAATGGTCTGGGCTTAGTTTCTGGTTGGTTCGACGAAAGGCCTACAGAAATTGACTTGTCACAGTCAGAAGGCTTAAAAAAAATTTACCTTAAAATAAAAGATGTGGAAGGTAACATTATTACTCGTGTAATTAGTCAAACTATCTACCTAGATGCGACTCCTCCATTGGTGACGCTTTCTAGTCCTCCAAATATTACTACTCTTAATATCGACTCTTATACATTAGGTGGAACTTGTAGTGAATCTAATCCTGTGGAAGTTTCGGTAAACTCTTACAGCTATACTGCGGCTTGTAATAATGGTGTTTGGAGTAAGGTATTAGATTTTTCCGGAGTAGCCGATGGGGCGGTGACTTTTAACGTGGTTCAAGAGGACTCCGCAGGAAATGTTTCTCCGACGATTACAGCCACTGTGTTGAAAGATGCAACTCCTGTAGTAATTATCCCGACTTCACCTACTGATGGTTACTATATCAATATTGCCAATAAAAACTCATTAAACTTAGCAGGAGCATGTACTGAAGATGGTAATATTCAAGTCACCGGAGACATTACAGATACAATTAGCTGTTCTGGTGGTGTATTCAGCGCAAACTACAACCCGAGTGCTTGGGTAGATGGCGATAAAAGTATTACTTTAAATATGCAGGATGCTCTGGGGAATGCTGCAGACCCAGTTACGATCAGTTTTAAAAAAGATACCGTTTTACCGAGTTTTAACTTAACGAGTGCCTCTAATGGAGACTACGTAAACCAAGCCTCAGCAGTAGGTTTCAAGCTAAAAGGAACTTGCTCAGAGGAAGGAATAAATATCATTGTGTCAGGAGATATTACAACGGGTATAACCTGTGTATCGGGAGCTTTCGAACAAGATGTTGATTTAAGTGGTTTGGTTGATGGTAGTATCTCCATTAGCCTTGATTTCAAAGATGCTGCTGGAAATTCAGCGGGGACACAAAGCCTTAACTTAGTTAAAGATACAGTTGCGCCTGTTTTAACTCAGACGAGCTATGTAAGTGGAAGTTCTTCAAACCTAGATCAAATCACTTTTGGTGGAGTTTGTGATGCGGCAAGTGCCTTAAATGTGGTAGGTGCTGATAATGCAAGTCTAACTTGTTCTTCTTCAGTATGGACCCATACCGTTGATGCTCAAACGAGTGATGGCACCTATGGGTATACATTTTCTCAAACCGATGGTGCCGGAAATACTGCAAGTATCGTAGTGAGTTGGGTTAGAGATACGACTGCACCTAGCGTAAATGTAGTTTCTATTGAAGGTGGAGCTGGATCTGTTTCAAAGCTGAATGTGAGTGTTTCAGTTAATGTATCTGATATTTCAGACATAACGCATGTTCGATTAGCTAATGCCAATTTGGCTACTAACGATTGTCAAAGTGAGTATGCCGATGACTACTGGAAAGCTTATAGCTCAGGGGAGCAAATTTTTTCCCATACTCTGCTTCCAGGGGAAGGGCCTAAAAAGGTTTGTGTTTGGGCAAAGGACGTCGCGGGAAACATCAGCGCAATAGTACCCTCAACGGGATTAATTGGAACTAATGCAGACACAATCACTTATTTAAAGGATCAAGTGCCTACAGTTGATTTGTTAACAGTATCAAACAATACAGCAGGATCAAACTTCGGTACAAAAACATTTAATTTAGGGGATGATGTTAAAATTCAATTTGCAGCCTCAGACTTAGAAGGTCTCAAGCTTAATCCCGTTAGTTTGTATTATACGACTGACTCAAAGGAGTGGTTTTCAATTGTAAAAAATATTGGAGGAACCGGCGGAACAAGTATGTCGGGAACTTATAATTTATTTAAGGCACCTAGCAGTGGTTTTTTCCAAATTATGGCCATTGTCGAGGATGAATCCAGTAATTTTAGTGTGCCAGTAATTTCGGAGTCATTAAACACTGGAAATTGGAGTGTTTACGCTGGGACAAGTTCTGATGGAATTGGCGGAGGTAACGAAAGTGTTCAACTATCGAAAGCTACATTTGGTGTTGCCTATGGTCAGTTGGCGGTCCACCCGGTTAGTCATGATATGTATTTTGTTAGCTATGGAAAAGGAATTATTAAAGGAAGTGCTCAAACAGGAGTATCGAGCTACTTCATTTATCATGGTACTGATACATTGATTAGTTCTACAAATATGACTGATAAGCCTGAAATTCCAACAGGAACTGCCTCTTTGAGGTTTGATAAATCGGGACGCTTGTACGTAAATCACTATGGTAGTATTTCGCGGATAGATTTAGAAACAGGAGAGATTAAAAGTATAATTAAGAGAGGCTCTAACAATGTTGCTCCTTACAGTTTTACAGATGTGGCAATACTACCTCAGACCAGCTTCGATATTGATGAAGACAATAATATTTACTTTGGAATCGATTGTGAAATTGCCTCAGGGGTCTGGAACAATGATTTTAATAACACTTTGAAAATAGCCAAAGCTACTTATGATGCAGATTCTGACACTTACACTTCAATTGATGATATAGCTGGAAATTGCAACTTGGCAACCCCAACCTTTGGAGAAAATGCTTTAACACAAGGGCTGGGAAATTATAGATACAGACATTTATTAAATTTGACGGTTAATGCAGACGCAAGTGCAATTTATTTTGGTACGATTAATACTATTTATAAAATTGTTGGCGGAAAAATATATGATTCATCCCTTGGTGGGGCGGCAGGGATCTATGCTGATAAAACCCAGGAAGTGATTTGGAATGGAAATGGTGCTCTTTATAAGGTTACGGATGCCAATCTACCAGCAAATAACTCTCACACCAGTGAAAAGATCCTCGAAAAAGGTGGAGGGACCTGCAATGACAACGGGACTGAGGCTTCCAGTGCTTGTGTCAATTTATATCATGGAAATGGTGCTGGTGAAGCGGTTGCGGCTTGGTCTGGGCAGCTTTATTTTATCGACTCTGGTCCTAGGGTAAGAATTTTGAATAGTTCTGATAATAAAATTTATACTCAAATGGGTACCCAGTTTTTTTATGGTGATGGTTTAGATAAGCAGTTTATTAGACCAAGTTCTGTTAAAGGCCTATATTATAAAAAGCCAAGTGAAGCGAATCAAGCTGCCTTCCCGGCGGGACTTTACTTTACAGATGCATTGGCTATGACTGTAAATTATATCGATCCCGATACTGGAAAAGCAAAGATTGTGGCTGGTAACCAATATTTAGCGAATAGTGTAGATCCTGTATTTAGTAATAGCTCCACCTTTGGTAGACAGGCGCAAGATATCAATTTAAATGCTCTAAGTTTTGATAGTGATGGTTTGCCTTGGTTGGTATTAGAGCAGTATCTTTATAAAGTTGAGTCTGATTACTCAATGACAAAAGTTCAAACAACAAATGCAACTTGGAGTAGAGCGACTCAAGGGGATAACCCTCATTCTAGAATTGGCCGTAGAGGTATGTTAGCGGGGAATTTAACTTTTTATAAAAATGAAGGAATCTTCGTAATTGGAAATGGTCAGGAACCTAATTCACGAACGCATAGTGGTGTGATCCAGTACCATGATTACAAAAATGATATCGTTCAACATCTTATTGGTGGACAAACAATAGATATCGGAGTTGGTTATTGCGCGGATAATTCAACCCCAGGGGCAACGGTTAATTTGACATTAGATGCAGACTGCAATAATCAATTGGGTTGGTGTCATACATTGTATAATGAAACTGATGATAGGCTATATTTTTCTGAGGACACCAAAATTAGGTATTTAGATAATCCAAGAAATCCGGCAGCAACTACCTTGGCAACATTGATAGATACAGGAGTTGACATGAGTGGATTTATTTTTCATCCCACTAAGGAGCAAATCTATTACGTAAAAGAATCAGGTGGTCGCTTATACTGTATTTACTACGGAACTGGTAGTGGCTCTCCTCATTGCAATAACACTGACTTGGGGCCACCAAATGGATATAAAAGTCTACCTACTCGATATACTGGAAATAAGATGACTTGGAAGTCAGATACCGAGCTTTTAATTAGTACAGACAGTAGTGAGATCTTCCAGTTCACATTACCAGACTAACCTTTGGCCTATGTTCATTTAAACTAAAGCACTTTCAAATCAACAACTTAGTTAGCTTTTGCTATTCTGTTGTTATGAAGTCCCTATTTGTCATTTTATGTTTATTGGTTGGCCTTTTCGCCCATGCGGAAAAGTTTGAACTTAAAATTTCAAATTCTTCGAAAAATCTATTTCAAGGCAAAGTAGACTTAAAGCTTAATGAAGATTTATCTTTGGGTTATGGTTATAAGCTTGATTTAGATTATAAAAAGACGAAATCTTTCAAAATTATATCTAGGAATGCTAGATGCAAAAGAGTAAATACGGGGTTAGAAATCGAGGTATACGCAGAAGAAGCTGTATGTTTGATCTTGGATCCCAACAATAATATTGTAGATCGTTTAAATATAAAATTGAACTACCTTGAAGAAAATAATAGTGGCATTGAAGTAAGTAAAAAGTGTATGGAGCACTCGCTAGTTCTAAAAAACTTGGACCAGAAAATAAAAATAAATGGCCAAATTCATATGACCTGTAGGCCCCACAGAGGGGGGATGTATCTTTCCGTGTTTTATAGTCCTGGAATTAAAGTTTTAGATTCAGAGGTTAAGGAAGAGAGAGGTAAAAGGAGCAACTATAAGGTATATAATTTAAAGGGTTTTGGTAAGATTTCCAATGAAGAAGATTTTGTGGTAAATCGTCTCCAAATGGTGGATTCAGATAAGCAGTCTTTAAACTTTGAAATAATTAAAGAGTCTTTTTTAAGTGTTCGACAATCTCCCTTTGAAGTTGATATTGGTTCGGGTTTGGTAAGTAGTGCTTTATCTGGAGCGCCAGGAACAGCAAGTGTCACTTCGATACGTGGAATGTTTTCTCTGTTTTATGACTTTTATAAATCAATATTTTTAAAGACCAATGCAGAAGCGGACTTATTTGAACTTTCTTCTGACCAATCTAGCTCTAGCTCCAGTGTTTCCAGTAATTTCTTTTTTAGTACACAGTTTTTAACCGGCTACAGATTAGAATTTGAAAATTCTAGTTTGGATCTTTCTGCGGGCCTAGAGTTTGCGAATTTCTCCTATGTATTGCAAACTGAAAAATTGGTGTTCAACCGAAAAGATATGAGTTTTGAAATTTTTTATAGAACTCTAATCCAAAATAGATCAAACTATCTTGCGAAATTTAATTACTCAATGGCAATCTCTGAGGCGGGTAACAGTACTATAAATCTTCTGCTTGGTAAACGTTGGGGGTTAAGTAAATTTAACTATTTTTTTAATTTTAAAAGCATTGCTTTGCAAAATTCCGATGGTCCAGTAACAGGTACAAGCATTGGTCTTGGTATATTAATGGATTTCTAGTTGGTCGAAGGACTAGAATGACCTAGGTTTTGCCCATGTCTCTCGAGCTTATTAATGAAAAAACCGAACAATATAACATGTTTAAGGGGAGTTTTCGTTTTTTTTCTAATTTAATGATTAACTCATTTGTTTGGACTTTGTTGATCATTGTTTCCATTCAAGTGTTTCTTCCTGACTATTTGGGAAAAGTTTTATTAGGTTCAAATACGAAATCCTTTCCGATCACCTTTCAAACGGTAATGTGGTTTCCATTTTCTGTTTCAATGCTGTGGCTTTATAGTCGCTTTAAGTATCTAGTGAGAAACCAGACTGAATTTCTTTCCTTCAAGGATCGCCTCGAATCGAGAGGGCCGGGTGCCATGATCATTGATGAATTTTATGAAGTTTATCGTTTTCATGGTGACCGTCGTTCAAATTATTTAAGTTTCATTCTAGGCGGTTATTTTGCGAAGCTAGGGCTTACTTCAAGAAGTAACGATCTTCAACAAGCCGTTCAAGCAAGGGGCGATAGTCTCTTTGCAGACCTGGATTCTGTTTATTCTCAAATTCGATATTTGACTTGGCTTTTGCCAACGATGGGTTTTATGGGAACAGTCCTTGGGATTTCAAGTGCAGTAAGCGGTTTTAAGTCGGTTACCGGAGGCGATGCAGCTAAGGGCCTAGAAATGATAACTGGGCAGTTGGCGATTGCCTTTGATACAACATTGCTATCCTTAATTCAGTCTGCTGTTGTAATGTTTGTTTTAACAATGATTGAAGAGCGAGAGGTAAAACTAATCGAAGAAATTCGATTTAATGTTGGTGAGTACATTGGGCAAGCCAGTGCTGGTGAGTCAAAACTTCAGAGTTTTGACAAAAGTATCTCAGAGGCTAAGGTAGCGTAAATGGGACGAAAACAAAAAAAAGAAATTAATATTTATTCTACTTCTGCCATCGATCTTTTCGCCTCAGGAATGGGTGTGTTTTTGTTTTTGACGATATTAGCTCTCCCTAATATACAAAACACCTCTCAGGTAAAACTAAAGGAAAAAGTAGAAGAAATTGATGCTCTTACGAAAGAACTTAGCTCATTGGCAAAAGCTCGAAATGATTTTCAGGGAACCTTAGAAGTTACTGTAAAGTCGTTTAGTCTTAAAATGGAAGAACGTTACAGTCAAATCACCGAAAAAATTGATATCAGTGAAAGTGAAGTGAAGAAAATAAAAACTCTTGTGACGGAGTCGAAAGACATCATTAAGCAAATCGAAAAAGACGTTAAAAACGAAAAGTTAGAAAGAAGAGAGTTGGAAAGAAAAATCGTCCAGACTCAAGAAAGGCTTCTTCAAAAAGTTGAAGAGGCAAAAGTCTTGGCTCAAGAAAAAAGCATTTTGCAATTGGCTCAAGAGCAAATATTGAATGAAAATTCAGATTTGAAATTAAAACAAAAGAACCTCCAGAGGGAGTTAGCCTCTTCAATCAAACCTACTTCTTCAATGGTAGGTGTGATTCTAAGTTGGTTTGAGGAAAAACATGATTTAGATTTAATTATCAATTCACCTAGCGGTGAGCGCTATATGTATGATCCTGACTTAATGGATAAGGCTTCTGGAATTACATCAGATGCTAAGATAGGGCCAGGTACAGAAGTATGGACTAAGTTAGATTATGAGCCAGGAGAATATAAAGTAAAAGTTTACCTTCATGGTACCTATGGAAATGCCTCTCTGCCCAGATTTAATTTTGTCGCTTTTTCCAATTTAGAATCCAAGAACTCAAAGACCATTGAACAGAAAATTCCTCTTGGCAAAGAGGTGGAAGTTGCCCAATTTACAATTGATGAAAAAGGGAAGCTATCCGATTTTCGATATACTTATTGAAAGGCTAGAATTTAAAAGACTTATTCGACTTGGCAAAACCATCTGTTTTGGGAGTTTTTTTGATTAGATTTCCACTCAAAATCTTTGTGTCACATTGAAAAGTAAGCGCTGATTGGTAGCTAACGCATTTTTCGTAAGCCTTGTTTATTGGAGCTTTTTCATCTGCTAAGCCGTAGATACGTTTGACTTCAGTTATATTATCTTCAGTTATCTTATATTCACTACAAACACATGCCAATTTAGAGTCTGCAGCTAATGCTGGATAGCTGATCAAAGCTATAACAAGATTAGAAAGTAAAATTCTCATAGGATACTCCTCAAAATAAAAATACCTCAAAATTTATAAAAACTGGAGAAAAAGATTTGTACAAGAAGCTTAAGGAGTGATGATGGTGGAAAATACAGGTTTGTCTAAATATTCAACAAATGAAGGTCCTTTTTTCATATTTTTGGTAGGTCTCGAAGTGTAATTTACTGAATAAATGTCTATATGTATAAAAGCTTGTGTTTTTTTCTGAAATTAAGTTTTTAGGTGTTTTAGGAGCGTATATAGCTTTGACTGGATTGAGACCTTTTGTTCAGAGCTAGAAAGCTTCCTAGAAGAAATAGAAGTTAGTGGGCTGAAAAATTGTATTTCATGATTTAAAATACATGAATTTATTCCAGCGACACTATTAATTAAAAGGTATATCTAAATAGGAAGAACCTGGTTTGACTTAAGCACTATTCTCTATTTGGATCTTCACATGAAAACCTTAAAATTACTTCCATAAAAACTCTCTCTTCATTTATATACTCTTTAAAAGTGAAAAAGCCGATGTTGTGGAAGATGCGATTTGTTCGTTCGCAAAGGCTTTTGTAAGGCATAAGCTGTCTGCTAAGTTGTTTTTTTAATTCGATTTCTGTAACTTCTGGATTACTTGTCTCTGCACTTAGCTTTAACTCATCCTCATAAGACCTGGCAAAAACATTTATACTAATTAATAGGACCAAAAGTGATCTTAAAAGCAAACTAACCCCCTAGTTAAAGACATTCCTACGTCCTTGATACTTTTTTGCCAAGCTAGACGATTGGATTGAAAAAACTCCTCATAATTCATTTGAAATACTTTCCGAACTGGGCTTTTTGCTGGAAATTTTGACGAGACAAATAGTTTTCTATTAAATTTACCGATAGGGGGAACATGGGCGATCGTAAAAAAGACTATACCAAGAATATGATTTTTGTAGCATTAGCGCTATTTGGTTTTGGCAGCGGCTTTTTATATATGAGCATCAATCAATTTGGGGGGCCTCGTCAGCTAGCTAGTGTTGAATCCAGTGACGGCGCAGCAAGTGACTTTATTTCTTTGATTGAGGTCGAGGGTAAAGAAGACCGTTCTGTATTGGGAATAAAGTTAAAAGATAATAGTGGTATTAACTACTGTGAGAAGTATCAAAACGTAAATTTAGTTTTCCACGCAGCAGAAATGGCAGTTTCAGGAGATAAACCTGAAATGAACATTCATATCGAGTGTGGGGCCTATGCCGGTGAGGAAAGCCTTGAGTTAGATATTTTGAATCAGAGCTTACTGAAACGCCAACCTTCTTCTTATACAGAAGAGCAAGAAGGCGTAACCGTTGAATACAAAAATATTTCTTGGGAATGGCCAGATGCTTGGGCTCTTACTGAGGTTAGTTTTGAAGGAAATTTTCCCACAAAAAAAATGAGCCCCAAAACAAGCACCGAAATTACTCGCATTCAGTGGTAGTAAATTTTACTCCAGCTTTTTGAATTTCCTTACCAACAGCTAAAGAGCTAATTCTGCCTATCCATCCATAAACGTTTTCCATAGGAGCTTTTTCAGAGTGAATCAATAGATCTGACATGCAAAGGCGCTTGTAAACAGCTCCAGGGCTATTAAGGCTGTCGTTCTCTCCTTTTTTATTATGAGTTCTAAGAAAACCTCCCAATAATTTACAACCCATTAAATAGACTACAGGTTCGGCCACAGCATCTTCTACTTTAATTCTGGAAGGAATACCTTCTTGGATGATTAGTGAGCTAACGTCTTTTCCACCTTTTGCTGCTTTCATTTTTTTTCTAGATTTGTAGTTCCACTCTAATATTTCGTTTCCAGAGTTTACCTTGTTCACAGCTAGGCCGTAGGTACCAGAGTTGTTTTTTACAAAAACGCTTGGTTGGCTATCAATCCCTAATTCCTTATATTTAATAGATAAATCTTCTAAAACCTCATCAACTCGTTTTGCCAAATCCGCTTTTGAAGTGTCATCACTAATGTCAAAGTCATCAAATACTTCAGTAAAAATTTGAAAACTTTCTTTAGGAACTTCTAGTATATCTGCAAATTCGCCAGCAAATTCATTGTAAAACTCAAAGTGAGTAGATTTTTTTCTCTGAAACCAACCCATTTCTCTTGGCGGGTTCAAAGGTGTTTTTAGATTGCTGGCCCATTCGGTGAGTTGATCAGAAAAATCATTATTTGTAAGCACAAGGTCTGCTTTAAAACCATTTTCCAAATGTAGATCGCCATGTTCATCCGTATAACTACCATGAACTTTTAAGACCTGCCCATTAGCTGTTTGAACCTCAATGCTATCCATTTTTCTCGGAAGAGCGATTTCTACATTGTAATTAGCCTCTAATAAGATTTGCCTAAGTGCATAAACGTTTTGCCAGTAATAGGCATTGTTTGTGTGTTCTTCTGTAACTAAGATAATGTTCTTGGTATCTACACCATAGGTTCCCTCTACATATGATTTTGCCAAATTGTGCCCAGCCTCTCGGTCTGTGTCGCAGATATTGTTAAATCCAGCAGGGTAAATGTTGGCGTCAACACTTGCGATCTTAAAACCTGAGTCTCTAATATCGATACTTGTATAAATAGGGATTGGAAGGCTTTGTCTTAATTTACTATGCCATTCACTGAGTTGAGATTGCTTTTCATAGATACGTTTGTGAATTTCATCGAAGTTTAGCATTTGTTCCCCATTGTGTTATTGTGATTGGAAAATTATAGAGCAAGACAATCAGTTTGTCCTTAGACTAAATAGTGCGCTGTTTCTTTTTTGAATGCGGCTTGGCGAGAAAGTTTTTCTTACATAGCCTTAAATTCGGTAGGGAAAGTATTTCAATAGGCAGAAAAGCATGAATTTTAACTATTTAAGGGAGTAGACTACCTGAAACTAAGTCGTTTCAAGCCAGGAGCGGTTACTTAGAAGGGGGGAATCTATTGACCACAGAAACAGATTCTGTAAGATCGCAGCCGGGAAAATCTTTTAAGGGGCTACAATCTGTGACATCAAATCAGCTGGACGCAAAAGCGGTCTACGAGCAGGCGAAGGTATTTATCGCTGCCGGAAGAATGGAGGAATCCATTCCAATGCTTCGTATGGCGGTCGAGCTGTATCGTAAAGAAAAAAATTACGACGCTTTGTTGATGGTCCAAAATTCTATTTTACGAATCCATGCAGAGAGAATGGAATATGATAAGATCAATCAGATCAAAGAAGAGATTCAGGATTTAGTATTAAAAGAAGGAATTAAACTTAGCTCTAAAACTTATTACGTTTTAGGGGTATGCGCTGCTTATAAAAATCAAGTTGATCTAGCTCTTGATTACTTTCAGAAAGCCTTGACCAATGCTCTTGGAAAAGATTCGAAAGAGGATATGGTTTATGCAATTTCAGGCGTAACCCTATGTTACGTACATAAAGGTAGATTAGAAGACGCACTAAGTGAAATTTATAATTTAAAAGTATTTTTTGAAGTATTAAATTTACCCGAGTTAAAACTAAATACACAAATAATCAATGCCATGATCTTGAGAAAGCTGAATCGATATGATGAAGCCTTAGATGTGTTGTGGACAGCTTATGAAGAGTTGAAGTCTCCTGATACTAAAATGTTCTTTTATTCTTTGCTCTATAATATCGGAGCAACTTATTTCTATTCAGGTAACAAAGACCTAGCAAAGGTATATTTACAGTTGGCAAAGCGCTCAATCGATGAGGCTAATTTTAAGAGAACCGCTCAAGATATTGATAACCTATTGATTCGGTTAGGGGCTTCAGATACCGAGTTTGATCTTGTTATTAATGAAGCGGAGCAAAGTGTAAGGGAAAAAACAAAAGGTCACGTGGAGTTTAAAAACCAATTTATACTCTTAGATCTTTTAAATTTATTTGTAAAAAACCCGGGAAAGGTTTTTTCAAAAGAAGACTTGGTGGAAATGATTTGGGGTCAAGAGTATAATCCAAGTGTTCATGATAATAAGGTATACGTAACCATTAAAAGACTTAGAAAGTTGATCGAGCCAGACATCGATAAACCGCACTATATCTTTCGAGGGAAAAACGGATACTACCTAAATAAAGCAGCGAGAGTTTTACTAGAAAATTAGGAAAGTATTTTTGGGGGAAAAATGATTAAATTATCAATATTAGCAGTACTAACAGTTTTGATGGGCTGGCAAAGCGCCTTGGCTGAAGAGAATGCTCCGAAAAAATATCAGGTAGAAACTGCACTTCAAATGCGTTTAATGAAAAGTGGTGAATGGCCTTTGCCTAGGATTGCTCCTTTTCCAATCAGAGATATAGTTGGTCAGTGGGGAATTCAGCCAAATGACAATGTTGTAATTGATGTTAAATATGTTGGGACCGATAGTTTTAATCGACATAAAGTAGATGTTAGAATGTTTGATAGAGAAACCGGAATGTTAGTGGGGCGCGGACCTGCCTTGGTTTCAAACAACATTTTGCGTTCTTACAATTTAAATTATGGGAATCAACCATTTTACTTTGAAATGGTGTCCTTAGTGCCGCCAAAAAATTCGGCTGAAGCTAAAAACAATGAGAAGATGGTTTATGCCTATCTCCAAAATCATAATGATCAGAAGCAAGTGGCAACAGTGCGCATAAAAAAAATTCAGCCTCCCACTAAAAAAGATCAAAAAAAATAAAAATAAGCTCGACAAGCGGCCAGGACTTGGTTAAGTTCTGGCTTCTTCTTTAGGAGGTTAGCTCAGTTGGTAGAGCGCCACCCTTACAAGGTGGATGTCGTCGGTTCGATCCCGGCACCTCCTACCAAATTACCACCCGTTAAAAGGTGGTTTTTTTATGCCCTAAATTTGAAATTAATGGCTCTACTCGATTAAAGGGAAAGGGTATCTAAAATCCTAGGGCTCTACTCGATTCGAGGGGTAGTGCGCCTAAAAACCTCATGTTATCGCAGAGTTAAGCACTCTTAATCGGTAATTTTCGAAGCTCGAATAACCATAACCGTTTCTTTTCAATATCTTAGCGACAT
>JAYZXX010000099.1:0-8960 GCA_036140815.1 Bdellovibrionota bacterium | reverse complement strand
AAAAAGGTTTTGGTGTGGATAGGTGAAACCAAAACTAGATTGGATTTGAGATGGATTTTTTTTGGCTTCGAGGCGCTGAAGCTTCCTTTGTTTCGCTTCTAATTTATTTCGTAGGCCTTTTCTTTCTTTTACTGCTAACTCGTAATTAAGGTCATAAATTTCATTTCTCAGATTTTCTAATTCTTTTTCTAATAAGTGCTGCTCATTTGCCAAGGTTATTTTTATTTCTTCTAAAATTTCATTGTTGCTTGAATTTAGCAGGAAATGATCAAAAGCAGAAAGACTTGGAAGGGAAAAAGAGTGATAACGCTGTTTCAGGCTGTTTTTCACTGATGGCCAATAAATATTCGCTCCAAATTCTTTGGAAAGTTTTTGAGCGTTTTGTTGGACAAGGGCAGCGTAACACATTTTATTTTTTAAGTTTACGATGTTCCACTTTAATGCAGTGGTCAGCTACTACACTAATCCCAGCCTTTCTAGCTTTTTCTTCCGCTTCAGGGTGTCTAATGCCTAGCTGCAGCCAAAGAACTTTTACTTTTCCATGCTCAATGGCCTGGTCAACAATTTGTGGAATATGTTCAGGAGATCTAAATACATCTAAAATCTCGATTTCTGTTTTGATATCTGTGATACTTGAGAAGCAAGGGGTGTCTTCAATCTCTGTTGTGTTAGGACGGATACCGTAAACATTATAGCTGTGTTCTTTCAAGTATCTGGCTACTCGATAGGAATCTCTATCTTGTTTAGGGCTTAATCCTAAAACATAGATATTTTTATATTGATTAAGGATTTCTTCAATGCTCATAATTTTCTCCTGCTGTTCATAGTAAATAGCTTCTATGAAAATGCAAAGAGAAAACTAAATATCCAATAACTAGCCATTCGCTCCAAAGAAATTAACTTCGTGTAGGTCAATGGGGTGATCGTATTTTTTACCAATGGATGCAATTTCACAGAAGTAGTTTTGCTTAGAATCGCTAAGAGGGATGCTTTTTAGAAAGAAATGTTCATGATGCCAAGCTATGGAGCGAGTGTCTCTTAGATTGGATAGATTAATACTCGAAAAGCTTCCAGTATCTGTATGGTCAAAGCATTTAGTAACCGCTTCCTTTTGCGTCCAGGTTTTTAAAATAAAATGGGGGGAAGCATCCAAGTGTTGGTAGAGTTCTTCTTCATGAGCAATTCTTTCCCATAAATATTCAGGGCGATCTAAACTTTCTTCTCTTTGTAGGTCCACACCACAAGGGTTTGAGGATGCAACAACTATTATGTAGTTACCAGAGTGTGCCATATTAAAGAAAAACCTTTGGTCTTTTAAGTAGGGTTTACCATTGGAAGAGAAATTTAGATCGAGAGTTTCAAAATTCTGCAAACAGTATTTTTCTAGAAAATTTTTTAGAAGATTTCGGCCCAGAACAAAATCAAATTTCTTACCAATAGACTCTAAGCCTTCTAGATGATGTTGGTCTCTGGGGCACAGAAAGGAGGTTGCTAATTTGGCATGAGTGTAATTTCTTTTATCTATGATTTGATATACGACATCCACATTTGCTCCTTGCTTCTAATTTTGGGTTAAGGCTAAGAGGGCGCTGAGAAACCATGAGTTTGAAACTAAAAAGCAACAGCCTTAGCTTGAATTAAAAATAACAGTCAACTCAAATTCATTTCATTTATTTTATATTAGAGTGTAGCTGAATCAAAGCTAAATGGGGGGAGGGGGGCTCAGAGCAGAGCTTGATTGCATTTTGATACAAAAATATTGTCATTCGGTTAATTTTTATTTTTATCGATGGTATCTACTTGTTTCCTGGAGCTGTACTAAGAGAAGTAAAGCGAATGCCCTAAAAGTAAATAGGCTATCTGTTTTGATTCTATAAAAATACAGCCTATTAGCTTTGCTGTCATTGAGTTCCGCTAAAGCCCTTGAATGGGGAAATTAGAAATTAACATTCGATGATGTTTACAGCCAGTCCACCGCGAGCAGTTTCTTTGTATTTTGATTTCATGTCGGCGCCAGTTTCTCGCATGGTTTTGATCACTTTATCTAAAGATACTTTGTGAGACCCATCTCCCTGCAGAGCTAGTCTAGAGGCATTAATGGCCTTGATTGCACCCATGGCATTTCGTTCAATACAAGGAACCTGTACCAATCCACCAACTGGGTCGCATGTTAAGCCAAGGTTGTGTTCCATACCAATTTCAGCTGCATTCTCTACCTGTAAAGGGCTGCCGCCCATGATTTCAGTTAATCCTGCGGCGGCCATTGAGCAAGCAACTCCCACTTCTCCCTGGCAACCAACTTCGGCCCCAGAAATACTGGCATTAGTTTTATATAGGATACCAACGGCAGCAGCGGTTAATAAAAACCTATGAATGTCTTCTGAGTTATAATTGGGGTTCACCTTTGTATAGTATTTTATTACGGCAGGGATGACTCCTGCTGCCCCATTGGTAGGTGCAGTAACCACTCGGCCACCGCCAGCATTTTCTTCGTTAACGGCTAAGGCCCACAGATCCACCCAATCCATTATGATGAAAGGGTCTTTGCTACTGTGAGAGTTTTTAAGTCTGCGAAGCATATTTGCTGCACGCCTTTTTACTTTTAAACCTCCAGGTAAAATCCCTTCATTTTTACATCCACGATCGATGCAATCACTCATGCATTTCCAGATGGCATCAAGGTATTCTTCGGTTTCTTTGCGAGGGCGATAGGCATCTTCATTTTTATACATGATGCTACTAATACTTAAACCTTCGTTTTTACAAAGGTCTAAAATTTCTTGTCCACTCTTAAATGGGTAGGGGACTTTTACTGGCGCGCCAATAAAATCTCCTTCCTTACCTTGTTGTTCATCTACGACGAAGCCACCACCAACGGAATAATAATTTTTTCCCAATATCTCTTCACCGTTTTTTGCTTTAGCCCGAAAGCGCATACCATTTGGGTGTTGGGGAAGACTTTGTTTTCTTAAAAAATGCAGGTGGCTAGAAAATTGAAATTCAAACTTAAATTGGTCTCGGAAAGAAATTTTACTGCCGTTTTGTGCGAGCGATAATTTGTAATCAATTTGATCAAGGTCAACACTCTCAGGAGTATCGCCCATTAGGCCTAGGCAAATTGCTTTATCCGTTCCGTGGCCTTTGCCGGTTAGGGCTAGGGAGCCAAAAAGGTCTACTTCGATCTCGTTTACATTTTTTTGTAAGTTGTCTAACACTATTTTTTCACAAAAAAGACTGGCCGCTAACATTGGTCCCACTGTATGTGAGCTGGATGGACCAATTCCAATTTTAAAAATTTCCGCAATACTAATCGACATAGTGTCTCCGTTGACAAACTGTGTTTATTGTCATCAAGTTTCTGTTTTCACTTGTAGAAAACATAAAACCTATGCTTCAATTTATAGTGCTAAGGATGGATTATCAACAAGGAAGGAATCTATGAGCACGGGATTAAACATCAACAATACAACATTGAGTGAGGCATCAAAGGTGTTAGAAGGATTAGAAGCGGACGCAGAGCAGCAAGCGACAGGAGCTGCCATAGAATCACCATTAACAATGAATAAAAACCAATCAAGTTCAAGTGTAAAGATTGACCCTTTGATTAGCAAAATCGTTTTAGAGAGAGAAAATAAAAAGAAAGTTTTGTCGGAAGCAGCAAGCGCTTCTCAGCAAGTTCAGTTTATGGAGTGGTTAGGTGAGGCTGAGGAAGATGAAACTAATGCTTTATTACAAGGCGAAGATGTAGAAGGTCTTAGCTTTTACGATGAAGTTCACAAAATGATGGAGATCTGGGTTCAGTTAAACTGGTTGGAGACTCCTCAAGGTAAAAAGCTTGCACGCCAAGCATGTATTTTGGGTGCAGACCTTCCATTGTTTCCCATTGATGAACTAAAGAAACTTTAAGACCGGGGAGCCTCTAGTTGGATGCAGTTGGTGAAAGTCTCCATTTTGTCTGGAAATTATTAAGCACACCCATTTTTGAATTAAGCGGAAATAAAATCTCTGTTTTTTCAGTGGTTTTGGCGGGAGGACTATTGTGGTCCTCTTTTGTTTTGGCTAGAGCTGGTGAGGCATTGGTTCGAAGGGCTTTAGAAGACAGGGATATTGACCCTGGTGTTAAAGCTTCTTTGGAGAGGTTTTCTCGCTATTTGATAGTAGTGCTAGGAATATGGATCGCCCTTGATTCTCTAGGTTTTAACCTGAGCAGTTTGGCGGCATTTGGTGCTGTTCTAGGGGTGGGGATTGGTTTTGGTCTGCAAAATATTACGCAAAATTTTATATCGGGAATTATCATACTCATTGAGCGCCCTATTAAAAAGGGCGATATGGTTGAAGTAAAAGGTGTTCGCGGCAAGGTTTTAGATATTCAAGCAAGGTCCACTTTAATTTTAACTCGGGATGATGTGGTTATTATAGTTCCGAATAGTCAGTTTATTTCTGAACAGGTGGTCAATGATAGTTTCTCTGGTGAAAAGATTCGTTTAAATCTAAGTGTAGGTGTAGCCTACGGTAGTGATGTAGAATTGGTAAAATCAACGCTAGTGGATGTGGCATATCGAAATGATAAAGTTTTGAAATCACCTCACCCAAAAGTTTTATTTCATGACTTTGGGGACTCTGCTTTGGTTTTTGATTTGAGAGTTTGGGTAGATGATCTTTGGGATCGTGAATTGGTGTTGTCAGACCTTCGCTTTAGTATCGACAAAGCTTTTAGAGAAAAGGACATTACAATTCCGTTTCCGCAGAGAGATTTGCATCTAGTTAGTAGTTCTGTGAACTTTTTAGAAAACCCGAAGGCTGAGTAGAGGATCATTTATGGCGACCGACAATTTTAGTTCTCCAGATTTTATTCTAAGATTAAAGAAAAAGGAAATGGAAGCCGTAAGTCAGTTGGTAGAAAAATATAATCCTGTACTTTACCGAGGTGCGATGGCCCAGTTGAAAGAGCCCGTTAGCGCGGAAGAGGTTTTAGCCGACACTTGGGAGGCTTTTTTTGCGGCGATTGATCGTTTTGAAGGAAAGTCTCATATCCGTACATTTCTCTTTGGTATTCTTTATAATAAAATTAGAGAAAGGCGCCGTCACAACGCACGCTTTATCGATCTAGAAAACCCCGATCCCATTATTGATATGCAGTTTGCAAATGATGGGCATTGGGCGAATCAGCCTATGGATCCAGAACGCTTTGTAGGAGCTAGCCAAGATTTAGAAGCGGTTGAAAACTGTTTAGAGGCTTTGGCAGAGAAGCAAAAGCAAGCCTTTTACCTTCAGGAGGTAGAGGGGGAGAGTCGTGAAGAGATTTGTAAAATTTTAGAGGTTACCAGCACTAACTTAGGTGTGTTAATTTATCGAGCTAAAAATCAGCTTAGGATCTGTTTAGAGGCTAAAGCGGTGGGTTTATAAGTGCTAAAAAGGTGGATGAACCAATTTATTTTTTCTTGTAAAGATGTCAGTTTTCAAGTTTGTAATAGAGCTTCTTTGGGGCTGTTGACTCGGTTTCGTTTGTTTCTTCATAGTTTAGTCTGTGGTCCATGTCGAAACTATATTGTTCAGATTGAACAACTAGATTCTTCAATGAAAGACTTAATATCTAGTCGTCAAAACTCTTTAGAGCAGACCAATTTGGATGAGCTTACAAAGCGAATCATAAATAAACACGGAAACTAAGGCTTTTGAGTCCGTTTCATTAGTTTTCCTTGTGAAAGCCAATAAAAATTACAGAAATAATAGGTCGAAATGGCGGTATAATTTCTTTATGGCCTATTGGTGCATTTACAGTTTGAGGAGATTTATATTTGTGTTAGAAAAAGCTCGAAAACAACTTCCTCATGAAGAGCTCTGAAATCTGGGGGAGGAAACTATAGCGATAGTTTAATACGAGCTCCTTAGTGCCTAGCCTCCTCGGCTAGGCTTTTTTTATTCTAAAATTGACCCAAAAAAGAGAAATAGTGGGAAATTGCTGGCAATATAAGCTCAATGATGCTTTTAGAGGCTTTTTCATTCTTTGAACTAGGAATTGATGAAATTCAATCGTATTCTTTGTCCCGAATTAAACAGGAGAAAATCATGGCAAAATACGATGTATACGGTTTAGGTAATGCTTTAGTTGATTTTGAATTTTCAGTAAAAGATGAAGATTTGCAAAACTTAAAAGTAGATAAAGGTTTGATGACCCTAGTAGATGAGGAGAGACAACACCAAATATTGGAAGGACTTCATAGCGAGACTCCAAATCGTGCATGTGGTGGGTCTGCTGCTAATACCATGATAGCCATTAGCCAATTGGGTGGTAAGAGTTTTTATAGTTGCAAAGTTGCTTCTGATGAAACAGGGGATTTTTATTACAAAGATTTAAAGGCAAATGGTGTATCAACAAGTTTAGACCAAGTGGCTCGAAAAGAAGGGGTCACGGGTAAGTGTTTTGTATTAGTCACTCCTGATGCCGAACGAAGCATGAATACCTTCTTAGGTATTACTGAGACTTTTAGTGAAGAAGAGATTATCCCAGAGGCGATTAAAGACTCTAAATATATTTATATGGAAGGCTATCTTGTAACTTCTCCGACGGGTAGAGCTGCCGCTGTTAAGGCTCGTGAAATTGCTCAAGAGAATGGAATTAAAACGGCTCTAACTTTTTCCGATCCGAACATGGTGCAGTTTTTCAAAGATGGTTTAAAAGAAATGATCGGAGAAAAAGTAGATTTACTTTTTTGCAACGAAGCAGAGGCTTTGACCTATGCAGAAACGGAAGAGCTTAGCCTTGCTGTGGAAGCGATTAAAAAGATAGCCAATAGTTTTGTGATAACTTTGGGAGCGAAGGGGGCTTTGGTTTATGACGGGGCTGAGCAGGTTGTTGTTGAAGGTTTTGAAGCAAAGGCAATTGACTCCAATGGAGCAGGGGATATTTTTGCTGGAAGCTTTTTGTATGGTTTAACTAACGATATGTCTTTTGTGGATAGTGCAAAATTAGCGAACTACGCGGCAAGCTTGTTGGTTACTAAATATGGGCCACGCTTGGATGGAAGTTATTTGCAGCAGTTGCAGGAATTTTCACAAAACTTATAGAAATAAAAAAAAGAGGAGTAAGCTCCTCTTTTTTTATGCCTGCTCTTTAAAGCGTTTTTTCCGGTATTCTAGTACCAAGAGTTTATGTTTCATTCGTTTCCATTCGCCGACTTTTTCCTCGGGTAAATCGACCTTTTCTTCTACTAATCTTTCCACTTCACTGGCTGCTTGGTGGTTGATTTTTCCAAACTCTAGGCATTCTTTGGCTATTTCTACTAATTTATCGATTTGGAAGGGTTTATCGATAAAGTCGAGGGCGCCAAGTTTAAGGGCTTTGGCTGTGTTTTTTTTGTCGCCGTAGGCGCTTAGCATAACCATTCCAACATATGGTCTGTGTTCTGAAACCCATTCAAGTAATTCTAATCCGTCCATTTCAGGCATCGATATGTCAGAAAAAATTCCGTCAATTTCTGGGTTTTCTTCTAAAGCCGTTAAAGCTTCTTTACCATTTCTAGCTTGAATAACTTTTTCAGCAACGGTGGCAAATTCCTCAACTAGAATTTCGCGAATCATATCTTCATCATCTACGACAAGCAAAGTTCCGAATTTTTCGTTCATATTAATAATCCTTCGATGCACAATTTATTTATTTCACTATATATTATTAAACAGTTTTTTTCTAAACCTAAGGCTTTTAGTGAAGTCTCTGCCTTAGTCCTTAAATTTATTCGATTCCTCTAAGACCTTTTGCTAGACCAGAGTCGATGGCTTTGTTGCCCACATATATTTTTATCATCGCTTCAGCAAAGTCTTTTCCTATGATTGCAGGTTTTTCTTCGCCCTTAATGCTTACGAGAACTTTATCTGGGTAGATGGTGTATTCGAAGCGATCTCCCTTAACAACGCTGGTCATATAGGAGTTCATTTTGGCAGTTCCTTCTTTTACATTAGAGCAATCTTTAGGGCATTGGTTGTACAATGCTTCACGCCAAGCATCAGTAAGTTTGTTTCTTGGAACACCCATAAGAAATTGCATTTCTACTTTTTTAACATTTGGGTTTTTTACGATGGCAGAAACCTCAGTACTTTTTTCTGAGAGGTATAGGGCACCAACATAAACCTTAACTGTAAAAAAAGCCTTTCTCAAGCCAAGGCCATTTAAAACTAACTTTTGTCCATCGACTGTTTTTTCAACAGGGAAGTCTACGCCTTTTATGCTTTTCGTGGCTACGGGTTTTGCTTCTTTTGCTGCCTTTTTTGGTTTATCTTCCGCGAATGAATTTAAACCAATCCCTACAAAAACGATGGTGCATAATAGTGCTTTTAACATTTAATACCTCTCAAGATTTATTCCATAAAGCTTTATTCCATAAAGCTTTATGTTATTATTGCATAAAAGCCTGAATTTATTAAATTATTGATAATAAAGTTTATGCTCTGAGACAGTTCTGTCCAGCACAAAAGCCTAAAAAATGTATCAAATTGCGTAGGATCGAATGTAATTGAGGCTTTTTTGAATGCTTCGATCAATTACGCTAAGATCTTCTGTGGTTTTGGCTAAAATAAATGCACCTTGGACTGACACAAGAAAAAACTCTGCTAACTCATCGGTTTTTGCATCTTTACTGATAAGAGAGCGGTTTTTTAGTTCTTCAAGACCTGCGACAAAGAGCTTTTGCCAATCATCGTAGAGCTCTACTAAAAACTTACGAATGCTTGGGTTTGTCACGGCAAGTTCCCCAGCGATACTACCAAAATAGCAACCAACAATGGAGGATTGGCTTCTAGCCAAGCGCCTTGAACCACCGATGATTCGTTCGAATTCGTCCAGGCTTTCAATTCCATACATGAACTTTGAAGTTTCAGCATATACTTTTTCAGAATAGAATTTCAAACTTTCCAATAATAACTCCTCTTTAGAGGAGAAGTGATGATAAAGCTGAGATTTTCCT
>JAYZXX010000098.1:0-6853 GCA_036140815.1 Bdellovibrionota bacterium | reverse complement strand
TGATTTATCTCAAGTCCATATTGTTTTGCGGTTGGAGCTATAAACTGCCATGGACCAACGGCAGAGGCATGAGAAACGGCTCTAAAACTAAAACCACTTTCAATCATAGCAAGGTATATTAAATCTTTTGGCAAACCGGCTTCTTCCAGCTTTCCATGAATCAAATCCTTGTGTCGATTACTTCTTTCGAGCCAAACTTTAAACCAGCCTCTTCCTCTGCCTTGAAAGTACTTAACCCATTTTTGCACTTCTCGATTGTAGGTGATTGGTACATCTGAGAAAGCACTGGCATCTTCTTTTTTAGCCAAGGCTAAAGGTTTGTGCTTGCTAAATATTGGCCTGTGATCTAGCTCGAGGCTAGATTTTGATATAGCGGCTATTGAGTTTGCCGATGAAAAAATAAATAAGCTGATGATTCCCAGGCGTAACATACTTAAAACAGTATTGCTTAAGAAAGTTTATATTGCCAGGTTTTCAAGGAAATACTTCAACCTTTTGTATGGCTTGCAAATGAAAATTTAGAGGAAAATCACAGAGCATATGGTGAAATGTCTACTTTCGTCTTGGTTTTACTCCTATTGAGGAACTACTAAATTGAATTCTCAAAATGAACCAAGCTATAAGACCGACGAGGCTTCCATTTTTAAAACGATTTCGAAGGCGATTTATTAGCAAACGGCAAGATGTCTTTGTTTTTTTTAATACTTATTGAAGCAGCCGTGCTTAGTTTCAAGTTTTCTGTCTAACTTACCGACAAAACTATGTAATTAATCGATCGGTGAGTTTCTTTAAAAGGTTTAACTTATGAGATTTATACATTCAGAAAAGAATAGCTTATATTTTTCTTTGAGCTTAGTTCTTATTACATTCAGTTTTTTAGGCTGCAACATCGAAGGAATCAGTGGAGCCAGTTTAAGTGATTTGGAGTGTCCTGATAACTATCTTTTAGTTGAGCCCAATTCTACATATAAAACGAACCAGTTTTGTGTAATGAAATACGAAGCGAAATTAATGTATGCCAGTGATGGAGCTGGTGATTTTTCTAATGCTTTTATAGTTAGTGATGGAAACGCCTCTGGTACTTATGATTACGATACAGATTATGATACTTCTTCTGAGTTAGTTAAATACAAGGCAGTCAGTAGTGCCACAGGGAGACCTTGGTCAAACATAAAAAGAGGAAATAACGAAACTACAGATGGTGAAGGGGCTTTAGAGGCCTGCCAGAAGTTAAATGAACAAGAAGGTGTTGAAAACAAATATGACTTGATTACCAATGATGAATGGCAGGCAATGGCTCGTGAGATTGAGGCTCAAAAATCAGGTGATACCAATAATTGGGGAACCGACTCTTTTGGCAATAGCATTCTTAATCATGGAAATGCAGATACTTCACCGGGAGAATCTTGTGATGCTTCTTATGAGTATGTTGAAACGGATTGCGATAATTCTGGGAGTGAAACTAAGTATGAAGAAAAACGTACGCATTTCTTAGCCAGTGGAGAAAAAATTTGGGATGTTGCTGGAAATGTAGTGGAAAGATTAAAAGACAATTCCCCGGCCAGTATGGGAAGTAATGCCTATGGTAGTCAAATCACAGATTCAACCCATACAGGCACTTTTAGTTTAAGTGGTGGACTTAGTACTACAGCTAGAACTGTAAAAAGTTTGTTTGGTCCAGCAGGAGACTATACAAGTAGTAATAGCGGAAACTATGCGGGAATTGGCCAATTTGTATTGGGCTCTCCAACGGCGCTTTCCCTTTTGCGAGGTGGTAGAGCTGGTCATGAAGAAAAATCGGGGATCTTTCGCTTAAATAACTATGGAGACACCACTGGTGTAAGTTCAAATGCTGGCTTCCGATGTGTGTATCGCCGATAACTATCACCAATATATTAAGTCAAAATCGCTACACTCTGTCAGATTTTTGACGAAAGGTTTCTATTCAAAGGTCTAAGTTTCAAATCCTTAGTCTAGGAAAGTCATCCAACCAAAGCCCTGTATTAAAACGGTACAGTATTTGCTCTTAAAAGGATTGGGAGAAATTCTTTTATGAGTACTAAGGGAATCTATACGGCAGTGAGCGGTGCAATCGCTCAACAAAACAAAATGGACACGATCGCCAATAATCTTGCGAACGCCAATACTCCTGCGTTCAAAAAAGATCGTCAGGTATTTAAAGAGTATCTAACTGCCTATGAAAAGTCTCCCGATGTAATCCAAGTTCCAAAGGTTCCTGCAAGTATTGAAAGTTTCTATCACATGCAAGGTGGTGATAAGGCTTATGTTGATGGTGCAGGGACATTTACTGACTTTTCTCAAGGAAGTTTAAGGCCAACGGGAAACCCTTTAGATCTAGCAATTAATGGCAAAGGAACTTTTTTTGAAATAGCAACACCACAAGGAATTCGATTTACCAGAAACGGGTCTTTTGTCGTAAATCAAGAAGGCGTATTAACCACAAAACAAGGTTACCCTGTTTTATCCAATGCGGGGGGAGATGCCGAGGCTAGGACGATTCGTATTCCTAATCCAGGCCCCATTTCTGTGGCAGGAAATGGCTTGATCATCCAAGGCAATACTCCTTTGCAAACCTTAAAATTAACCGGCTTCAACCAACCTCAAGCATTGAGAAAAGTTGGTCAGTCTATGTATATACTAAAAGAATCCATGGAGTCAGAGCAAAACGACACTCCACAAGCTTCAATCATGCAGGGTTCTTTAGAGATGAGTAATGTGAACGTGGTCGAAGAAATGACAGAGATGATTAAAACCACTCGAACTTTTGAAAGCTTGCAAAAAGCCATACAAGCTTACGATCAGATGAACGGTAAACTGGTAAATGATGTACCTAAATTTTAGGAGTAAGATATGTTAAAAGCTCTCAATACCGCTGCCACTGGAATGCAAGCACAACAAACGCAAATGGATGTAACCGCCAATAATATGGCCAATTTAGGCACCAACGGTTACAAAAAGCAAAGAGCTGAGTTTGAAGATTTAATGTATCAAACCATTAAAGAGCCAGGTGCTGCCACCGGTGACAACGCAGTTAGTCCTTTAGGAGTGCAAACTGGTTTGGGAGTTAAAACAGCTGCTATTCGTAAAGACTTTAATGTTGGCTCAGCAACGATTACCAATCGTCCACTAGATGTAATGGTGGAAGGTAAAGGTTTCTTTTCCGTACAAACCGATAATGGAATCGCCTATACAAGAGATGGAGCATTTACAAAGAATCAAAATGGATTACTAGCTGATAAAAATGGAAATCTATTGCAACCACAAATTGCGATTCCACCCGAGGCTACAGGCATAGGGATTTCTAATCGCGGTGTGGTGGAGATTTCTCTATCAAATGGCGAGAGACAAAACGTAGGACAGATTGAGCTTGTTAATTTTATTAATCCAGCTGGACTCAAGTCACTAGGAAAAAATCTTTATTCAAACACTCCAGCGAGTGGTGCGCCTCAACAAGGTATACCAGGCTTAAATGGTTTTGGTGAAATTGCCCAAGGTCAGCTAGAGGGAAGTAATGTGAATATAGTGGATGAAATGGTAAATATGATTAAAACACAACGCTCTTATGAAATTAATTCTAAGGCTGTACAAGCAGCCGATCAGATGCTTCAAGCGATTAATAATATGAGGTAATGAATGAAGTATCTTTTAACACTTCTTATTTTAACAAATTTTGCATGGGCTAATCAGAGAATTGAAATCAAAGAAGGCTTGGTAAGCAAAGCTGGAAACGTGTACTTTGACGACATCGCTGAGATTGATGGCTTTACAGAAAAAAGCAAAAAACAGTTGTCTAGTTTGCTAGTAGCTGCAGACTTAAAAGAAGGAGAACTTAGAAAGATTTCTGATCTTGCTTTAACTGATTTATTAAGAAGAAGTCTTGCTTATGTGAAGAACTTTGAAACAAAAGCTGGAAAGGAATTTAATCTGGTACTAAAAATGCCGAAAGTACTAGAGCTATATTTGAACTCTCCGCATTGGACAGAGAGGAAGTTATCAAAACTTCTAAAGGATCATAATCAAGGCTTTTGCCAAGAGTGTAGTTTTGAAATTAGTGCCTTACGTTTGCCGAAAGCTGAAAAAATAAAAGTGAGTAATTGGGAGTTGGAAATACCCGATCAACTTTTGAAGGGTAATTTTCAAATTCCTTTAAGAGTATATCGCCTAGGAAATGGAGAGGCAGAAACTCATTATATTTCTGGTAGAATGAGAACTTATAAGGTTCTACCGGTAGCGAGAAGGAACATTGCTCCAGGGGAAAGAATTAATGATTCAGATATTCTTTTTGAAAAGCGAGAAATGAATTTTGTTAGAAAAGACATTCCGACAAAAAGTGAGTTATTGGGGGCGAAGGCAAAGAGAATGGCATTGTCTGGCTCTATTTTATGGTTATCAAATTTAGAAAAAGAAAAAGCGGTGGAGCGGGGAGACCTTGTTGATATCATCATTCGTCGAAATAATATGGAAATGCGATTAAAAGGAGTAGCTCAAGAAGCCGGATTTATTGGTGATAGGGTGTCCATATTAAATCGTAGTTCGAGAAAAGTAATAGTGGGTGAGGTTACAAATCCTCACGAGGTTGTGATCCAATGATTAAGCTAGTTATACTTTGTATTCTAAGTCTTCAGCTTACTGCATGTGCGAATTTTGGCCGTAAATTAAAAGCCATGATCAATGGAAAAAGTGCTGCTCAACCAACGCAGCAAAAGCCCAAATCGCCTAGCTATTCTAGTAATGAAAACTATGCATACCAGGGTGTACCTAGACGTTACAAACGAATGACTCAGGCAAAGCTAGAAGCGGAAAATAAAATTAATGACGAAGCAGGCTCTCTTTGGGTGGATGAAGGACAGACATCTTATCTTTTTGCTCAAAACAATCAACGTCTTGTCGGTGACATTATTAATGTAGAAATTAATGGAACTGCGCAAAGACAATTGAACACCAAAGTGGATGTGATTCAGAAGCTAATAAAGGCACAAAGAGACCGAGCAACGAGAATCGCAGCTGCAGCAAGAAAAAAACCAGGTACACAATCAAGTACAACTAGCCAGCCCAATGCACCAAGTGGCGCAGGAAAACAAGATGCTAAAAAAGAAGAGTTAGCTGTGAAAGAAGTTCCAAGCCGTATTGTTGAAACCTTTCCTGATGGTTCTTATCGAATTCGTGGCAGTAAAGATTTTATGATTGATCGTACTGAGTACAAAGTAATTGTTACCGGTATTGTTAAACCAGCTGACGTAGCCGATAGTCGAGTTGAGTCGGACAAGGTATTAGACGGAAAATTTGACATCGTTAGTTTAAGAAGGAGTCTGAAACTATGAAAAACTACATTTTAGTCCAAGTGATTATTTTAGTTACAGCAGTTATAATGAATTTGGATGGCGCTATCTAGGAAGGAAGCACATTGAAGATTTTAGGTTTATTTCTTACTTTTAGTTTAATTGCATTAGATGCTTATAGTGTCCGTCTGAAAGACATGGCTAGCATTCGCGGGGTTCGTGAAAACCAGTTGGTGGGTTACGGAATCGTGGTAGGACTAAAAGGTTCTGGAGACGGTAAAACCGACTACACTTCAAAAAGCTTACAAAGAATGTTGCAAACTCTTGGTGTTAGTACGGCAGATGCTACTAGTAAAAACGTTGCCGCGGTTTTAATTACGGCAGCACTTCCACCATTTGCAAGGGCAGGTAATCCAATGGACATTCAAGTGAGTTCTATTGGTGATGCTACAAGTTTAGAGGGTGGAGTCTTAGTACAATCTCCACTTAGAGCGGCCAATGGCAATATCTATGCGGTTGCCCAAGGAAATATTTTGATTGGTGGAGATCATAAAACTGCAGGTAGAATTCCAAATGGTGCCATCATAGAAAAAGACTTTGCCGAAGATTTTTCTAGTCGAAAAATGTTTCGCGTAACTTTACACAATCCTGATTTTACAACAGCAATGCGTGTAGTTCGTAAGATCAATGGTGATCTTGGTGGAAAGTATGCCAGTGCAAAAGACTCTGCAACCGTGGATATTGTAGTGCCAGCTACCTATGAAGGTAATGCAGTGGAACTTCTTTCCCTAGTCGAGAGTTTAGAAATCAGTCCAGATCTAATTGCTAAAGTTATAGTCAATGAAAAAACTGGTACAGTAGTAATAGGAGAGAAAGTTCGTATCTCTAAAGTCGCAATTTCTCATGGTGATATAAGTTTGGATGTCGGCGACAAAAAAAGTAAAGGTAGAAGCCCGAGAACGGTATTGATGGATAAGGGCGCAAGTGTGGGTGATATTGTGGATGCAATGAATGCCCTAGGTGTAGAGCCAAAAGAGTTGATCACGATTCTTCAATCGATCAAAGCGGCAGGAGCTCTACAAGCAGAACTAGAAATTCTTTAAGTCTTTGGACTTTGAGATATTAAAATTGAATAGAATTATTTTTAACACATGGAAGTGTTAGAAATCCGGGGGAGGATGAGTCGAGGATCTAAGACCATGGATGGACTGTTTATGATTTTTGTTTCTTGCAGGAGACGATTGATGCAAAGCCAAGGAATGGCAATGCCCATACAGAGTGATAGCGTAGGATGCGCGAGACTTTGGCTCACTTCCCCAATCTTTATAAAAGACTTATCATGAAAATTTCGAATCAAAATAAACCCAACATCATGCCAATGGAAAAAGCTCAAACCAAAAGTTTGAGACCCAAAGCTATGGACCCAAGGGCACAACTACAACAGGCTTCTCAAATGTATGAAAAACATTTCTTAGGAGAAATGGTAAAGGCTATGAGAAACTCGGTGCAAAAGGGTGGTTTGGTCAAAGATTCGATGGCAGATCAAATTTATA
>JAYZXX010000097.1:0-5572 GCA_036140815.1 Bdellovibrionota bacterium | reverse complement strand
GTACATATAGTAGCGACGGATAATATCGCCCGATACTCCGTAAGATGACATATTTGAAAGATAGTCTACAGCTACAAAGAGAACTAAAAATATCGCCAGAGAAGATAAGAAGTAAATGATGAAGTTTTTAGCAATATAGCGGTCAATAATGTTTATCACTGACTTATATTAGAAAATAATGGCACCTAGGGTCAAGCTCAATGACTTCAGCTACTTGACTCGGCTTTTCATTAATCGAATACTTAATATATGGCATTGCGCATCTTACTTGCTGACGAAAGCGCTACAATCAAAAAAGTTATCGAATTGAGTCTTCAAGACTTCTCTTTGGATCTCAAAACCGTAAACCTTGGCGTTGACGTATTAGATGTTGCGCGCAAATTTCAGCCAGACATTGTATTTGTAGATATTCTTTTACAAAAGAAAAATGGTTATGAAGTATGCAATGATTTAAAGTCTGATGAGGAAACCCAAAATATCCCAGTAGTCCTTTTGTGGAGTGGTTTCATGGACTTAGACCAACAGAAACTACAAGTGGTTGGGGCCGATAAAACTTTAGAGAAGCCCTTTGACTCCGATGCAATCCGTAGCCTAATCAATCAACTGGTACCCCAAAGTGGCCAAGCAAACCCTTTGATGGAGCATGTGGAAATCCCTGAGATCCCAGCTCCAGGAGATTATACACAAGTGAGAAGCCTTGATGAAATTAATAAAAGGCTCACTGCGAATGAAGCTTCGAGAAATACCCAAGCAGAAGAAAACTCTTCTCAAGACGTGAGCGATGCCCAAAATTGGAGCATGGATAGTTTCGATTCTTTGCCAGAACTAGACTTCCCTGATGAAGATGAGGCCGAAGCAATAGATGCTCTTGAAGAGGAAGATGATTTTTCTCATTTTGAATTGAAGACTCCAAGCCTTGCTCCCGAGGAAGCTCCCGAAACTTTGATTGAGCTTGCCGAAGAAGAAGAGAACGACAATGAATGGCTAAATCAAAGCTTAGGAAAGTTTAAATTAGACCTTCCTGATGAAGATAATGAATTAGAAGAACTGGAAAATCTAGACATTGCCGAAGATATTAGTGTTCCAGAAAATACAGCCGCCTTTTTATGGACTCCAGAAAGAGAGGCTGAGCTACAAAAACTTCAAGAGCGTTCTGAATCCTTAGAGAGCCAGCCTGAGGCTGAACAAGAGGAAACGGAAGAAGAAGCCCCAGAACAAGCTCCTGCGGCCATCCATGCTATCCACAGCCTACCTTCAGAAGAAGAAATTGCAAATGCGCCTGAAATTGAACTTGGACATGAGCATGAAGAGCTTGAATTTGAAAACAATAGCGATCTTGGTATCGAAACCATTGAGTCTGATTTAGATCCTGTGACACAAGCTTCAGCAAGTTCACAAAATACTCAAGAGCTTGAACAATATATTCATTCCCCTGCCTTCCAAAATATGATAAGAGGGCTCGTAGAAGAAAGAGTACAAGCAATCGTAGAAAAAGCCATACCTACTTTGGCAAAGGATGCGATCGAGAAAGAGATTCAGAGGCTATTGGATGAACCTTACTAAGAACAGCGATATTTTAGAAAAAATTGACGACAAAATTTTAAAGCATGTTCAAGCGGCCCTAGAAGAGGACCTACCTCAAGGAGACTTAACCACTCAGCTCCTTAATATTAATTCTGTTGAGGGACATGGTAAGTTTATCGCAAAACAAGATTTGATTTTATCCGGCAGCAACTTCTTAAATGCTGCCTTTTTATTGGTGGACCACACTAGTGATTTAAACTGGCATTTCGGAGATGGGGAAGAAGTCTTAAAAGGACAATGCTTTCTCGAAATCGAAGGTAACCTAGCAAACTTTTTGAAATCAGAAAGAACCGCTTTAAATTATATAGGTCGCATGTCTGGGATTGCCAGTCTCACAAATCAATTCGTCCAAGAAGTAAAGCACACCAAATGTAAAATTCTTGATACCCGAAAAACCACTCCTCTTTACCGAGAGTTTGAAAAAAAAGCAGTACTGGATGGTGGCGGAGAAAATCATCGCATGAACTTGTCTGATGCTGTGATGCTAAAAGAGAATCACATCCTAGCCGCTGGAGGCATCCAAAGGGCAGTTGATAGTATCCGTAAGAGATTCCATGGTCCCATCGAAGTAGAAACCACAAACCTTGACGAAGTAAAACAAGCGGTTGAAGCAAAAATTCAGCGAATCATGCTAGACAATATGGATAATCAGACCATGGCAGAAGCTCTGAAGCTAATTCCCGCTGGAATCGAAACGGAAGCAAGTGGAAATATGACTCTTGAAAGAGTCAAAGGCGTTGCTGAGGTTGGAGTTGATTTTATCAGTATCGGCGCTCTAACCCACTCAGCACCTTGTGCAGACATCAGTTTAGTTTTCGATTGGAAAAATTAATGCTTGGCCAAGAAATCTTTGAACAAGCAAAATCCAGTGGGATTTCCGTAGAATATTCAGAAAAAATTGGCAGTACAAATGATTGGGCGAAAGAGAGTCAATGGGGCTCCACTAAAATATTTACCTGTGATCAACAAAATGCAGGAAGAGGTCGCTTCGAAAGAACTTGGGCTGATTCAGAGACTGGTGGTCAAATTTTTATAAGCTACTGTAAGCTTCTATCAAAAGCCCCTCACTTCCTTCTAGCCCCCTTAATTGGTCTACAATTGAAGGATTTCTTCAAAAGCAATTTCCCTAAAAATGACTCTTACTTCCTCAAGCTCCCCAATGACATTTATCTTAATGATAAAAAAATTTGTGGGATCTTATGTGAAATGCAACAACAACAAGATCAGTTTCGATTGATTATTGGTATGGGAATTAACTTTTTCACTCACCCACAATTAGAGAGCTCAGGAGCTTTATTTGATTCTCCAAAATCTCTTCCAAAAAACTTTGTACAAAATTTAATAAATCAGCTTGAAGCTACTGATTGGCATTTAGAAAGAACTAAGCCCAATGAATGCTTTCTATCAGAAGTGATTTTACAACGGAATGAAGCTGTTGTAGATATAAGTCCTGAATTTGATTTTATTAGCAATCAACGTAAAGTGAACTGGAGAGACTTATAATGCTAAAATTTGCTTTTGGTTTTTTCGTAGCCATGATCTTGAGCTTTGTAGGTACGGGGATCTACCTTGGTTATTACAAAAACGTTGATACCTCCATTGGAACTCCTGTTGAGCTGCACCTACTGGGAAAGGATGTTACAGGCCCCTACCATATGGTAAACAAAAGTATCGAAGAAGTAGAAGCCTATACAAGAGAAAACAACATTCCATGCCCTAGAAGTTTTGGGATGTATTTCGATAACCCAGAGCAAGTGGAACCCGAAAAATTAAGAAGCTTTGTTGGCTGTGTTATTGACCAAAAGCTTACTGAAGCCCCAGTAGACTTTAGACAAGAGAGCCCTAAAATTGAAAAAGCCTATATGGCCTCATTTACAGGCAGTCCAGCCCTGGGCCCCCTAAAGGTATATCCTGAGGCTAGAGACTGGTTCGAAAGAAATAAACTAGTATTTCCGTATGCCCTAGAGATTTATTTAATTAAAGACTCTCATTTTAAAACAGAATACATTTTTCCGATACCGATCGAGAAAGTAATACCTGAAAGCTTAAAGCTTTAATAACAATTAGGCTTAGTGCTTGAAAACCAATTGAAAACTGCCCATACTGTTTCTGCTATAAAAAAGGAGAGATCATGAAAAAATCGATGGTTTTTTTACTAAGTTCGTTGTTATTAAGTACTCCTAGCTTCGCGGCTGGTGACGCTGCTGCAGGAAAAGCAAAATCTGCTACCTGTGTTGCCTGTCATGGCGCTAAAGGAATAAGTACAAATCCTATCTACCCAAACCTTGCTGGGCAACATGCTGAGTACATCACAGCTCAATTGAAAGCTTTCAAAAGCAAAAAAAGAGTCAATGCTGTTATGGACCCATTCATTCAAGCTTTGAGCGATAAAGACATGGAAGATTTAGGGGCTTACTACGAATCTTTAGGTACTGGATCAGGCGACAGCTCAGAAGGTGGCCGCCGCCGTCGCAGATAATTATTCCAAAAGTTTTTCGGGGTTCACTTCATTAAAATGAAGCTGAACCTCAGACAAGCGCATTTCTTCAAAAAAGTATTCCGGCAACTTTGTCTTCGTGAAAATCACCACATGAAAATTTACTTTTTCACTCCCCACTTTTTTCATTTTATCCGTTAGTCGTTTCAACCTATTGGCCTTTTGAATTAAATTTTTCGCAAACCTTTCAACTCTCTTAGGATGAGTGGTATTCAAAGTTTTAACCTCAATCCAATCCTTATAGGAACTTGTGACAATATCTATTTCCAATTCTTTGGCATCCAAATATTCAGGACTGTCTTTGATCTTTTCAAAGATGTGATGATATTTGTTCTCTACAATATTGTCTACAATAGCCTCTAGAGCATTCACTTTATGAGACTCTAAAGCAACGAGGCTCTCTGCTAAAACAGCCCTAGCACTTAGCTCAAAAGAATTAAAGTTACTAAGAAGCTTATCTATATCCGGTTCACTTGCTCGAAGTTTTTTAGCTTCCCCAAGACTTATTGAACCACCTACTGCCGCTATTTTATAGCGAATGTTTTCTAGATTAATCTCTAAGTCGGTCTCTAATTTCTCAATGGCTACAGAAATGATTTCCCCTACGAGACTTTCTTCACCGGCTCGCAAAACCAAAGACTCTAAGGACCGAATCAACTCAGCCCTTTCTCTTGTAGACTGAACAAAGACCTCTTCTAAACTCATTTTCTTGGAATACTTTTTATCAACCAAATTACCAACGCCAAATTTTTCGAAAACATGCTTTTTCAGCTGTGATGAAAAATGAGGGTTAGTTGAAAGTATTTCTCGAAGACTAGTTCTACATTGATTTTTCAAATGTAGATTCTTAGTTTCACCTGCACTCAAACAAATGCTGGCAAAACACAGCATCGAGAAAAAGATTCCCCCCAGATATCTTTTCAACTAACCCTCCCCCGTTGGGTTATCTAAAACAAATTGTTTTAGACATAAAAAAACCGCAATTGAAAAATTACGGTTAATTAAAATCTATTGTATGAACGCTTTTTTTTAGAGACACTGACCCCACCAGTGTTCCTTAAATTATTTTGTAAATTCAGTTTGCTAGCAAACAAATCACATCCCCTTTTGCATTCAAGAAATTGATATCAATGGGGATCAAAAAAAGATAGAAAAAATCATGCTTTTTACTTTTTATAATTTTCTCAAAAGAAAATCCTATAGAAATCACTAAAAAGATCTGATCAACAAACATTTTGCCTTGAGATAAAGCATAAAAACACAACGACTTCTATCTAGGAATAGCTATCTAGAAGCCGAAAAATTAATTACAATTGTAAACTGCTCATATCAATAACAAATCGATCCGGTGGATTACTGCTTAACAATTTATCCCAGGCCGCATTAATTTCTTCTGGCTTAATCATCTCACACTCAGGGTGAATATTGTGCTCAGCACAGAAATCTAAGACTTCTTGTGTTTCCTTAATTCCACCGATCAAGGAACCTGCA
>JAYZXX010000096.1:0-21048 GCA_036140815.1 Bdellovibrionota bacterium | reverse complement strand
TCTTTTTACTTCCTGCAAGTATTTTTAACTACGACGCTAGTTTTTATATTGTACTACTTCATGCGGCTTTCGTTGTCGCTGAGGATATTGGTTTGTTATTTATTGGTCATATGTTTGGTAAGCTGATCGTATCCCAAGGAAATAGTTTGCTGGTTCTTGAGCAATTGGCTAACCAAAATAGAAAAGACTCTAGTAACCTTGATGATTCCGTTAGAAGCTTAGCGGCTCTTACTCAAGAGCATTCGGCTTCCACGGCTGAAATGAGTGCAGGGATTAATGATGTTAAGTCAAAGGTAGAAAGTAACACTGAAGAATTAAATGAATCCATGAGTATTGTTTCTGAAGTACAAGAGCAATCTCAATCGGCGATGAGTTCAATGACAAAAATGTCAGAAAATATGACGGATATTAGCAACTCTGTGAAAAGTCTTGGTGAAATTGAAGACATCATGTCGCAGATGAGTGAAAAATTAAGTGTGATTAATGATATCGTTTTTAAAACTCAACTACTTTCTTTCAATGCCTCCATTGAGGCGGCCAGAGCGGGTCAGCACGGCCGCGGATTTGCTGTTGTGGCTGAAGAGGTGGGTAGCCTAGCGTTAAGTAGCGGAACGGCTTCTAAAGAGATTCAAAGCCTTCTTGAGAATTCTGGTGGAAAAGTGAATCAAATAGTTTCGCAAATTCAAAGTAGAGTAGAGAATGCAGTAAGCACCACAGACTCAACTCATAAACAATTCAATCAGCTTTTCTCTCGCTTGGGGGAAGTGAATGGGATTGTGACTAGGGTTGGAGAAAGAAACCACTATTTCTTAGAGAGTTTTACTCAGTTCAACAATGCCCTTGATATGCTAAAACGTGCAAGTGCTGAAAATGACAATATCACTCAAACGGTACAAGAATTAGCAGGGAATGGAAAAAGAGCTTCTTTAAAACTTGCAAAATTAGTGGAAGATACCAAAAATGGAGTAAAAGATAGCGGTGAAGCTGCTTAGTTCTAAAATTGACTTGAGACTCAATTACTAAAAATTGACCCTTAAAAAATAAACCCCAGTTTGATTAAACTGGGGTTTTGTGTTTTTTTTGATCGCTTTAAAGATAATTTTTTTTTAATGACTTAAATCTTTTAAAAACAAACTTTGATCACGATCAGGACCCACACTCACCATACTAATTGGAGTTGCAAGCTCGTGCCCAATATAGCTGATATAGTCGGAAACTTCTTTCGGAAGCTCGTTAACCACTTTGATTTTAGAAATGTCCTGGCTCCAACCTTTGAAGCTCTTGTAAATTGGTTTTGCTCGTGAAAGATCATCCATTACAACAGGAAAATCTTCGGTGGTCTCGCCATCCAGTTCGTAGGCGGTACAAACTTTAATTTCATCAAAGCCACTCAAGCAATCAATTTTCATCAAAGCGATCTCTGTCATACCGTTAATTCGAATGGCATACTTTAAGGCCACTAAGTCAAGCCAGCCACAGCGGCGAGTTCTACCAGTGGTTGCACCAAATTCGTGTCCTTGGCTTTGTAGTTTTTTACCGTCTTCGTCAAATAATTCTGTAGGGAAAGGTCCTTCGCCAACGCGGGTAGTGTAGGCTTTTGTGATTCCGATTACTTTCTTAATTTCTTTTGGACCGATGCCTGTACCTACGCAACAACTACCGGCAATGGTAGAGCTGCTGGTTACGTATGGGTATGTTCCATGTGTAATATCTAGAAGGCTTCCTTGCGCTCCCTCAAAAAGAACCTTTTTGCCTGACTCTAGGGCTTTATGAACAACTAAGCTGGTATCTTTACAACGAAAGGCACTAAGTTTTTCGGCCCAGCCTTTGATTTGCTCGATGAGTTCATCCACTTTTACAGGTTCTTGTTTATAAAGTTCAGTAAGAATATGATTTTTCTCTACAAGGTTTGCTGCCAATTTATCGGCTAAATTGGAATCAAACAGGTCGCGCATTAAAACGGCCTTGCGAGAAGCCTTGTCTTCGTATGCTGGGCCAATCCCTCGTCCGGTGGTTCCAATTTTTTTGCCTGCCAAGCGCTCTTCTCGAGCCATATCAATGGCTTTATGATAAGGAAGAATCACAACGGCTTGGTCTGAGATTAAAAGCTGTTCGGCCTTTTGCAGGACTCCAGAATCTTCAATGCCTTGAATTTCTTGGCAAAGTTTTTCTGGGTCTACCACCACACCAGGTGTAATTACACATTTTGTTTTTGGATTTAGAATTCCACTTGGGATCAAGTGAAGAACTGTTTTTTTACCGTCTACAACTAATGTATGACCTGCATTTGCGCCCCCTTGGTAGCGAACTACCATATCAGCGTTTTGCGCCAAAAGGTCGATGACCTTTCCTTTTCCTTCGTCACCCCATTGAGAACCGACCACTAAAGTACCAGACATTTTCTCTCCTAATTTTGGACAAATTACCCATAGGTTATACCCTAGATCTGAGAAATATCCAGCTTAAGCTGCAAGAAAGAGCTTAATATCGCAAATTAAATGCCTTTCAGGGCGATGCAAAAAAAGCATTGGCCCTTGCAAAAATAGATTTGCTTGATTGATCACCAGTTTAAATGATTTGCTCACTAAACCACGGGGCCTTAGGAGGAAGGGTGCCATCCTCAGGGACTTCTTTCCCCTTGAAAAAAGCATCCAATATTTCACGAGCGCATTTGGCAGCTTTTGCCTGGCTTTCAAAGGTGGCACCACCAATATGTGGACTACACAAAATTTGGGGATGATTTGCAATTCTAGATTCTGGGTCTACTGGTTCTCTTTCAAAAACATCAAGAGCAGCAGCTTTGAACTTACCTTCATCTAGGGCGCTGAGCATTTCTTCTTCAGAAATAACATTGCCTCTTGAGCAGTTGATTAAAAGTGCATGTTCTTGCATAGATTCAAACTGGTTTTTTCGAAACATACGCTTTGTATATCGAGTCATTGGTACATGGACTGTGATAATATCCGAAGACCTAAGTACTTCCTCAAAGCCAAGAAGCTCTACTTCGTTTTTGTAGTTTTCGGGGTCAAGATAGGGGTCATAAGCCATAGTGCTCATACCGTAAGCTTTGGCGATTCTGTTTACTCTAGAGCCAATTCGGCCAAAGCCAACAATACCAAGTTTTTTTCCTTCAAGCTCATTGCCTAAAATAAGCTCTCGTTTCCAGCTGCCAGAGCGAATCAGTTTTTGACCAGCTAAAAAGTTTTTACTTAGATTTGAAATTAAAGAAAAGCAAAGTTCTGAAGCAGCGGCGATATTTGCCCTGGGAGTAAAATAAGCTTTTACTGACTTTTTTTCGCAAGCTTCTAGATCAATGTGGTCAAAACCACTCGTAGTGGATATGACCAACTTCAAATTTGGGCAGCCCTCAAGTAGGCTATCATTTATTTTTGTTGTAGAACGAATAATCAATGCATCTGCATTTTTGTAGTCCTCGGCTTCTAGATTATCTTTGCCTAGTTTTACTTGGTAGCTAGCTTGGCTGCGCAGAGCTAGATATTCTGTTTGGTCAAAGCGATCTAATATTAAAACATTTATTTTTTTATCATTCATAATCTAACTCAGAAAGAATTTGTTCTTGTTGTTCTTTGTTGTATCCGCCTGCAAAAGACATATATTCACTTGCAAATGCTTTTAAAGCTCTTGAATATTCTTTTCGCGAAAGATCTCCAATATGGCCAATACGGATGATTTTTCCTGTGAGTTCATCTTGTCCTCCCATGAATACAACGCGACAATCGTCTTCAATTTTTTGTCGGAGTTTTTTACCATCAATCTTATCTGGCATACAGATGGCTGTTAATGCGGGGGCTGGAGTTTTTGCCAAAACTTGAAGACCTAAATTACTTACTAGTTTTCGGCAGCTTTCCGCTCTCCAAGCAATTTCTGCGTAGTGATTGTCTAAACCAGTTTCTAGAATGTAGCCAAGGGCAGCTTCTAGGGCAAAGACCAAATTGCTTGCTGTTGAGAAGGCCGTTTGATCTTTAGCAATGGCTTTTTTCTCACGACGAAGATCCCAGTAATACCTAGGGCATCTTGCGGATTCACATTTTTTTTCCGCCAATTCACTCATCCAAAGAAAACTCATTCCAGTTGGTAGCATAAAGGCTTTTTGGCTTCCTGCTACCATGACGTCCACTTTGCTAGCTTGTAAATCTAATTCTTTGGTAAGTAAACCAGTGATTCCATCCACAATAAATAGACAGTCATTTTGGAAGTTCTTAATCATAGGTCCCATTTCTTCGATGGGATGATAGGCGCCTGTAGAGGTTTCGCACATCTGACAATATACGGATTGATAATTATTGGCTTTCAACTTTTCTTCTAGCATTTGTAGGCTCATTGAATCGCCATTTTCTAAGCATACAAGATCTACATTGGCACCATAAATTTTTAGCATATCGGCCCATCGTTGGCCGAATTTACCGCTTACAATTACAAGGCTTTTATCGTTTGGGTCTAAGAAATTCACCACAGCAGCTTCCATGGCTCCTGAGCCAGTAGAGCAAAACATATAAACTTCTCTGTCTGTTTTTAAAGTCTTTTTTAAAAGCCCTCGTGCTGAAACCAAGGATCTTGTAAACTCAGGGGTGCGATGATGGACAATATCACTAGCAAAAGCCTTTAGAGCTGTTTCAGGGATTTCAACGGGTCCTGGGGCTACCAGTAAGGGACGATTTGAATTAGACATAGTTTCCTCAATGAGTAGGGCTAGCTAGAGACTAGGCCTTGTTTTTTCTAAATCTATCATAGAGAGTCAGGATTTTATAAAGGCTTTTTAGGAAAAATGATTCTACAAGATATTTTGCATTTGAGAGCCTCTCCATAACTGCTCAAAACCTAGTCAGAGTGCTTTTGTTTTATGATTTTCTAGGGAAAATTCTTGAGCTTAAAAAGTAATCAGTGACTTCTCTCCATTAGCTTTGATAGAAACATTCCATGAGTAAAATATTGCTAGTTCTTTCTATGCTTCTAAGTTCTTGTGCCTACCAGGTTGGTAACACACGAAGAAGTCTACCAGGTGGTTTTCGGAAGATTGCTGTACCTACATTCAAGAATGCATCCACCGAGCCTGGAGCGGAAACTTATTTTACAAATTCCATGTTAGCGGAAATGATTCGCGCCGATTTTTTGAATGTGGTGAAACAAGAAAGTGCTGATTTGGTTTTAGAGGGTAGTGTAATTAAAATTTCTCATGACCCTCAAGGAACTGTAACACCTAGTGAGAAGACGGAGCTTCCAGATAATACCATTTTAAACTTAAACTATAGAACTAGCGTAATTGTGGAAATCACAGTACGTAGAGTTTCTGATAAAAGAGTGATTTGGTCGTCTGTGTTTTCAGGTGAAAAAACCACGCCAGCTGCGCAAATCGGTGGTAGTGATCTAAATAGCTCTAATCCCGTATATGATTATAGTGCTAAACACTATAGCCTTCGAGTCCTTAGTAAGCAGGTTATGGAAGAGGCCTTTACTCGAATGACGGAGGCTTTTTAATGGCAGTTTTAAAGCCCGCAGAGTTCAGTGCGCTAGTGAAAAAGAATGAAAACTCCAATTTAATATTCTTGTTTGGTGAGGAAAAGTTTCTTATCGATGAGCAGGCAGATCAGTTGGTAAGTAAAGCCCTTGATGGCTCCATTGAGGAATTTAACTTTAACTCCTACTTCAGCGATAATTTAAATTTAGTAGAGCTTCAAGATCTTTGCGATACATTGCCAATGATGGCTAAGTATAGAGTCATCCGACTGCAAATCAATAAGGACTTAAAAAAGGCTGACCAAGATAAGCTTTTAAAGATTGTAGAAAATTTGCCCGAGACCACATTTTTACTGATCACAGCCATTGAAATGGATTTTAAAAAGGCATTCTATACAAAGCTGCAAAAACATTGTCAGTCAGTAAGGTATTATAGTCCTTTTCCAAACGAAATCTCTAAGTGGATTAATAAATTTATCAAAGCCGAGAGCTTGCAAATCGAGCCTGATGCAAATAATTTAATCTTCGAATTGGTAGGCGGAAAGCTTGCCGATTTACGTGATGCTGTTACTAAGATAAGATTATATCTTGGTGATACTCAAAAGTTGGTGAACGCTGAGGTGGTTACTGAGGTATTGGCTAAAACGAAGCAAGACAGTGTTTTTGATTTTACCAACTGGGTGGGGAAAAACCAAAGATGGAAAGCTTTGGAAAGTTTAAAAAGCTTGCAAGCTCAAGGACAAAGTGAAGTGGGAATTTTAAGCCTTTTAAATCGGCACCTACAAAATTTGTATATTACTAAAGAGCTTTTAAGTAAAGGTGAGGACCGCTTTGCCATTGCAAAAGCCCTTCGATTGCCGCCTTTTTTTACGAAAGACTACATCGATCAGGCTAAGCTTTGGTCAGAGCCAAAGCTTCAGGCTAGCATTCATGCTCTAGCTCTGACGGATAAGGCTTTGAAAAGTAGTCCTTTAAAATCTTCTTTGTGGATTGAAAATTTCGTAATTAAAATATGTCGAAACTAATTTGATAAGGCCATAAAAATTCACATCGCCTGAAAGCGAATGTTTTTCCTTGTCATAATTCCTGTTGCGAACTTCAGCTACAGCCTTAAGGGCTATAGCTTTAAATGTTTTTATTTAGTATGAAGAATCAACTACCTGTTTTGGAGTGTAGTAGGGCTGCTTAGGGAGCTTTGATTTTAACTTCAAGCAGGGTCCAAATCCAAATCTGGCTCTGTTTCTCCTAGAGTTTTCTTTTTTTCTACTTTGGCAATGATAGAAAATGCAATTCGACTGGTTATCATTGATAAGACAAATGCCACTGGCCAGGCTGTGATAAAGTGCTTAAACCAGATGGGGATTAAGTCAAAGCTAACTCCATTTGCCAAAGCGGCAAAAATTCCTGTCATCAGAAAGGCCATTTGTAGTGAGATCAATAGCTGTGCGAAGACTATGTTTTTTGGTGGTTTCATTTGTACTCCTTAGGTCTAAATTAGGAGTAGTGATTGTTTTTTTTGGTTCAAAGACACTGACTCCTTAAAAAAAGTTAGTGTCGTGGGTTCGCTAGAGCGACTAAATACAACCAAGGCTGTGACCGGAATAACCTGACCGATCTTTAATCTTTTCGACCACCTCAGGATAGTCTCAGGCTTTGAAGAAGTCAAAATTCAAGTGGGAGTCGGCTCATTATGAAGCAAGTTCTCTGGTCTATAGCCTTGTGCTTTTAAGCCTTTGGTTTTTTTGTCGATAAAGAAATATGAACAAAGAAAAAAGAAAATTCCCACGGCGTATATTTGAGAGTAGCCTTGGGGTTTTAAGTAAGGGAATTTACTACACAGGTGTAGGGGTTGAGATCGGTGAGGGCGGCATGATGTTTCACATCAATGAAGAAATCAGTGAGTCAAACCGTTTACTGGTAAGTTTCCGAGTACCGAATCATGGATTTGTTGTAATTCAAGCAAACGTCCGTAACACCCGCCATGATGATGGAGGCTTTCGTTATGGAATTGAATTTGTAGACTTAGCCTTTGAAAATCGCCGAAGAATTCGAGATTTCATTGCCGAGAAAACTCAGGACGAGGCAGACCGTGAAAAAAGCTCTCAAGTTGCCCATGCTCTGAGGATGCACAAATAGAAAATGTGACCTAAGCAATTGCTTAAGTCACATCGAAAAATATTAATTCAATTTAAATTACAATGCTGTAACTTGTTTCGCTAGACGGCTTGTCTTTCTGCTGGCTTGATTTCTATGAATCACACCTTTAGAAGCAGCTTTGTCTAATTTGCTAGTGTAAGAAACAAGTAAAGTTTCAGCAGCGCTTTTATCGTTTTCAGAGATAGCAGTTCTTAATTTCTTTTCGAAAGTTCTAACCGTCTTTTTAGTACGAGAGTTTCTTTCTGCTTTCTTTACGTCTTGTTTTGCGCGCTTTGCAGCAGACTTATGGTTTGCCAACTTATAACCTCCAGGAATATCCTATTTACTGAAGGGATGTATCTATCACGGCTTGCTTGAGTGTGCAAGATACTTATCACATCAAGATGGAGATGAAGTGAAAAAAGTTCAAGGATCCAGCAGCGTACTGTTCTCCGCAATTAAAATGGCCCTAGGAACACTGGGAAGCCGCGTTTTAGGCCTCGTACGAGACATTCTCGTTGCAGCAAGCTTTAGTACTGTAATTACAGATGCTTGGCTAGTTGCGTTTCGAATTCCAAACCTATTTCGTAGGTTATTTGGCGAAGGTGCTTTAACTTTAAGCTTTTTGCCGATTTTAGTGAAAACCAGAGAAAGCGGTGGGCCAGAGGCTGAGAAACAGCTAGTAAATCAATTGTTTAGTTTCTTGTTTTTACTTCTTGGATTGTTTTCTTTTGTTTGTTTGGTTTTTGCACCGCAAATACTTCATTTAATTGCAGGAGGTGAGGCATTTACCTCTATCGCAGGAAAAATGGCCTACAGTATTCGTTTCTTGCGAATTATGTCTTTTTTCCTTTTGTTTATTTGTATGTTTGCCTTCTTTATGGCGCTCTTAAACAGCCGAAAAAAGTTTTTTGGCGCAGCCATAGCACCTGCCTTTTTAAATATAGCGCTTATTGTTGCTTGCCTATTGCCGCAGTCACTTTTTGAAGTTCCGGGGGAGAGCTTAAGTTGGATGGCACTTATAGGTGGTTTTTTGCAAATGGCCATTTTAATCCCATCCATCAAAAAGCTAGGTCTAATTCCGAAGCTACAAACTTATGTGTTTAGTCCTGAAGTAAAAAGAGTATTTAAAAATTCAACGCCTGCATTTCTTTCTATGGGGGTTTTACAGATAACCAATATGGTAAATGTATACTTTGCCTCAACCATTGAAAATGGAGCGAACTCTTGGATTTATTATGCAGATCGTTTGCTTGAATTGCCTTTAAGTTTAATTGCCGTGAGTTTCGCTTCCGCACTTTTACCGAGTTTATCCGAGTACTGGGCTAAAAATGATCACGAAAAGTTTAGTTTAGAATTCCAAAAACAATTGCAGTTCACCATTTTTTTGGCTTTACCTGCTGGAGTAGGCTTGTTTCTATTGGGAGAGGATTTAGTTCGTTTGATTTTTCAGAGGGGAGAGTTTACTGCTTATTCAGCTCTGCAAACGGCGAGTGTTGTGAAAATTTATGCCTTTAGTTTATTGATTTTCGCTAGTGTGCGAATTGTAAATGTTTGTTTTTATGCTTCACAAAAAGTTTGGTTGCCAATCTGGGGAACAGTGGCATCCTTGGTATTGCATCTTAGTATTGTAAGCTATTTTGTTGAAAGCTTTGGGGTTCAAGGTCTAGCGATAAGCACAGCCATAAGTGGAGGCTTCAATTTAGTCATTCAATTTTTTATCTATCAAAGAGAGTTTAAGGGCTTTCGTTGGTTACTATTTTGTAAAGCCATATTAAAAAGCTCAACCGCCGCCTTGTCTATGGCCGCTTTTATTTTACTGTATTTTCGGTTCATAGAAGATGGTTTAATTATGAATAGTCGATGGAATGTTCTGGCTTTGATTCTTTGCTGTGTGATCGTATATTTTATCGCTGCAATGATCTTAGGAACAGACGAACTTCAGAAGCTTAAGAAGCGTCTAAGAAAAAAGAGGCTAAGAAATTAGGTATTGATAGTAAGCGAGGACAATGTTTCGGGTTTATTTTTCAGCCAGTTTAAACAGGACTGGATACTTACCAGACTGTAGGCCAATTTGTTTCATTGCAAGACAAAAGAAAGCGTTTAGAACGTACCAAGTTTTATTTTATTTTCAATTTTTAGATTCAGGATTCCGAACTATATATAATGGAAGACTCAAGTACTAAGAAACGACCTGCAGACTTGCAAGAGCATATTATGGGAGATTTGGCCTTGATTGGAGGCTTGATATCTCATGAATTAAACAATGCCATTGGCATTGTTGAGATGGCAGCTTCCAACCTGAAAACCATGCAGAGTAGAGATATGTTAAATGAAGAGCAGGTTCTTAAGATCGTTAAACTCTTAGAGCAATCGCAAACGAGGGTGAGACACATTAGTACAAATTTAAAGACCTATGCTCATCCCAAAGAGCAATTTTCAGAGAAAAAACACATTCAGTTCAAAGAATTCATTTTGGAACTTTTTGAACAGATACAATTGGAAAGAAAGCAAGACCAAGAAGTTGTGATCAGCATAAAAGGGGAGCCGGTTGTTTTGGAGAACCCTTTGTTTTTGGAAAGGGTGTTTTTCCATTTATTGGAAAACTCAATAATGGCTAACGCTAGAAATTCAGGGCGAAAGATATGGGTAGAGCTGAGTGGGGAAGAGGGAAACCATTGTTTTAGAGTTTTTGATGAAGGTGGTGGAATTCGAGAAGACCAGCATTTTCATGTGACAAAACCTTTTTTTCAGCTGGAAGAAAGCTTAGAGCACCATGGTGTTGGATTAAGCTTGGTTGAATACGTATGTAAGCATAATAGAGTAAAGTTTAAAATAAAAAATACAGAGCAAGGTTTTGAGGTAATCTTACAACAAAGCTCCGACTATTAAAGCACTGGATAAAATTATGATCGTTGTAATCGATGATGAAAGTGATTTTTTAAAAGCCTTAGTGGGGCTCTTAGAGCTTGAAGCTTATGAAGTTTCAGGCTTCGATAATTTTGAAGTAGCAAAGTCCTTTATTTTCGAAAACAAAAATCGAATTAAACTAATTCTCTGTGACTATCATATTAAAGAAGGAGAAAGCATAGCATTTTTGAGTCAGCTCCCTCCAGAGATAGCTTGCTGTTTGATGTCGGGGGATGATCAGTTGGAGCAGGTTAAATACCCTATAATCAACAAGCCTTTTCAATTTGAAGAACTCTTTCAACTCATTGATGATAATATAAGGTCCAGTTAAGTGCTCGATAGTTTTGCTTTTTCAATGCTTTTAGCCTGTCTCCAAAAAGCTTCCATCTCTTCTTCCGAAAAATCATAAAAATCTTTTCCAGACTGAGTGACTTGTTCGGCAACATGAGAAAATCTTTTGTAAAAACGCTCATTGCATTTTTTTACCGCAAGCTCGGGATTAATATTTAATTTTCGAGAAAATTGCGAGACTACAAACAAAAGGTCACCAATTTCGTGCTCCATTTTTCGGAAAGCTTCGGCGTCCCTTGCAAATTCATCCTCGGAGCTCACAGCGTCCAACTCTTCGATCACTTCGCCAACTTCTTCGTGTAGTTTGCTCAAAATACTTCTTGCTGTGGGCCATTCAAAGTTTAGTTTTGCAACTTTTTTACCAATTTCTGAAGCTTCTAAAAGCCCCGGTAAACTCTTGGGGATACTAAAGAGTTTCTCAACAGGAGTTTTCTTTTTTTCTGTTTGTTTAATTTTTTCCCAGTTTTCTTTTACTTCTTCTGAATTATTGAGCTTTGTGTCTGAGAAAACGTGAGGGTGCCTACGAATCATTTTTTCTTTGATGTTTTTAACTACATCTTCCAAGGAAAATAGCCCATCTTGTTCGGCAATTTTCGCATTTAAAAATACCTGCAAAAGAACATCGCCTAACTCATCTTTCATTTCTTCCGGATTCCCACTAGCCACGGCACTAATGTATTCCGAAGATTCTTCACTCATAAACTTTGTAAGACTATTTAGGTCTTGCTGTAAATCCCATGGGCAACCAGTTTCGGGTTTGCGAAGAGCACTAACTACGGCTTCAAATTCTCTGATTTCTTCTAGGTATTTTTCCATGGGGGGAGACTAATAAAAATATCTAAAATTGGCCAGATGGATCTAAAACTTCTGTAAATTCGAGATAAAAATTAGAAATAAAACTAGATTGGTTTTACCTAAGTCTTTGCAGGATAAATATGCCTTTTTTGAAAAAAGTAGGGGGCTTTAATAGAGCCAGACTTTGATCTCCAAAATACAAGCCTTAGGCCTCGCAAAATAAGAAAATACCGTCTCTTTTAATGCTTTTTTCTGGGGTTAATAAATGCAAATGCCGATAATAGAATAGAGATGAAAAGTGACACGCACGATCAATTGTTCTAAAATGAGACAAAGGAAAAGTGTGGAAAAGAAGAAGAACGGAAAACAAAAATCGGTAAACCGATCTAAGTACCAAGATCAAGGGGATCAGTTTTTAAACTGGGTGAATAGTTTAGGAATTGAGAGAACCTTTTTAGGAAAAATGCTTTATTTGCTGGAGTCGAGCTTTAAGGTTCGAATGACAGCTCTATTGTTCGTTTGTTCCATCTTCCTAGCCTTTTTGATCAATCTAGAATTTGACCCTATCTATACTGGATACAAAGAAGGGGATATTGCTGCCATCGACATCCGATCACCCATTACTTTTGAGATGGTGGATGAGATCGCTACGGCAGAAAAGAGAGTTCGAGCTGAGGAAAGTGTTCCACCTATTTTTCGCTACGATCGCGATATTTATGAAAGTCTTTTTGATCGAGTTTATTCTAGCTTTAAAGAAATGCGTGGCCAATTGATTGGAACCAAATGGTCGAGATCAGAATTTAGAAAAGATAAACAAATTAACGATTTTTTGCAAAAAAACAAAGAACGATTCGAAGAGATACTAGGAAAACAAGTTGATGATCGCGTTTTCCTGTTTTTGGCCGAACAACGTTTTTCCTTAGATGTTGCCAATCTTTTAGTAAATCTTCTGGAACCATACGTTGGTGTCAAAATTATTGCTGATTTAGGTCCTTTACAGTTATCGAAAAGAGAAGCTGTAATTTTAAGTTTGGATGGCAAAGGCGACGAGCTTAAGTTTCCAGTAAATGAAATCGCAGATCTTCGAAGTATTCAACGAGATTTTGTGTGGCCTAAAAACCTAAGAACCAAAGTTTTAAAAACCAAAGGCCGTCGAACTCTAGCCAAATTTGCAGAGAATTTACTAAGTCCCAATATGATTTTAATGAGAGACGAAACCAAGGAGAGAAGGCAAAAAGCTAGGAACTCTGTGGTTAAGGTAAATCTCTCCATTAAAAAAGGTCAAGTGATCGTATCGGAAGGTTCTACCTTTCAACCTCAGCATATAATCATTCTAGATCAGATTCGAAGATTAAATCAAAAGCGCCAAACGGACTTAGTCTCTTTCGCAATGGCAGTATTGTTTGTAAGTTTGATATTGGTAATGTTCAGTTATGTAAGACGCTATTCAAGTGTACGGATTCGAATTGAAAATCGTCACCTTGGTGCAATTTTGTCCATTACGATCATCTCTGTATTAATCACTAAGTTGGCTTTGTTTTTAAATGCTTTGTCGCCATTAGATGAAGTGGGGCTACCAATCTCTGATGAATTCTTTCATTACTTAAATCCAATTGGTGTAGCAGGTATGATGCTTGCTCTTCTGGTAACTAATATTCAAATCATTTGGATGTTCTGTATTTTTATTGCGGTAATCACAGGGGTTTTATTAAATTTTAGTTTTACATTTACAGTTGTCAGCTTGTTTGCAGGAATTGCTGCCGCAAGGGGAGTGTATAGCTTCTCAAAGAGAAATGATATTTATTATGCAGGGATTCGTACCGGTCTTGTGCAGATGCTAGTAATTGCTGTATTAACTTATCTTGCTGGTGGAGAACGGCTTTGGTTTCATGTTGCTTGGAACTCTGCTGCAGGATTTATGAGTGGTGTACTTGCTTCTATGATTGCCACGAGCTTGATTCCGATTTTCGAAAGTGTTTTTAACTTTACCACAGACGTTAGACTTTTAGAGCTTAGTAACTTAAATCACCCCCTTTTAAAAGAAATGATTGTGAAGGCCCCTGGGACCTATCACCACTGTATCGTTGTAGGCACCATGTGTGAGGCAGCTTGTGAGGAAATCGGAGCAAATGCCCTATTAGCCAAGGTGGGGGCTTACTATCACGATATTGGTAAGAGCCTACATCCCGAGTACTTCGTTGAGAACCAGAAAAAAGAATTTAATCCTCATGATCACATTTCACCAAATATGAGTAAAACCATTTTGGTTGCTCACGTAAAAGATGGGGTTGAGATGGGGGAAAGATACAAACTTGGTAAGCCAATCATTGATATTATTCGTCAGCATCATGGTACTAGTCTAATTGCCTACTTTTATAATAAGGCGAAGCAAAGTGAAAACGAAGCACTGCACTCAGCCAGAGAAGAGGACTTCAGGTATCCAGGTCCAAAGCCTCAGTTTAAAGAGGCTGGGGTTGTGATGTTGGCTGATAGTATCGAAGCGGCAGCTAGATCATTAGATGAGCCCACACCGGTTCGTTTACAGAATATTGTTAAAAATGTGATTCATAATAAGTTTATGGACGGGCAGTTAGAGGCCTGTGCTTTGACTTTAAGAGATTTCAAAATCATTGAAAAGAGTTTCATTCGAACTCTACTAACCATTTATCATCAACGTATTGATTATCCGAAAGAGGCGGGAGGAAGGCTATCTGAGTTTAGTCCTTCGACCAAATCCAGTATAGTAAATTAAGATGGAAATTTTATTCGTAAATAAAACCAAAACAGATATACCTGAGAGCTTTCTGATGGATTGGTCAGAGGCCCTTGTCAGTTCTTTAGCGGAAAGAAATGTCTCTATTCCGGAAGAAGTGGAAGAACTGGTAGCTGTATTTGTTGATGAAGATAAGATCCGAGAGCTTAATTTAAATTTTCGATCCAAAGACAAAGCCACAGATGTATTAAGTTTTTCTCCGGTGGAGGAATCTAGTTTGGGTGAGCTAGTGTTTTGTATCGAAGTCATTCGAGACAACGCGAAAGAGCATAAACTCAGCTTTGAGCAAGAGTTGGCCTATATGTACCTTCATGGTGTTTTACATCTTTTAGGTTTTGAACATGAAACCAACGAAGAAGATGCAAAAGAGATGTTTGATCTACAAGACTCAATTTTTGAGAAGCTTTCAGGGCAGTTTTTCTGAAGGACCATCTATTTTAGTGATGCTATCATGTTTTAGTAAAGAAATTGAGGCTTCAAAAAAGCGCGGATTCACTGGAAAGTTCTTCTCGAAGGAAGCGTAGCGCCATGCACTCGCCAGTTTCGACTGCTGTACTATATTTCTATTATAGTAACTGAGAACTTCTTTGTTGGTTTAGAGACTTTTAGTAAGCATTTTTAGCGGATCGATCAGTTCAGGCTAACCGGAGGTCCTTCGAGAAAAACTTTCCAGTGAATCCTCTTGCTAATAATAGGAATCTTCTGAGTATTTTTTTGAGAGCTCACCCCAATTTTATTCAAAAAAAAGAGAGCTAATATTAGCTCTCTTTTTTGTAAGTCTTTGTAATTTGAAGTTTAATCTACTGCTCTGAAGTATCTTCTTTAGCAGGAGCTTCTTCAGCCATCGGAGCTGTATCTTTTGGAGCAGCCATATCAGCCGCCGGTGCATTTTGAGCTGCGTCCGTTGCAACGCTAGCTGGAAGAGAATCAATCACAGATTTCGTTGAGTTAGCACTCATGATAGTTAGCCCAATACAAGTGGCTGCAAATACGATAGCAACCGTTCTAGTTGCTTTCACAAGAATGTTTGCTCCACCAGAGGCACCAAAAACACTTGATGATCCACCACCTAACATACCCATTCCGCCACTTTTTGAATCTTGGGCCAGAACTAAACCAATTAAAATCAATGCTGCTAAGATGTGGATTACACTAATAAAAGTTAACATATTTAAATATCCTCCGTTGGAACTATCAGACTATAGAAAAAACCAAATATTTTGTCCAGAAAACTGTGTGTTGAATGATAGATAGGGAAAAGATGCTTAAAAATACTGCAAATTTTCCCTATATCAGCTGTTTAGGTTTCTGAATTATCAATGATGCCTTTAAAACTATCTACTTTTAAAGAGGCACCACCAATTAAAAAGCCATCAATATTGGGCATTTGTGAAAGACCTTTACTGCTTTCCGGCTTAACACTTCCTCCATAAAGAATGGCAGTACTTTTGGATTTTTCCTCTGAGTATTTTTCTTTTAAAAAGTTTCTTACAAATAGATGAGCTTCTTCTGCCATATCCGGGCTAGCCACTTTTCCGGTTCCAATGGCCCAAACCGGTTCATAAGCTAAAATAAACTCTTTCGATTCAGGCACTTCTAAAAGCGCTGTTTCTAGCTGTTCTTTTAAAACTTCATTGGTTCTACCTGATTCTCTCTCCTCTAAGCTTTCACCGATACAAAGTATGGCAGATACCTTTGAAGAATTTAACAAATTCATCTTTGCGCGAATGTCATTTAGGTCTTCTTTGAAAAGACTTCGTCTTTCACTGTGACCAATTAGACAGTAGGGTAAGTTTAGCTCTTCTAAAACTTCTAGCGAATTTTCCCCTGTGAAGGCACCAGATTTTTCACTTGCAATATTTTGACTTCCCAAATTTACACTTAGGCCGTTTGCAGCGTTCATTGCAGCAGAAAGGCTAAGGTTTTGTGGGAAGAAGTAACATTGCTTCTGAATCTCTTCGCTAATCTCAGCTTTTTTAAATTCGTTAAAAAAATCTTCGGCCGCTTTTGGCCCTAAGTTTAATTTCCAGTTTCCAGCAAAAATCATTGTTTATTCCCCCTTATGATCTTAGAGCTGCCAATCCAGGTAGGTCATCGCCTTGTAAATACTCAAGACTAGCGCCACCACCGGTACTAATGTGATTCATTTTGTCGGCAAAATCAGTTGAATTGACCACGGCCGCAGAGTCACCACCACCAATTACAGAAAAACCATCGGCATCTGCAAAAGCACGAGCCACTTGTAAGCTTCCCTTCGCGAAAGCTTCCATTTCATAAACACCCATTGGGCCATTCCATAAAAGGGTTTTGGCTTGGCGAATTTCACCAGTAAAAAGTGTTCGAGTTTTAGGCCCAATATCCACAGCCATCATTCCCTCAGGAACGGCGTCCGTCGGAGTTTCAGTAATTTGAGCATCGGCTTTAAACTCTTTCACAGCAATGTGATCTACAGGCAATAAAATCTTTTTGCCACGGCCTTCAATTCGTTCGATAAGATCTCTAGCAAATCCAATCTTTTCAGACTCAATTCGACTAGATCCAACAGGAACTCCCTTTGCAGCCAAAAAGGTATAAGACATTGCTCCGCCGATAATGAAAGTGTCAACCTTGTCCATTAGGTTTTGGATCAAGTCTATTTTGTCTGAAACTTTACTTCCACCCATTACTGCTACATACGGGCTTTCTGGATTGTTTAAGAGTTTGCCTAGCATGCTTAGTTCTTTTTCCATTAAAAAACCAATGCCTTTTACAGGTACTTTTTCAGCTAATGCTTTAATACTTGCGTGTGCGCGGTGGGAAGCACCGAAGGCATCATTGATATAAACATCCACAAAACTGGCGAAGTGTTCCGCTAATTTCTCATCATTTTTCGTTTCACCACTAGCGTAGCGAATGTTTTCTAGAAGTAAAATTTGATTGGATGTTAAGCCATTGATCAATGCCTTAGCTCCATCTCCCTCAGGGTCTTCTATCAAAACCACTTCTTTTTTTAGTAACTCACTCAAATGAACAGCCACTGGTTCTAAACTACAACTGGGGTCGCCTTTTTCTTTTGGTCGTCCCAAATGAGAGCACAACATAATTTTCGCACCGGCTTCAATGGCGTATTGAATGGTGGGTAGGGCAGCTTGAATTCGTAGATCATCAACGATTCGATCTCCATCCAAAGGAACATTAAGATCTAGTCGTAGAAAAAGCTTTTTGGCTTTTAGGTCAATGTCTGTGATTTTTTGAATTCCGTCTAAAGCATTCATTTATCTCTCCAAAGAAAAAGGTCAGACCGAAGTCCGACCTAAGAAAAAATGTATTTTAAGATTATAAGCCTTGTTCTTGGATGTATTCGGCAAGATCAATCATACGGTTTGAGAAACCTGCTTCATTGTCATACCAGGACATTACTTTTAGCATATTGTCACCAATAACCATTGTGCTCAATGTGTCTACGATAGAAGAAAATTTATTCCCCATATAGTCACAACTAACTAATGGCGCATCCTCAAAAGATAAAACTCCTTTTAAAGATCCTTCAGAGGCTTTTTTTAGGGCCGCATTTACAGTTTCCGTAGTTACTTTGTTTTTAGTATTTACAACGAAGTCTACCAAAGAAACGTTAGGCGTAGGTACACGCACACTTGTTCCATCAATTTTACCTTCAAGTTCAGGTAATACTTTTGTTACAGCAACCGCTGCTCCAGTGGTAGTAGGGATCATGGAAACGGCTGCTGATCTTGCACGACGCAAATCACTATGAGCAGAATCTAAAACCTTTTGATCATTTGTGTAGGAGTGAACCGTTGTCATCATACCTGACTCAATTCCGAACTCTTCGTTTAACACTTTTGCGAGAGGCGCTAAACAGTTGGTAGTGCACGAAGCATTACTTAAAATGTTGTGATCAGCAGGTTTGTAATCTTTGTGATTAATTCCATAAACCACTGTAAAGTCGGCACCCGGAGCTGGAGCTGAAACTAAAACTTTCTTTACACCAGAATCTTTCATATGGCGCTCGAAATCCTCTTTCTTTTTAAAAGCTCCAGTACACTCTAAAACAACATCAACGCCCCAGTCTTTCCATGGGATTTCTTCAGGATTTCTGGTTGATGAAATAGGAATTAATTTGCCATCCACAGTGATAGAATTTTCGCCGGCTTCCACGGATTTATCATAAACACCATGGGAAGAGTCGTATTTTAACAAATGAGCCGCAGTTGCCGCGCCACCACAGTCGTTAATCCCAACGATGTCTAGACGATCAAATCCAGCACGAAATAGGATTCTACCAATTCTTCCAAAACCATTAATACCAACTCTTAGTTTGGCCATTTTATCTCCTTTATTTAGAATGTGAAAACACGCCGGAAGCATACCCTAAAAGGATTTCCATGGCAATTTATGAAATGCTAAAAATGCTTATAATATAGACAAAGATAAATTCCCTAGTTTTAGAGTTGCTACCAGATAAGGGCTTTTTGAAGCTTCATATTCAACGGAAGTAGTAGTGTGATTTTCCAATTCTAACAGGTGACCATACTTTGGACCAGAACACTAGGGACTTATCTTAACATTTCAGGAGAGCTATCAAATCTAGCTATGTTCCAGCCGACAAGCATTTGGACTTTAAACTGGAGAAAAAAAGTTGAAAAAGTGGGCGTTGAAAAAGAAGTTAGTTGTTTTATCACTACTGATGGGGATTTTACCCGTTTTGCTTGTGAGCGTTTTATTAATATCTAAATTAAAAGAGAACTTGACTATCGACAAGTTGGAGCAGTCAAAGGAGATTTACTCGAGCAAAAAACAGTTTTTAGAGAATCTTTTTTCCGACATCATTAATCAAAACATAACCGAAGCGAAGTCGACTAATACAGTCTTGGCGATGCGTGAGTTTACAGAGGCCTTCAATTCTGTATCTGAAGAATTGGGACTAGCCGAAACAGATATTAATCCAAGTTTAGAAGACTACTATAAAAATCAATTTTTGAGAGTGTTTGCTGAGCAAAATACTAAAAATGTGGATGTGGAAGTGATGTCCTACTTAGCTAGTATATCAGCAGGGGGAAAGGCTTTACAGTATGAATACATAAGCGCAAATAAAAATCCACTTGGTGAGAAAGATAAGTTATACAAAGCGAATAATTCGTCTAGATATTCCCAGGTTCATGCAAAGTATCATGAGGAGTTTAGAAGTTTTCTAAATAGCTTTGAATACTATGACATTTTTCTAGTGGATGGACAAACTGGTAATATCGTTTACTCTGTTTTTAAAGAATTAGACTACGCTACAAACCTTTTAAATGGGCCTTATAAAAATTCAAACATAGCCACTGCTTTTAATAAAGCCATGCAGCTTTCATCAGGAGAGTTTACCATAGTGGATATGGAACCATATCGCCCCTCCTACGATGCGCCAGCCAGCTTTATTGCCAGTCCTATTTATGATGAAGGTGAAAAAATAGGAGTATTAATTTTTCAAATACCAGTAAAGAAAATTGATTCTTTACTACATGCTGAGAATAGTTCAGCTTCATCTAGCTACTATGTCTTAGGGGAAGATCGAAAGTACAGATCTGAAGACAACTACTTCTTGGCTGATAGCAAAGCCTTTGTAGAGCAATTAAAAGCTCTTAAGCTAGATGGAGTGAATTTTGAAGACATTAAAGGCCATGCTACTTTGGTTGGAAACTTTGTTCATCCGTTGGATTTTACAAAAGATCTAGCCATTGAGAGACCCGAAGTTTTTGAAGCGGAAAATTATTATGAAGAACCAGTCTATGTAAAACGTGGGAAATTGAATATTCCCCAGTTAAATTGGTATTTGGTTTCAGAGCTGGGGATTAATGGGATAAATGCTGTAGTTGTTGATTCCTTGATAGGTGTTTTACTTGCAATCTTATTTATTATGATCGTTGTTTTAGTGGCAAGTTTGTATTCAGGGGAGAGTATTGCAAGGTTATTGGTAAGCGCCGTGGGTAAATTAAAAGGAGTGGTAAAAAGTAGTGAGTCTTTTACTAGTAGTCTAGAGTCTGAGGTAGATATTTTATCTGCAAGTGCCAATCAGCAGTCTGCTGCTACTCATCAAACGGTGGCAACGATGAGTCAGTTGAAAAGCATGATTGATTTAACCCAATCCAAGTCTCAAGAATCATTAAAAGAGGCTGATGTTATGAAAGAAATTACTAATAGAGGCTTAAGTAGCTTAGAGGAATTATCCAAGAAGATGGAGCAACTAAACGAGGCAAATGCTCGATTGAGCTCTTTTGATACTTTAATTAATGATATTAGCAATAAGACTAATGTTATTAATGATATTGTTTTTAAAACTCAACTACTATCCTTTAATGCTTCCATTGAGGCTGCAAGGGCGGGCGAGCATGGCAGAGGCTTTTCAGTGGTTGCAGAAGAGGTGGGAAGTCTTGCGGATACATCGGGAAGAGCTGCCAAGGAAATTACTGATTTATTGGATAAAAGCAAAAAGGCAGTTGATGAAATTATCTCTGAAAACACCAAAATGGTTACTGACGGACGAAAAGTGTCAAATGATGTTGGGGAACTATTTGGTGAGTTACGGGAAGCCTTGGAGCATATATTGGAACATGTTGAGGGTGTTGTAG